>JAGVZH010000001.1:0-6679 GCA_018302745.1 Candidatus Woesearchaeota archaeon
CAGGTATTTGCCTGGCTTCTTTCTTCTGCTTTTCTATTGGTTTATTTTCTTTTAGAAGCTTATTAATCTCCTGAGAAAGGCTGTTTCTCCTATGCCTCAACTCTTCTATATCTTTTTTTAATTTCAAAGAATCCTTGTAATCTTTTATTAGACTATCTACCAAAGGCAGTAAATCATTTTGAAACTTCTTTTTAATATTCTCTTTTATAATATCCGGATTATCTGCAATAAATCTTATATCAAGCATATCTTATTTATTTTAGGGGTTTATTTAAAGCTTTTTATTGGATTGTATTGCTGCGTCTATAAGCGCTTTAGATAATTTTTTAACTAAGTTTCCCATAACAAACTTACGCAGGAAGAAATATTGTAAAAAAGGTTATTTCGGAAAATAAAAATGTTTTCTTGGAAAGTAGTAGTAAAAAGCAAAGCTTTAAATATATCTTTAAAAATATGTATTTTATAAAAGATAGGTGAAATAAATTTGGGGGTTAGTAAATTGGTTAAAAAGAAAGATATTTTTGAAGTGTTTTTTAGAAAAAAAAAGTCTATGATTCTAGTTTGTTTGAAAAATAATGTCAAAAGCAGATATGGCAGCATTTTAGCGAAAGAGGTTGATTGCACATATTCTCATACTGTAAAAATACTGCAGGAAATGGAGAGATCTGGACTAGTTTCTTTTGAAAAACAGGGAAGAATAAAGACTATTAAGTTAACAGACAAAGGAACAAGGATAGCAGATCATATTGATAAAGTAAAGACCTTGTTATAGGAAGTTATATAAATTAAAAACAATTTATTGCTTTCAATGTATTAAAAGGGGGTGCAAGATGGCAGAGCTATTGGTTGTAAGAAGCAAAATAAAGGACTGCACAAAGTGCAATGTTGCAGGAGATTTTGCTGATGCTTTAAGCAAGAAAGTAGAGGCAATGATAAAAGATGCTGAAAGAAGGGCATTGCAAAACAAAAGGAAAACATTGATGCCTCATGATTTATAATTTTCTTTTTTTTTATTTACTTTTTAGTAATTATCGACGATATTCTGCATATAAAAAAGTTTATAAACTTCCTTAAGAGGCTATAATTAACGTTTTTCAAAAAGGAGGAAAAATAAATGGCAGAAAAAGTTGCTAAAGTTGGTGTGAAAAGGCAGAAAGGTTATCTTTACTTCGTTACAAAGAAGGGAGATGTAGGAAGGGCTAAAATGGCTCGCGGAAGAAAAAAAGGCGGCGGAAAAATTGAAACTGTTGCTAAAGCTGGTGTCAAAAAACAAAGCGGTTATCTTTACTTCTTAGATAAGGCTGGAGATGTCAGCAGGGCCAAGATGTCAAGAGGCGGAAGAAAGAAATCTTCAAGGAGAAGATAATTTTTAATTTCTTTTTTTCTCTAATTTTATATCTAAAGAGGGTTCATCTGTTTGATATATAAAATATTTTATATCAGCAGGCAATTCATTTTTTAGAGGCTTTGCAAATTCATGAAAATGCAATCTTGTGATTATTTCGCATAAAGAAATAAAATTATTATAACTCAAAGCAAATATATTATGAACAGGATTATTTAATCTTATAGGCTGATGATCTCTTTCTCTGCATAATTTTAAGATATCATTCTCAAAGTTGTATAAAATACTTTGTCTTTTTCTAACCCATATTATTCTGTTTTCTCTAAAATCTTCCAAGCCATAATTAAAAGCACTCCCATAAACTTTTGAATCTTTACAAAGAGAATATATAAATATGTCCAATAACCTCTCATCAGGATCTGCCATATACTGGAATACCTGCAATATTTGTTCCATTTTCACAGATTGTCTAAAGGGCTTTTAATTTTTTTTAAATCTTCTTTTGAAACTTTTGTGTAAATTTGTGTAGTTGACAGGTCTGCATGACCAAGCAACTCCTGAATATACCTAATGTCTGTACCTGATTCTAACAAATGTGTTGCATAAGAATGCCTTAATGTATGAACATGAACATTTTTTTTGATTTTAGCTTTTTCTGCAGCTAAACCAATGAGCTTTTGTATCGTTCTTTTTGAAATTGTCTTGTTATTCCAGCCCAAGAAAATATTTCCTTTTTCTATTTTCTTCTCTTGGATGTAATCTTCAATATCTTTTATCAAATTTTCAGATAAAATGAATATCCTGTCTTTTTTTCCTTTTCCAGACCTGACCCAGCCTACTTTCTCTTTTAAATCCATATCCTCTATTTTTAGGTTAACACATTCGCTCAGCCTTAATCCAGAGGAATAAAGCAGTTTTATTATCAATCTGTGTTTTTTATTTGAAGTATTGCCAATTAAAGCCCTGACTTCATCCTTTGTAAGAACAACTGGGACTGTTTTTGGTATTTTTGAGGATTTTATTTTTATGTTCTTGTGCAGTATCTCATTGTAAAAGAAAGTTATTGCAGCTTTTGCCAATGCTACCGAACTGTTGGAAAGATTCCTATCTGATGTTAGATATGCCAAATAGCATTTTATATCATCCTCATCTGTTTCATTAATATCTTTTTTAATAAAACCCAGGAATTTCTTATTATGGAACATATATGAGCTTAAAGTATTTTTGCTAAAGCCTCTTATTTTTAATTCTGTATCCAACTTTTTTAGTTGTTCCACATAAATATTTATAGCGAACTAATATTTAAATTATATCTATTGGACTATAATAAAGCTTATTAATGATATTAAAGAAATTCTTTTATGCATGAAGTGACTTACAAAAACAGCAGTTCCATAGATAAAAGCTTGCTTACTGAGCTCAAAGCCTATAATTCTGCAGACAGGCTTGTTTCAGAAATATCTTATGCGAGAGAGGATATAATTGAAGAACTAGGAAGCAGTATGAAAAGAAGAAATTTTAATTACACTCAGTGGGAAAGAGATTTAATAACAATAACAGATCATCTATACGATGCCTTATTTGATAAATATTTAAAACTTAGAAGAATCATTCATAAGCAGAATGCTCTTCCAGATGATTCCAATATAGACAGATTCTTATTTGAAATGAAACTTACTGTTCATCAGGCAGAGGCTATCTTAAACTGGTCTTTTAAGAATCAGGAAAGAACAGCAGAAGTCTGCAGAATTTAATTTCTTTTAAGCATTAAATTTGAATAAGAAATCCTTTATAGAAAAGTTTATATTTAAGGATGACTATTAAAATTTATGAAATTTAAAACAAATACTCTATTTTTGGTCAACACAATTATTTTCTTAACTGTATTTATAATTCATTTATTAAGGCTGATTTTTCAGACTTCTCTTATAGCAGGATCATTTCCAATTCCAATGTGGCTAAGTGTTGCTGCACTAGTACTATTAGGATATCTGATTTGGCAGAACTGGACTTCCATAGCAAAAAGAACCGGAAAAACATGGATTGCTTTATTTTTAGGATTATTTATAGTTGATTTGATATTTGTAGCATTTTATTATGCATATGGAATAGAATTCTTAGAGATTAAAGGAAATATGTATCTATATGCAGGATTATTTGATCTCATTGTTATAGGGATTCTTTGGTATTACCTTAAGAAATAATATCTATTTCTTTAGAGCCTTTAATATATTTAGGAAGGTAAGGGCAGTTTGTGCATATTGACCCACAGCACTCTTCCTGAGCTAATAACTCTTTTCTTGACATTGGCTTAGGACTATTCATCTTTCAAAAAATTATACAGAGGACCTAATCTTATAAGGTAGAGAACAAGCACCATTAAATGGGATAGATGATAATGAATTTTAGATGAGTAATCAATTTTTGAGCTTTTTAGATTTTTTATCATATCTTCACCTAAAATGTATGGTATGCTTATATCGCTTTTTGATAATATTATGAAGAGCTTTGCCTTAATTTTTTCAAGATGATCACTTTTTTATTTTTTCTCTGAGTAAAGCATTACTTTAATCTTATTATTTAGTACTTAAATTTTTATGTTTTATAGACCAGAAAAAGCTTATAAACAGAAGAAAATTGACTGATAAGGGGCAGAAGTCCAAGGTATCAAATTACTTTCTAAACTTCTAGGTGAATAATATGGGTACATTATTAAAGAATCTAAAGAGCATAGCGAAGCCAAGAAACGGTTTTTTTACTGCTTCTGGAATTAGAGTATTCAGAGGAATTTCAGAGGAATTATTAGACAGAGACATTGTTGGTTATTTATCAGGCTATAATCTTGTTAATACCCAAGTTAATTGCAGCGGTTTTTGTGATCCTGCAAGGAGAGAAATAGCAATCGGCAGGAATAATTTCGGTTTAAGAACAATTTACCATGAAATAGCTCATTCAATACAGCATGATTTAGGACTTTATCAGCTTAATTCATTTTTTTCTATTCTGTTTATGGAGCAGCAAGCAGAGACCATGGCATATTACCTCTATAATGCAGTACATGAGAATAATCCATTAAGCCATAGGTTTTTTGATTCATACTTTAAAAAAGATGATATTGAATTTTTAGGCAGCTATCATGAAAAATAAGCAAAGCTTTATAAATGGCTAAAAAAGATATTAATCTATAAGAGCATTTTTGAAAAGGCACTTGAGTAACATCATTTTGCTTTTTCTGTACAAGTGCTGAATATGAATATGAAATCATTTGAAGAGCTTAATTTAAGCAATGAGCTATTAGCATCAATAAAGAAGTTGGGATTTACAACTCCTACTGAGATTCAGGCTAGATCTATCCCTTCTATTATTGAAGGAAAGGATGTTGTAGGGGAATCAGCAACTGGCTCAGGAAAAACACTTGCATTTGGATGCGGAGTTTTTCAGTATGTACTGCCTAAAAAAGGCATACAAGCATTAATCTTAACACCTACAAGGGAATTAGCAGAGCAGGTTAAGAGATCACTGAAAGATATCTCCAGACAGCTTAATGTTATAGCAATCTATGGAGGAGTTTCAATGAATCCTCAAATAGATGGCGCAAGGATTGCGGATGTTGTTGTTGCAACACCAGGAAGATTATTGGATCATATGAGACAGAGAACAATTAACCTGTCTAATGTTAAGCTATTGGTTCTTGACGAAGTAGACAGGATGCTTGACATGGGATTTATAGATGATGTTGAAAAAATAATCCAGAATTGCCCAAAACAAAGGCAGAACTTATTTTTCTCAGCAACAATATCTTCTCAGATATCCGACTTAATCCACAGATATATGAAAAATCCTATTAAGGTTTTTGTAACAAAGCATGTTGATGCAAATAAGCTTAAGCAGGTATTCTATGATGTTTCAAATAACTTAAAATTATCATTATTAATCCATCTATTAAAGCAGGAAAAATCTGGGCTAGTCATGGTCTTCTGCAATTCAAGAAGATCCACTGATATTGTTGCAAAAAATCTGCAGAAAAATGGAATCAGCGCGATGGCAATCCATGGAGGATTATCCCAGAATAAAAGGCTTAAGTCTATTGACCTTTTTAATAATGCCAAGGTTGGAGTATTGATATGCACTGATGTTGCTTCAAGAGGGCTGCATATTGATAATATATCCCATGTTTATAATTATGAGATTCCAAGAGACCCAAAGGACTATGTCCATAGAATTGGAAGAACAGCAAGAGCGGGCCAGTCTGGAAAAGTAGTTAATCTTTTATCAAACCACGATCATGACAATTTTTCAAGAATACATAGAGAATACAGGTTTAGCATTGAAAATATGAAAAAGCCTTTTTTAGAAAAAATAGAGACTTTTAAACCAAGGCATGAAAGAGAAAGAGTTCATGCGCAAGGAAGGAGAAAATTCTTTCATAAACACAGGAGATCATAGTCTATTAAATCACCAATAGATAAATAAGCTATAGGAGGAGAAGATGAAAGGAACAGTAAAATTTTTCAATAAGATGAAAGGTTTTGGTTTCGTTGCCGGAGAAGATGGAAATGAGTATTTTGTCCATCAGACAGCTTTAGAGCAAGGCGTAATGTTAAGAGAGAATGACTCTGTTACATTTGACGTTGAAGAAGGCGACAGAGGCCCAAAAGCAGTTAATGTTAAAAAGGAATAAATCTATTTTATGTTAACTTAAATAAAAATTTTTTTTCTATTTTTTTATTTTTCTGCCTTGGATAATATCATGATCACACTGTTAAAACTCTCCTGTTAGGGACTGAATTCTAGTGCATCATCTCAAAGGGATAGCGAGAGTTAGGAAAATGGCTGTTAAAATTCGAATTTTTTACACTCTTTCCATCGGCCTTTTTTATTTTCTTTAGCAAGAGCTATATGGTCAACTAAAATTTCATCTTCAAATTTTTCTTTTTTAAAAATTTCTTTTGCTTTAAAAAAAGATTTTTTATCTAAATCTTTAAATGCTACAGTTAAATGGGGGTTATATGAAGAAATTTGACCATAAAATAAAGTTCTTTTATCAGTAACTTTTTCTTTTATAACTAAAAATAAATTTTGTAATTTCTTATTTTTTATTATATTAAGATAAATTACATATTTTGCATATCCTTTTAATTTCCCTCCCATCCAATTGTCCATAAAGCCATAATTCTTTATTTTCACCTTAAATGGTTTAAGATTTTTTATTGCTTCTTCAATCTCTTTACAAAATGAACTAAAATCTTTATCAGTTACTTCAACTCCAGCTCCAATGGTAATGTGTGGCTCCCAAAAATTTAAAGATGCTCTAGAACCAGTTAAGATAGATAG
>JAGVZH010000001.1:6730-32521 GCA_018302745.1 Candidatus Woesearchaeota archaeon
TTTGAGTTAATTTTGCATCTAGATATATTACCAATGAATACTTTACCACATACTTGAATTATATTGATTAACTTAAATACTTTTCTATTTTTTATATATTTAATCTATAATTTTTGATTAATCAGATTCAAGTATGTCTAATATTTCATCAAGTTTGCTGTTTATCTGCTCAAATTCTTTTTTAAACTGATTAGGTTTTTTTGATTCAGACCTTCCGCCGCTTTTAAAACAATCATTGCAGTAAACAGGCTTGCCTTCAGTAGGCCTGAAAGGAACTTTGCATCTCTCTCCGCATCCATCACATGTTACTTCATGCATCTCTTTTTCGAAACCTGATCTTTCAGAATCTCTTCTCTTAGGCCTATTAAAATCCCTTCTGCCCCCCCTATTATCCCTGCTAAAATTCTTCATCTTTCCTTTGCATTAATCCCTTTAAACATTTGATATATTGGTTTATAAACTTATGGTGAACTTATTAAATGTATGTTTGAGCGATAGCAACCCTGCGAAGCTAGAGGATGGACTGCCAGAAAGATACCAAAATTAATTTTCTATACTACAGATGTGCAGAGCTACTTTATAAATTAAAGTGATAATTTAAATAATAAATCTTATTCTTCTTCTACTATGGATACTTTCGGCAAGCTCTGGCTTTCACCTATGGAAAGCGTTTCAGATCTGGGATTTAGGACTCTCTGCTATCAGCATGGTGCTTCTCTTACTTTTACCGAGATGGTTAGAGCATCTGCTTTAGTTCAAGGAAATAAAGCTACCTTAAGTTTAGTCGATACATATACTTCTTCTGTTAAGACAGGCCTTCAGCTTTTAGTAAGTAAGAAAGAAATTCTCCAAAAAGCTATGGCTGTCATTAAAGAAGGAATAGAAATAAAAGATGGGAGGTTTTCCAACATTTCTGTTATTGACTTAAATTTTGGCTGTCCTTCTCCCATGATAATTAATCTTGGCCAAGGTCCTGCCTTGCTGAAACGGACTGTCAAGATGAAAGAGCTGCTAACTACATTGCAGAAAGAATCACCTCTTCCATGCGGAATAAAAATAAGACTTGGCTTGAATGAGATAGAAAAAAAACAAAAAGTATATCTAAAGGTAATTGAAATCGCCAATGATATAGGTTTAGATTATGTTATAGTTCACTCAAAAACTGTTGCTGGTGCTTCTATGGCTCCTATTGACTGGAAAGCCTTGCAGGAAATTATTTCTAAAGCAAAAATACCAATTGTAGGAAATGGATTAGTGGTTGATGGACCTAGTGCCAAGAAAATGTTAGATATTGGGTGCAGTGCAGTAATGATAGCACGCGCCGCAGTTGCTAATCCTTGGGTCTTTGAAGAGATAGAATCATATCTGATGACTGGGAAAAAAAACCCAAATGCTAAAACTGCTACTGATTACATGAAAGCATGGAATACCTATAAGAATATTGCAGATAAATATGGAACAAAAAATAAATTTTATGAATATCATAAGAAAATGTTTGAGCTGCGTATGCAAGGAGATATGAAGTACCATTCTCCATCAAGAACATTGAAGTGGGTGTGAAAAGAAGTTTAACATCGCGATTAAGAGAAGTTAAAATTTTGAGGCAACCCATAAAATTTTAATTTGGGTGATTTTCTGCAAGAAAATCCCTCTAAATCCTTGTTAAGTTCGTTTCCAGTTACGAGCGAAGCGGAGTTCTGGAAACCTGCGTCCGCAGAGTTGTGTTTAAGTTCAGATAAATTTCGAGCGTAGCGAGTCTATATGTCCGAAGGACTGGGGGGGAGTTCGTTCCTTAAAAAAGAGCGAAGCGATACATCGAGAACAAGTATCAAAGTGAGAAAACCTTCTTTAAAGTTTAGCTTTTTCTTCAATTGCTAACTTTAACATTCCTCTTCCATCATAATTCCAATAAGTAATATCCTGCTCGATAAATAACCATTTAAGAATTTTTAGCAACATTTCAACTTGAAAGCCTTCTTTAAAAATCATTTTTCTTGTTTTTAAAACATCATCTGGCTCAGAACAATTCCAGACTTCATCTATGGCTTTCATTAAGATAGCAAAATCTTTGGGATTTTCCTTTTTCTTTATCTCTATCTCCCTAAATACATCTTTATGACTAGGACGTTTATCTTCAACACCATCCATTTTTTCAACCCATACTTGAAAATCAATGCCCTTATTTAGAAAAGTTGGTCTTAGTAAAAATATTCTTCTGCCATCTTTTAGGTTTTCAACATAATATTTGTATCGAGTTACATATTTTTTGCCGTCTTTCCAATATCCTCCTTTTTCTGAAAGAAATTTATCTACTGTTTCTTTTCTTAGTTTCTCTCTAGAATTAGATTTGAGATCAAAGTTTATTGAATATTCTTCATATATTTTATCATCTTTGGACATAGCTTTTCAAAAAGCTAATATTTATATATACATTATGTATATTTATAGCTATTAATAGATAGAAATGATCATAAGAGGTAAAAATGCCAAAAGTACCAGTAAACATAACAGTAGACAAAGAAGTTTTAGATAAATTTAAGGAGTTATGTGAGAATAACGATATTAAAGTATCAACTAAGATAAATACTCTGATGAAAGAGTGGGTTGAGAATAATAAAAAATGAAAACTAAACATAAAATCATAATGGGCGATTGTCTTGAGGTATTAAAAAGTATTTCTGCCGAATCAGTAGATTTAGTCTTTGCAGATCCGCCTTATGGACTTGCTAAAAAGAATGGTTTAGGTTGGAAATATAGTAAGCACATAACTCTTCAAGAAGCATGGGATATTTTTAATAAAGATGATTTTTTTGAATTTAATATTAAATGGGTTACTGAATGTATGAGAGTTTTAAAACATGGTGGAAGTATTTGGGTTTGTGGTTCATTCCATAATATTTACCAGCTTGGATTCATACTCCAACATTTGGACGCAAAAATAAATAATAGCATTGTGTGGTTTAAACCAAATGCTCAGCCAAATATTACCTGCAGAATGTTCACAGAAAGCACAGAACATCTAATTTGGGGTGCAAAAAATCATATCAAAACAAAATGGATGTTTAATTATAATTTAATGAAAACTATGAACAATGGAAAACAGATGAGAAATGTCTGGGAAATTCCCTTAACTCCAAAAAGTGAAAAGTGGGCAGGAGAACACCCGACACAAAAACCAGTTGAATTATTAAAAAGAATTATTTTAGCATGTTCTAAAGAAGGGGATACTATTTTAGATCCTTTTGTAGGTTCAGGTACTACCTCGTTTGTGGCTAAATCATATGGTAGGAATTCTATCGGAATAGAAAAAGAGAAAAAGTATCTACCAATTATCAAGAAAAGGTTAAATCCGCCCCAGAAAACGATTAATGATAGTGAAGCAGAAGTTCAATATTTGGAGAATTAAGATGAATAAAAAAGGTCAAAGGTTCAATTTTGGAAATCTCGATATTTTTTCAGCAGGATTATTTTTAGTAGGGATAATCCTAGTTTCGCAGGGTAACCAAATTGGGTGGATCTTAATAATTATTGGAATAATGAAACAATTTAGTGGAAGATGAAAAAAAATACTAAAGAGACAATTGGATTAATTGTACTGATTATTCAATTAGTGGCAGGTATAGGTTTGATAATATTTGGAGCATTATTCTTAAAATGTGAAAATTATACTTCTTTGATAATGATGGCTATTGGTGCATTTTTATTAGTAGGTTCAGGTAGAAAAGAAATATCTGAAATGTTTTCTCTTTTTAAAGGTAGTTAGGTTTTCTCGCCTTCTTCGTACGGAACTCCCCCTCGTTTTAGTCTAAGGAACTCAAATTTTATTGGATATAACATCGGCATGTCTGTTCAACGCCCCGAACGAAGTGAGAGACTGCAAGGCGTGGTGCGAACGATAGTGAGCAAGTTTTTTCTTCGGCGTTAAGAAATTAAAATCTCCATTTTTTAAGGGTGGGGGATGGCACGCTTTTTTAATTTTTAAATTTCCTTAATTCTGTTAAGAATTTATTTGAACGAATAACAGATAACATTACAGAAAATAGATCTCTTTCTTTGGTTTTTTCAAAATTTTCATGGAGTAATTTCTCAGCGTTTTCATAATATCCACGAATATATTTTTTGCAGTAAGAAAAAGTGCCTGTTGAATGAATTGCTTTTATCGCTTCTGATAATTCTTTTTCAGTTGGATTGGAGTTATCAACCATTTTTAGCAAGGCATCTTTTTCTTTTTGACTGCCATTTTTCAAAACAGAAAAAACTGGAAAAGTTAATCGGTTTTCCCTAATATCTGCCAATTGATCCTGATATGCTTTTCCAAAGGTGCTTTTGGTTTTTTTAGGTGGCGCGAAATCCCCCAAATCATTGCTGATATGAAGTCCAGTTCCAAACAATTGGCAAATTTCTTTTATGGCTTCTTTTTGCTTTTTTGAAGCGCCACCAAGAATTGCCCCAATGTACCCACTTAAACTATAAAAACTACCGCTCAGGATTTTTGATTTCAATTCATATAATTTTAGAAAATCTTTTTCTGTCTTAAATTCATTGAATCTATCAATAGTAAGATTAATGTCAAGGAATTGCCCATGATATGTTTCTTTGATAGATTTTCTAAAATTTCTTTCTATCTCTAACTTTTGGGTAGGCGAAATATCTAATTTATCAATTGCATCAGAATAAATTTCTCTTGTGATTGCGGCGGCAATTGTTACCCCATTTATTTTTTTACGGGTTTCTTTTAAGTCGCCTGACCAAATAGAATTTTTATTATCAAAAATCCAATTATGCAAATAAAGATACATATTGTGGATTTCCATTGCTGCTAAAATTGGGGCAATTCTTTTCCAGTTTTTTCCACCAACAATTTCAAAAGAAAGCCGAGAAATTACGGTTCTTAATTGAGGAAATTTAAGTCTCTTTTTCAAAAGCGGTTCAAATATGCGAAAAAAATCTTTATCTTTTTTGTATTCTAGAAAGTAAGATTCTATTTCCGGATTGACAACACGAGCTGTTTCTTCCATGTACTTATGATAAAGATTTTTTGTTTCGGTTATCATTTTATTGCCCCTTTAATTTGTGATGGTTTTATTCTATTTAAAGCAATCTTTAACCAAATAGAATATTTAGCCGGATGAGAAGTTATATCTTTTTTCAATTCTTTTATAGAAATCCATTTGTAATTCATAATCTCTTTATGATTTGGTTTTGGTTTGCCGTCAAACTTCCCGATAAAAACACAATCGTATTCATTTTCAATTAATCCATTTTGGAAACCTGTGTTATAGATAAAACAAAATAATTTTTTTAATTTGCAATCAAAACCCATTTCTTCTTTTAGTCTTCTATGAGTTGCTTGCAAATAAGTTTCATTTGGTTTTGGATGACTGCAAACAGTATTAGACCACAAACCTCCAGAATGATATTTTGTTTTAGCTCGTTGTTGGATTAATAATTCCTCATTAGAATTAAAAATAAAAATAGAAAATGCTCGGTGAAGTTTTCCCTCTTTATGTGCTTTTATTTTTTCTTCAACACCAATTTTTCTATTGTGTTCATCAACTAAAATAACTTGTTGTACCATATCATTATAAAATATCTTTGGATTTTATTAAGTTATCTTTTCGCACTGCCTTCGGGTGGGGGAGGGTATAACTAAAATTAATCGAGCGAAGAGTTTTTTGCCTCAGCAAAAAATTTCGTTGAACAGTTAGGATTAAATATTACAGAAGACATCGTATACAAGAATAAAAATTTGG
The DNA here is from genome assembly GCA_018302745.1 of Candidatus Woesearchaeota archaeon. Taxonomy (GTDB): domain Archaea; phylum Nanobdellota; class Nanobdellia; order SCGC-AAA011-G17; family JAGVZH01; genus JAGVZH01. The sequence goes on from JAGVZH010000001.1 coordinate 12,484, forward strand.
CTAAGTAGAGTGTGTTGTTTTCTCCATTTTACTAACATCCATAATCAAGATTAGTTCTTTTGTAAATAGTCCTTAAATTCTTCTAAAAATCCATTACTATTATTTCTAATTTCTGCTTTTTCTAATAATCTTTGCCTTAATTCATCTTTATACTTAGGATGGTGCATCAATTTATGATGATTTGGGCACATAGCTATAAGATTTAATATAGAATTGTTATCATGATTTCCATCTAGATGGTGTAATTCTAAAACTTTGTCAAATTCACAAAAAATACAAGCTCTATTTACTAGTTTTTTATAAAGTTCTAAAGACAATCTATGATACTTCCTTGCATTATATGTCTTTACTTTATCATAATGGTGTAATTTAATATGGCAGGATTTACATAGCCCAAAGGCTGCGTGTTGTCTTTCTCTATGGCAGTTTTTGCAAGTAATTGTAGGTTGTTTGTAAGTCTTCCTATAACACTTATAACATTTATCTTTAGCATGCACATCCGAAGAATTACATTCAATACAATTTCCAGTCATTCTTTTACGCATAATCTTTCTATATATGAAAATAGATATTTAAATATTTTCGAGCACAAAGGAGTGGTAAAAGTTCATATATAGTCTAGATAAGCGAAGTGAATGTAGCATGCATTAAATGTACTTTTGATATATCTAAGCTAAATTTGCTAAAAAGTTTTGATTATTGCTTAAATGTTTATCTCTATAAAAGTTATAGTCTTTGATTAAAAGTTTTAATCTAGTATTTCCTTTAATAACTCAGGAAATTCTTCTGTTCCCATATCACCTAAAGTATAATGTCCATGGCCTTTGAGTTCAATCACTTTTCCACCCAATGACTTATGGAAAATTTCAACACTTTTTTTGCCATCATCCTCTTCATCATCTGCTGTGAACATCACAATTTTTTTGACTCTGGATTTAATTGTTTTATCTATCAGATATGTGTAAAAGGCTATCCTATCTTCATCATTTTTATCTGGTATTTTCCAAGGTGCTACAAGGATTAATTTACTGATTTTTTGCTTTGTTTCTCCTAACCAACGAACTAAAAATGCAGAACCACAACTATGGCCTACTAAAACAGTGTCTTCTGTAACTTTATACTTCTCAAATTCACATTTAAACCTGTTATAATCTGGTTTCCAAGGCTTCGGCATAAGAGGAGTTTCTGTTTTTATTCCTTTTGAAGATAATTCTTTTTTAATCCAGGGAATCCAATGTTTATCATAAGTTCTAGTTTCTGAATTCATTGCCTTTTCCTCATCAGAGGGGCATCCATGAATTATTATACAGTTCATTTGTTTATTCTCAAATTTTAATCTTTGATTAAATCTTTTAAGCTTTTTTAATCAAAGCAGATATTTTATTCCTTGTTTTTTGTAATTTAATCCCATTTAATGCCTTTTTTTCTTTTTAAGCTGTATAATACTTTTTTGGAAGATTTTTAAAGTTTTGCCTGAATCAGTTAACGTAACCTGTATTTGTTTTCCTCTTCTTCTTCTTTTTATCAGCCCCTCATCCTCTAAAAACCTCAGATATTCAGACATAGTAGATCTTACTTCAGCATATTCCTGGTCATGATAAAGCTCTTCTGCTATATCTTTTGCATATACCCAGTCAAGACCTCTTTCCCTCATCAGCCTTATAACTAATCCAAGCATCTGTTTTTGAGTAGGAGTTAGACTGTCTAAAGAGTTGTTTTTTAGACTTATTGTCTTTAAAGGAAGATCTTCTTCAACATTTTCATCATAATCCTGCTGATTTTTGTATAAATACTTCTCAATCACATCTAATTTTCCAAGAATATGGTGAAGTTTTTTGTCTAATTCAGTATCTTTTTCATTTAAATGTGTCAGCCAAGACTTAATATTTTGAAAATTATCCTTTACATTGTTGAAAGAGTCTATTGTTTTATTCTCGATAGAACGAAGTTTTTTGTCTAATTCAGTATCTTTTTTTCTGCCAAACAAAAACCATACCATTAATTTGTATAAACTCCCCTTATATATTAAGTTTTCCCCTATTTTTTCATTGTTCTACGAATGTTAGGAGAGTTCTATAGAACGTTCGTAGAACGTTCGTAGAACGATAGTTGGTTTTTTACCTAATATTTAACGATTTTTAGCAATTTTCAGAAAAATATGGAGGTTTAGGATTAAATATTCATTAAAAATGATGATAAGATAATCTAATTTTAATTAGAAAATAAGAAAAAGTCATAAAAACAGTAATTTTTGTATAAAAATGCCTTATTTCATCAAAAAATGAGAGGAAAATCACTAAAAATTGAATAAAATAGGGCAAAATCACTAAAAAATGAGGGTTATTTGCAGTGAAAATTGTATGGAAATACTAAAAAAATTCTTATTTTTCAGTTAAAAATGATAGAAAGTAAGAGATAATACTAAAATTACTGAAAAGTGAGTATTATTTGGTTAAAAATTGTGTCAAAAAATAAGGAAAATCGCTAAAATTACTGAAAAGTGAGTGTTTATATACTAAGTTTTCTTGGAATTAACAGGTTTTAAGAGAATTATAGGTAAATTTAGATCTCTAAACCACTTTTTTATGAAAAACTGAGACTTGCCATTAAGTAATTTTCCCTTTCCTATAGGCATCCCTTTGTTTGTCAAGTACATAATATAGGCTCTAATGGCAGATTCTGATAGTTTAAGCCTTTCTGCAATATCTTTATAAGACACTTTTCCAAAGCCTAATTCCTCTTCTAATTCATAGATTGTCATAAAAACTGAGATTTCGCGATCTGTAAGTCTCTTTAATATGCCCTTTAATTCATCAAAAGTTTGGTTAGATATGCTTAAGGTGTTGTTGCTTGTTGTTGCTTGTTGTTGCTTGTTGCTTAAGACCCCTTGATTTCCACTGGAAATGGGTAATCTTTGAGCTTCTTTTATACCTTTATAGTTCAAATCATTATTATTTTCCTCTAAAACAGTTAATCTTCTAGTTAATTCAAATAAAAGTTTATTATTCTCCTTTGATGATTCCTTAATTTCTTTTATTTCTTCCTTTACCTTAGAAAAGGCATTTTTCACGTTTTCTTTAAAATCAGAGTAATTTTCAGCCATTTTATTTTCTGCCTGTTGCTTAAGTCTAAGCAACAACATTTTTCTAAAAAACTCAAAGATATATAAAACTTATGTTAATTTTTTATATGCAGAATAAATTTTTTGATCCAAACTCCATTGTTTTCTTGCTGAAAATTCAAATCCTTGTCTTGTTTTCCTAACTCTATTTATAAAATTTTTCTTCTCTAACTCTCTTAATAAGACGAGAGTAAACTCATCATTCCTTAGGACTGTATCTGCTATCTGTTTTGTATAAAGAGGTCTTGGAAAATTCTCAAATAGCACTCTTAGAATTTCTTCCTTTATCTTTTCCCTTACTCTTAATGATATTCTTGACATGATAAGCTGTATAACTCAAACTATTTAAGCTTATTGAGGATATCCGTTATAAAGAATATACTATATTATGGACAGAAATAATAAAACTATTACAACACCTAATAAGAAAAATAATGAGCTGCCTTCTTTTTCTTTTGGCACCATATCTCTGAATGAGATGTAAAGAACAATTCCTACAGTAAAAGAGAACAAGATCAGATTAAGAATTTGGATTGGGCTTAATAAAAGAGCTACAATAGCTCCCATAAATGTTGAAGATGCTAAAAATATCCTCTTAAAAAGAGTTGATTTGAATTTTTCATGAATGTGTTCCAAGGATATTGAAGAGGCAATGGTATGAAGCAATAAAGGTATAAAAATTAGGATATTAGATCCAATAGCCACAACTAAGATAAACCCAAGAATAAGATGGTTAATGAAAAACCCTATAAAATGAAGTTCTGCCAGATCCTTTAATAGTTCTTTCCTGTGTTTAATATGCTGATACAAGTATTTTTCTGCAATATGAAAAACTATAATACCAACAAGTACAGAACTAAGAATAGAAGTTATTGATAAAAATTCTGTTTCCAAAAGCTTTGGCAGTATATCAAGGAATAATAATGAAATGAATATTCCTGCACTCAAACTTATTAATTTAGAATGGTACCTTTCTATTTTTTCTGATATTTCTGAACTAAAAAAATGCACTATGCTAAGCACAGCAGCCAAAACTAAAATAAGCTCAAATGATTCATAAACCACCATAAAAGTTTTTAAATACTAGTGATATATATAGTTTTGTGCTATTCTAAAATGGTTGAGATAAAGAACTTTAAGCCAAGGCTGTACCAGGAAACTATCCTTGAGAGTTGTGATAAGTCAAACTGCTTAGTAGTATTGCCAACTGGATTAGGAAAAACAAAGATAGGGATACTGGCAGGCATTAACAGGCTTAAGAAGTTTCCTGAATCTAAAATTTTATTCTTAACTCCTACTAAGCCTTTGGCAGCTCAAATAGCAAAGGAATTTAAAGAAAATACTGATATTGAGGGTATTGTTTTATTTACAGGAGAGATAAGCCCTGAAAAAAGGGAAGGATTATGGAATGGCTCTGCTGTTATTATAAGCACTCCTCAATGCATTGAAAATGATATTATAAATGATAAAGTTCCTTTGGATAATATCTCATTAATAATATTTGATGAAGCTCATAGGGCTGTAAAAGATTATGCATACAGCTTTTTAGCCAAACAATATACAAAAAAAGGAAGTTTTCCAAGGATATTAGGATTGACTGCCTCTCCCGGAAGCAGACTGGAGGATATTAATGAAGTCTGCAAGAATTTGTATATTGAGGCTATTGAGTATAGGAATGAGGAAAGTCCTGATGTTAAGGATTATATCCAAGAGCTCAATATAGACTATGTAAAGGTTGATTTTCCAGAAGAGATGGAAGAAATAAGGAAATTCTTAGTTAATTGCCTAAACAGCAAATTAAGCCAATTAAAAGAATTTGGCCTAATCAACAACATTAGATTAAGCAAAGGGGAAATGATTAAACTTCAAGGATCTTTACAAGGAAAAATGGCAAGAGGTGAAAGGGATTTTATGGTTTTGAAGGGAGTTTCATTGATTGCCGAGGCTGTCAAAGTTGATCATGCTTTGGTTATGCTTGAAAGCCAGGGGTTAAATTCATTATGCCAATTTATGGACAAGTTAATGGAAGAGGCTGAAAAAGGAAAGACAAAGGCTACTAAAAATTTGGTCAAGGATATCAATTTTAGGTCTGCTTATGTGAAGTTAAGCAAATTAATTGAAAAAGGAACAGAACATCCAAAACTATTCAAACTAAGAAGCATTGTTAAGGAGCAGATTGCAAAAGAAAAAGATATGAAGATAATTGTCTTCAGCCAGTATAGGAATAGTGGCATTAAAATTGCATCAATGCTTAATGAAATTGGCATTAAATCAAAGGTTTTTGTAGGACAGGCTAAGAAAGAAGGTACAGGATTAACCCAAAAAGAGCAGTTGGCTTTGATTAATGATTTTAGTGAAAACAAGTTCAATGTTTTAATAGCAACTTCTGTTGGTGAGGAAGGCCTTGACATTCCTCAAGTTGATTTGATTATTTTTTATGAACCTGTTCCTTCTGCAATAAGGAGCATCCAAAGAAGAGGAAGGACTGCAAGGCACAAAGAAGGAAAAGTTATTATTTTAATTACCAAGAACACAAGAGATGAGACTTACTTCTGGATATCCCATCATAAAGAGAAAGGCATGTATAAGATTTTAGATAATCTAAAAAATAATATTGGCAGAAAAAAAGAAAAAACTTTAGATGAGTATGAGCAGGATAATTTTAAAGTCTATGCGGATTCTAGGGAAGAAAGCGTGGCGAAGAAATTAGTTGAATTAGGGTTAAATGTTGAACTAAAAAGACTAGACATCGCTGATTATGTTTTAAGCGAGAAAGTTGGTGTTGAAAGGAAAAGTGTAAAGGATTTTGTAAATTCCATCATTGACAAAAGACTGCTGACTCAGGTTAAGGCTTTGAGGGAAAATTTTGAAAGGCCTCTGCTCATTATAGAGGGCGAAGATGATATCTATTCTGTCAGGAATATCCATCCGAATGCTATAAGAGGAATGTTATCTGCGATTGTTATAGACTATGAAGTTCCTATTATTTGGACCAAAAATTTTATTGAAACTGCTGCTTTTTTAAAGGTTTTAGCTAAAAGAGAGCAGGAAAATAAGGATAAAGATTTTGGAATTAGATTCGATAAGAAACCATTGACAACAAAAGAATTGCAGGAGTTTATTGTAGAAAGTCTGCCTGGAGTTGGTCCTAAATTATCCAAGAGTCTGTTGGAGAAGTTTAAAAGCATTAAAGATATAGCTCAGAGCAGTAAAGAAGACTTAAGCGATATTGATAAGATGGGCCCTAAAAAGGCTAAAGATATTTATGATATTTTTAGAGAGAATTATTAATAATCTATCTCTTTGTAAATTGGCCCTTCTTTTGTTAATATACTCTGAAATAATTTTATTCCATCAAGAGTGAATTCTTTTGGTTCTATTTTTATATTTTTAAGTATTTCTGATAATCTTTTCTTTTCTCTGCAAAATTTTACTCTTCCTAATGTCAGATGCGTTGAGAATTGAGCATCATCCTTGCCAATTCCTTTTAATTTTTCTTCAACTTCCTTGTGAATATCGAATATTTCAGGAGCCACCATATCCACAAATATCACCCTGATGTTATTCTCTGTAGGGTAAGCGCTTAAACAGTCTAATTTTGCTTTGAATTCATTCACCTTTATTTTTTTAAGTTTTTCTCTTATTTCTTCTAATTTATTCTCTTCTACCCAAGAGATGAACCTAATAGTCTGATGGAAGTTTTTCTTAGCCACCCATTTAATTTTAGTTTCTCTTGTATCTATCTTTTTAATTATTGCCTGCTGTATGGAATAAAAGTAGTCTTTAATTTCTTTTGGAAGGTCGATAGCCACAAATAACCTTATCATGACATCTCCATTATTATTTTTGATGCTGTTTTAGAAGTGATATTATTTATATCAAGAGAGGGATTTACTTCTGTTATGTCAACTGCCTTGATATTTTTTAGTTTCTTTAATCTTTGCAGGACATAAATTAATTCTCTTGCTGTTAATCCTGCCGGCTCTAAGTAAGAAGTACCAGGGGCACAAGAAGGGTCTAAAACATCAATATCAACAGAAATGTATAATGCATCTAATTTTCTCATACTCTCCATCATCGCTTCTGTTACTTCTTCTATATTCCTAAAAATATCATTTGATGAAAAAACCCTGATTTTATTTTCTTTAATATAATTTAATTCCTTTATATCTGCATTCCTTATTCCAGCTAGGATTACATTCTCTTTTTTAAGTATATTTTCTTCTATTAAAAATTTTATCCAATCTCCATGAGTCGGAAAATCAAAATGATGATATAAATCCGGATGGGCGTCAAAGCTAATCAATCCGATATTCTTATATTTTTTAGCCAAGCCTTTTACCAAGCCATAAGTAATAGAATGGTCTCCTCCGATATATATTGAATTTTCCTTAAAATTTTTCTCTAGTATGTTATAATTTTCCTCGATATCATCAGTAATTTTTATTTCTTCAACTTCAAAAGACGGTTTTATTCCTTGCTCATTGGACCATATGTCATTTAATTGATTTATAATCTCATCTGGAGCTTTTTCCTGACCTTGCTCCCCTAATGCACCTAAAGAAGTTGGAACTTTAACAAGTATCATATTAACTTGCTGGTTTGGTAATATTTATATTACTTACTAAAACAGATGGGGTAATGGCAGGCTCTTGAGACTCCCAAGATTTTGTTTGAATAGAATTATTAGAAACTTCCTTGATATTTTTCATGATATTAAGCATATTATCGCTTATTCTTATGTTTTTAATAGGATATTTAATTTCCCCATTCTCTATAAGAAATGCTCCATCTCTGGGCATTGTTGAGAAATCTCCAGTAAAGTGATTTGTAAACCTTGTATACCATAAATTTGTTATATACACTCCTTTTTTAATATGGCTAAACATATGTTCATGATTTATTTTTCCTGGCTTTACTATTAAATTCCAAGGCTGTGGTGCGATTAATCCTGCATTTCCTGTAGTTTGTGTCTTATATTTTTTAGCTGTTGAGGTATTATGCAAATAAGTATTTAAGATTCCATCTTCTATTATGTATTTCTTCCTTGTAGGTGCACCTTCCAAATCAAATTTTGTTGCTTGTATTCCATCTTTGTATAAAGGGTCATCAATTAAGGAAAATTTTTTACTTGCTACCTGTTTTTTTAATTTATCTGCTAAGAAGCTTAATCCAGACTCTACAGAAAATATTGAAGAGCTATTTCCTATTTCTGCTGCAAGACATGAAAATGGCAAAGGATCAAAGATGATATCATACTTTCCTTTTTTGCCGTCTTTTGGATTTATAGAAAGTTTTGCAATCCTTCCAGAATTTTTTCCCACATAATCAACATCAAAATTCTTTAAAGTTCTTGATATGATATTGCTGTGTCCTGAAGACTCTTTATTAACAAAAGATCTCATCGAAAGGTATAAGGAAGATGAAAACTCTTCTACATCAACTTTATTTGAAGTTAATAACTCTATTTTTGCCCTACTAACCTCATAAACACCGTCTGTCCTTTTAGCCCCTTCATTTAATGAGGAGTTTATTGATTTTTGGAGAAGGTCTATATCATCCAAATCGAGCACTTTTTTTTCGTAAGAACTCCTAAATTGTTTATACTTAAAAGGACCTTCTGCTATTCCATAATAATTATTGTTTTCCGGAAGATTTTTTATAAATTTTAGGGTTTTTTTAATAAAAATATCTATACTTTGTTTTGAAAATTCCTTTAGGTTAGTATACAAAACTCTCTTATTTTTTGTTATAAATAAGCTTATATCATCAGAACTTCCTGTTTCAGTTTTTATTATCTTGTTCTTAGAAAACTTAAGATGTTTTGATTCAGAGCCTGTCTTTACTATAACAATATCATCAAATCCCTTTTTTTTAAGTTCATTTTTTATATAATTTTTTATTTCCATCTAAATAAGCCTTATATTTTTCAGTCTTGCTGAGGCTCCTCCATGCCATACTGGGATGTCCTGCATTGGCTCCCCTTTTCCGCAGTGAGCTGAATGCCCTTCAAAGTTTTTTCCAACTGCATCAATTGAATTCCATAGATAGGGAGTTGTTATTTCCAGTATCGGCTTTATTATGGGGTGCTTAATCTCTCCATTTTTTATTAAATAACAGTCTAATCCCACATACTTCTGCTGAAATCTTTTGTCATCGATATTCCATTCTGTAAAATTTTTCATCAAAATTCCATTTTTCACATCTTTTATCATTTCTTCTTCGCTATAATCCCCTTTTTCAAGCAAAGTATTTGACATTCTGATAATTGGCTCTTTGTCATAATTGTTTGCCCTTGAAGACCCATTACTCTTAATACCCATTCTTGATGCTGTTTCCCTATTGTGGAGGAACTCAGTAATGACTCCATTTTTTATAAGATATTTTTTTCTTGCCTTTACACCTTCATCATCATAAAGATAAAAGCCAAAACCACTTTTTAATGTGGGATCATCAATAATTGTCAGAACCTCTGAACCAACTTTTTTTCTTCAGGAGAACCATTATCCCAGAGATTTGCGGGCCAATAACAACATCTAATATGCCTTTTGGAGGTTTTTTTCCTTTTTCCAGATTATTTTTTATAGTTAATATCTCATCTTTCATAATACTTGGGATATCCCATCCATTCACAGCTTCCCAACCAGAGGTTTCTCCATGCTCCCAATACCTCTGTGAGGATTTACCATTTTCATTTACAGTTAAGAAGTAATGCAAGTCTACATAAGGGATTTCAGAATTTATCACAGTTCCTTCTGAGTTAATAAAGTATTTCTTTGATATCTTATCTGACAAAGCTATATATCTTCCAGGAGTATTTACTTTTGTGTCCAAAATTGCCTTATCTGCATCAACCAAATCTTTCAATTTTTCTTCAGGAGAGATATCTGCAAGTTTTATTTTTTGTTTTATTTTATATGATCTTTTATAGGATCTTTCTTTTGATAGGGTGATGTCTTCTTTGTATTTTGACGCTTTATTTGTTAAAATTAAGGATTTATTTATAAGCCTCTTTATCTTTTCTTTTTCTGAAGAGTTTGTTGATAAAAACCCTAAAGTTCCATTAAACAAATACCTTATCCCTAATCCAGAGTTTGATGAGAATGAGGAGCTCTCTAAAATACTATTTTTGAGAAGGAATTCATTTACTTCTTGAGATTCTAATTTAGCCTCAACATAAGACACACCTTTTTTTTCAAGATGTCTTAAAGCAAAATCTGCCAATGACTTGTCCATGATAATAATTTTATTGCGATATTTATATAATTATTGCTTAAGGATAAGCTTTTTTTACTAAGTTTTTATCTTTAAAGCCTTTTCTTATAGGATCTAATAAAATGTTTACTTCCCTTGCCAATGCTTTCTTCAAATCCAAAGGATGAATCTTATTATTCTTATAATCATTTTCAAGATTAGAGTAATCTTTATAGTCTATATTGCCCCCAAACTTTTCTGGTCTTTCTATCAAGAAACTTTTTCCTTTATCATTTTTAATAGGGATGATGACATATTTTAGAAATGCCAAAACTCCATTATCCTCAACCTCTCCTTGAGGGCAAAATGCAGAATTTATTTTCTTTTCAACATCTTCTTTATCATCAAGTAGATCTATTTTAGAAGACTCCTCTGATGCACTCATTTTTTTTCCAGTTAATCCTGGAATCATTGGTGTCATTAATTCAATTCTTGTTTTGTAACCTGTTTTCGGCAAATTCTCTCTTGCAAACATTAAGATTTTTCTTTGGTCTAATCCTCCATATTGAATGTCAACTTTTAAATATTCTTCATCCAAAGCCTGCATTATCGGATAAATTAGTCCTGATATCTTTGGATTTTCTGCTTGTTTTACAACTTCGGATGCTGCTTTTTTAGCGTCATTTAGTGAGGCAAAAGTTGACATTCTTAAAACATCCAGCATATACTCCTTTTTCAATTGAAAATCTGACCCTTTTACTATCTCAAATTTAGAGATATCTGCACCAATAGACTTGAACATCAAATTTATTATTTTTGAGTAATATTGATATCTAAATTCTAAAATATCCCAAGGAGTATTATCCAAAGCTCCATGAAGATCTGCCAGTAAAAGCTTGACTTGAAATCCTGCTTTCAAAAAATCTGCTAGTTTCAGGACCCACAGAAAATATGCTATATGGGGCTTTCCTGTTATTGCTGTTCCAAGGTATACAGAAGGCTGTTTTTTTGTTTTAAGCAATTTTATTAATTCTTCTTCTGTAACTATCTCTGCAGTATTTCTCTTTATTATCTCTAGCCGCTTTTTAATGTCCATTTTGTTCAATAGAGTAGTGAAATAAGTATTTAAGATATAAATGTTTTGGTTAATGAATGTCTAAACTACTTTATTTTGCAGTATTGACCAGTGTTGTAGGAATATTGATTATTTTATTTATTTCAGAAAATAAAGAAATCAGTTTATTAAAAATTGATGAGATAGATGAAAGTTATTTGGACCACTATATTAGAACTAGGGGAACTTCTGGGAGAGTAGGGTTGGCAAATAAGCTGACAATATTTGATTTAAATGATGGCATTAACAGCATAAAAGTAATAGCCTTTGATAACTCTACTTTAATACAAGACGGACTGGAACTTGAAGTTTATGGTTTAATAGTATCTTACAAAGGAGAATTAGAAATACAGGCTGAAGAAATTAAAATAATTTAAAATGCTGACAGAAACTTTATTAACAATAATTGTAGGAGTAGCAGCTGGTTGCTTTACAGGTTTAGTTCCCGGTGTTCATGTAAATTTAATAGCAGTAATTCTTTTAGGTTTATCTGCATGGTTGTTAAAATTTACAAGTCCTTTACTATTATCTGTTTTTATAATATCTATGGCTGTAACTCATTCTATATTGGATTCCATACCTTCTATTTTTTTAGGAGCTCCTGACAGCGATCAAGTCTTAAATGTCCTTCCAGGACATAGACTATTAACTAAAGGTGATGGTTATGGGGCTGTTAGATTAACTCTTATAGGAAGTTTGGGTGGATTAATAATTGCTGTTGCCCTAACCTATCCTTTAGTTTTGATAATAGAAAGAATATTCCCTTTTTTGCAAAAATATATTCCTTATTTTCTGATTTTTATTATTGCTCTTATTATTATAAGAGAAAAACAAAAGGTTTGGGCTATAATCCTATTTGTTATGGCAGGTGTTTTGGGGTTAGGAGTTTTTGGACTGCATCTGAAGAACCCCTTGCTTCCTCTTTTAAGCGGATTATTTGGCACTAGTGGCCTGCTATTAAGCATAGTAAACAAAATTAATATTCCAAAGCAAAAATTTAGAAAATTAAAGGTAAAAACTATTCCTTTGATTAAATCTATAGGGAGCAGTGTTTTTGCAGGTGGTTTAGTCTCTTTACTTCCAGGTGTAGGAAGTGCTCAAGCGTCTATTATTGCATCGCAGGTTGCTGGCAAAATTGGCGATAGAGGATTTTTGATTTTAGTTGGAGGAGTTAATACTGTTAATTTTATTCTAAGTTTTGTAAGCTTTTTTGCATTAGATAAAGCAAGAAATGGCGCTATTGTTGTAATAAGCAAATTATTAGAAACATTTACTTTACAGAATTTTATCCTCTTTATAGGAGTAAGCCTTTTGGTTGGAGGGTTAAGTGTTATACTTGCTTTGATTTTTTCAAGAATTTTCTCAAAATATATTGTTAAAGTTAATTACAGCATACTTTGCCTTAGCATAATAATTTTTGTTGTATTGCTAGTGTTTATATTCTCTTCATGGTTAGGTTTGTTTGTTTTACTTGTTAGCACAGCCCTTGGCATTATACCTCCTTTAGTAAACTGCGGAAGAAATCATTTGATGGGGTGTTTAATACTGCCAGTTATACTATTTTTCCTGCTTTAGCTATTTCAATTTCAGAAAATGCTTTTTCTATCTGCTCATCAGACCAGCCAGTTGATAATAATGCTGATTTTATTTCCTCTTTTTTGAATTTTAATCTTAAAGTTTTTTCGATGTATCTTTTAAGGTCTTCAAAGTTTGTAATCTTGGGTATATAAGTTGCACTTTGAACAGGTTTAAATTTTACCTGGGCTTCAGCCTTTTCTAACTTTTGTTTCATTTCTTTTGCTTGTTTTTCTGCTTCTTCCTTTTCTTTTAAATGCCTCAATTTTATTTCATATTCCTTTTCCAGGATTCTTGCTAAATAAATAATAAAAATAATTTGCACTACAATAGCTACAATAATGACTAGAAGAGTATTTTTTGTCAGCAGTCCTATTAATACAATAAGGACTAATGCAGTTATGCCTATAATTATTGGTTTAAGAATATTACTTTTATCCTGCTCTTTTTTAGGTTTTTGTTCTTGATTAATCTCTTTTTTTCCAAAAATATTCATAAAATAAAGAGGGAAGATTTTGTTTATATTCTTTGTGATTTAAAACCATCTGCCCAAACCCTCTTGTTTTTCTGTTTCTTTTCCAAAAATTGATTCAATTCTCTGTTTTGTCAACTCTAAAGATTGCTTTAAGTAAAGAGGAATATCATATTTATCAGCAAGGCTTAATGCAGGCTCTAAATATTTAATGATAGACCCTTCTGAGATTGTGAAAATAATTCTTCCATGGCATTTTAGGCATATGCCTGTTAAGGGAGGTCTTCTATACTTCTCATTGCAGTTTACACACCTGAATTGTTGCATAGAAAATTTTCTCATATTACCTTTAATATCTCTAATAAAATGTCTCTCTATTAACAACCTTGCTACATCTGATTCGTCCACAGCCCTAATCTTTTCTGCCAGTTCCATCTGGCCTTGGACTTTTTCCTGCATTGTAGGAATTGTCTTATATGAAGAACAAAGGCTCCCTTCATTTATATCATTAGTATCATGTGTAAAAAGCATACCTTCATATTGTTTTTCTGTATTAAGAGTTTGTTTAATAGTCTTGATATTAATCTCCCATGGCATTTTATATTCATTGCAGGCCTCATAAAACTCAAGAGGGTAGTAATCTGCTATATCCATATCAAAGACCATATCATCCACTTCAGATGGGATTATTTTGGTTGTTAAGACTAAAGGTTCATCTTGTGTTGCTCCACGATGGTCTGGGAGAAACTTTCTGGAGAAGTTCAGTAATGCATCCATTAAGAGTATAACACATGCCTCATCACCATCACAATCCCTCCTCATTATTGAATGAGTGTAAGGGTGTGCTAAGAGCCCTTGAGTTTTTGAAAACCCTATTATTCTTGTTACTATGCCTGCAGATGTGTGCGGAGAGAGCCCTATAACATAATGCCCAATTAAATCCTCTTTCTTATCTATATTATAAAATGCTTTTTGTTTATATAATTTTATTAAACAATCATCAATAAATTTTGATACTTTAATTAATATTTCATCAGCACCCTCTTCAGAAGATATAGGATATGATGGAAGTATAATATCCTGCAGCATTATTTCCAAAATTTGCCCTTCATTTACTAAATTATTTCCATAGATATCATTACTATAACCTAATTCTTTAAGCTTACCAAGACTAATCCCTATTTCTTTAGGTTTAAAATGGGTTATAGGCAGTTCTGTCATGTCATAGCGTATAGTGCCATCTTTGTTTACATAAAGGTTATGTGATGCTCTTATTATTATTTTTCCTAGATTTTCCGGAATATGTTCTTTGTTTGATGTGCCTTTAACCCCTTTTATCAAATTAGGATATTGCTTTAATTTTAAATTCTTTAGAATATCTTTAAAGATAGTGTTAATTCTAATCTTTTGATTTTTGTAAGATTTAATATCTCCATGTTTTTCGCATTTTCCTTTTTCTAAATAAATATTGCAGAAACTACAGTAGTATTTTTTTGCTGTTTTTTTATCACAAGTTTCACATACAGAAAGCACTGTATGTTTATTACAAGCAGTGCACTCATAAATTGGGAATTCTGACTCTATAAAATCTTTTTCAAATGCTGACTGGAACGACCTTAATTTTCCTCCTTGATCTCCAACAGGAAAAAGACCTTGCGGAGATCCTGCTAATTTTCTTATTTTTGCTTTTTCAGGCCTTCCCATCCTCATCCCGACAAAATATCCAGATTTGTCCCTTAGTTTCACTTCAGAAATATTATTTATTCTTTGTAAACTATTTTCTGCTCTGCTTTTCTCCATTGCTTCTATTTTTTTCTGGTCAAGGTTCTCTTCATAGAATCCCATGGATGCTGCAAAGGCTTTTGCGTAATCGCCTTCTATAACAATATACTCATTAGTTGCAAGCATATGCGGTACGCCTAAAATTTCCAGAATTCTTTTATTATCCTCTTCAAGAATATTTTTAATATTATCTTCTATAGAAAAAATTATTTTTTTAATCTCTTTGTCTTCCCTCTTTACTACCACAGACTTTAGCCATTTTATTAGATGGTTAAATTGATTTTCATCTATATCCTTCCAGTGAAATGTGTATCTCGGATGTAAAGGTATTTTTAATTTTTTTGAAATTTCTATTGCTATATCTGCAGATATTTTTGTTTTTTTGGGGTTTTTATACAATATTTCTGCAAATTCTTTTTCAATACCTATCTTTCTTGAAAATTTTTCAGAGGAAGGTTCTTTTTTTATTAATTCCTGTATCCACCATTCCTCACAGTAGCCAGGGGGTATTAAAACGTGGGCTCTATTTAAAAAATCCCCATAATTTATTAAAATATCGCCTAAAAAAATAATTTCTTCTATATCCTTTACTACTTGTTTGGCCTGTTCTTTTGTTTCTAAAACTACAACTGATCCATTATTCAACTTAACTATAGGCCCTTCTAAAGAATCGCAAGATACAACTACATCACTTTTTTTTGGCCTTTCACATTTCAGTTGCGTCCCTATTGCAATATAATCTGCCAAAACTACTTGAGTAGCAGGATGAATCGCATCTGCAGAAAAACCAGAATTCCTAGCCCTGCCATATCTTAACCTAAGCCCTCCTTTCCTTGAGGGGTGTGTGATTATTGGTCTTCCTGCCACCAAATCTTTAAGGTAGTTATAATCGGGCTCTATTTTTATTGAGGCTTCTTTTTTAACCGCCCCTTTCGCCCTCACTTTTTTTTGTATTTCCAAAAATTTTTCTAAAAAATTCCAATTCTCCAAATTGAAGTCTTTTCCCCACCTGCTGAGTTGTTTATAGATTTTTGGCGCTTTTGGAGACAAACATTCAGCCAATACTAAAGCAACTCCATTTCTGATGAAATTAGTTTTTATTCTCTCAAGATCTTTATAATTATACACTTCCTTATCTTCAGAAGGAAGCCCGTCAATCTGTATTTGCAAATTCCTAACTAGGTACTCCAGTTCCTTTTCGCTAGGAACATACTGAAGATTAACACACCTTTCGTGATAATCAAAAACTTCTCTAACAACTCTTTTAATTTCAATATCTGTAGTGGAATATCCTAATTTTTTTCTTACATAATCTGCAATTATTACTGAAATTGAGGCGCCTGTTCCTCCAGCAGACCTTATTGGACCAGAATAAAAAAGAGAGATATAATCTCTACCATCCTTTCTTTTTTTAATTTCTAGTTTTACAAAGCCCTCCAAAGGAGAGACAACAACTCCTACTGTAACATAAGCAAACCCAACCCTTATTCCTACTTCCATAGCCTCTTTTTGATCTTTAAACTTACAGAATTTTTCTTTAGCAACTTCTTCGGCTATTTTTAAAGCAACTCTCCAATCCTGTGATCCATATTCTCTTTCTAATTCTTTTATCCTTTGGACTATGCCAGAATTAACTATTTGAGGAGCAACTATAGATATAAGACCTTCTACCCTTTCTGAAATGTCTTTTGCCAAAGGAATCTCAACTTTATCTTCAGGATCATATCCTTGAGATCTTGCTTTGTTTGCGATTTTATAAGCAGTATTAACTCCTTCCTCTATTTCAGAGAAATATTTCTGCATTTTTTCAGAGGCTTCCATTTATGCAAAGTTTATAGTCTCCACTTCCCTAGTTTTTAAATTTAATACAGGAACCATGCCTGGATCAGGCTCATAACCTCTTTTTTCTTCATATTCTGTTTTTTTTTGAAAACAAGAGCAAGAAATAATATTAATATTATTAAACATGGAATTTGCTGAATGGTGATGGTCTCCTGTCACAAAAATATCTGGGATTTTATCTATTATCAGTGGGTCTTCTTCATCATCCGGGATATACACTGTTGCCTCATGGGTTGGAGCAATATGCCTTTTTTGCAATAGGAATTCAGAAACTATTGTTGGATTTTCATGGGCTTTATTTAACCTTAATTTTTCTACATTGCTTTTGTAGTAATGGTAGCTGCTTCCGTGATACATATAAACATCAAATCCAGGAAAATTTTCAGAGGAGTGAATATTAACCAAAGAGGGACTGCTCACCATAATAACATTTTGCATGTCCCAAAGAGATTTTGCCAAGTCTTTATCTAAAGTGGGCTGTGGCTCTGCAAGCCTTGTGGCATCATGATTCCCTGGAGCTATTATGATGCTTATATCTTTTGGGATTTTAGAAAGATAATTGGATAGAGATTCGTATTGCTCTTTAATATTTGGGATATCGGACATCCAGAAGATTGCAATGGATTTAAAAGAACTTTTGGGCCAATTTAAAGAAGAGTTAAAACGAATATCATCGTTTAATGATTTGGAAGTTTACAAAGACTCACTTGGAAGGCATAAATTTCATCCGGAGATTTTTTTAATTCTCTATTAAGAGGGATACCAGGAAAAGTTATTTTCTGGGCAAATAGTATATCTTTTCCCATAACACCTTTTATACAAATAACTTCATCCAAAACTATATCTTTGCTTGTTTCAAATAGATCTCCTTTATTTTTTGAAATTAAAACCTTTATTTGACCTGTCGGATCCTCAATTGTTAAAATAACATTTCCATTCTTAGTAATTACTTTGTTTTCTACAAGTCCTATTATAGAAGTTTGTTCCTTTTCTTGTTTTAATTTTGTTTTTCCTATTGAAATTATATCTTGGACAGATTGGTGGATTAATAAAATTTTTTTTATTTTGTCATATCTAACTTTAAAATGTTTAACAAAGTGTCCTACCTCTCTTTTTTTGGGCTCTTTATTATAAGATTTAAGCACTACAACCGAAGGAGTTATAAGGGGTTTTTCTATAGAAATATTTTTTATTTGCTCAGGTTTCTGCACTTCTTCTAAAATCTTGTTTAATTTTTCTTTTTTTTCCTCATAATTAAGCAAATCCAAAAAAGTGTGATATATTTTATTATTTTTCCCTTTTTCAACCAAAGTTTTTGATCTCTCAAACTCTCTCCAATTTATGCTTATAATATCCCTTCCATTATTGAGTATATTAAAAATATCTTTATTCAGAACTACCAAATTTTCTTTCAAAATTTTTTTGTTTATGTGCTGAATATTATTATTTTCTTCATCTTTTAATATTTTAATGGCATCTGGACTGATTAAAAATCCTTTTTCTAAAAAATTTTTAATATTCATACTCCTAAACCTTCCTTTAGAATTGACTCTATTTCAGGCTTTGTTGAAAAGGGAATTGCTAAACTTATTTCTCTTGTTCTTCCATACCTTCCTTTAGAAATAACTTTTGCGTTTATTACACCTAAAATTTCTAATTCTGCAATAATATCCGAAATTCTCCTTTGCGTTAAGGGTCTTAAACCAATTTTAGAACAATATTTTTTATATAGTTCATAAATTTCACCTGTAAAAATTTGTGTTTCATTTTTAGAAGATGCCAAAAGGATTGAATATAAAGCCAACTGGAATTGTTTTGGTTGAGATTTAACTATATCTACTATTTTATCCCTTTCAATTTTTTCCTCTGCTAAGTCTAAATGTTCAATCACCACTTTAATTTCATTCTTTCTTTCTGCCAACTCCGCTGCTACTCTTAAAAGTTCTAACGCCCTTCTGGCATCCCCATGATCTCTTGCTGCAAAGGCTGCACATTTTTCAATTAATCCTTCTCCAATTACTTCTTTCTTGAAGGCTTGTTTTGCCCTTTGTCTTAAAATATCTTGAAGCTGCAAGGCATTGTATGGGTTAAACAAAATTTCTTCCTCTGATAATGAAGATTTTACCCTAGGATCAAGATTATCAACAAAAAGCATATTGTTTGAAATTCCCACAAGAGAAATTTCTACATTTTTTATTTCTGTAGAGAGTCTCGTAAGATTATATAATACTTCATCCCCTATTTTTTTAACTAATTGATCAACTTCATCCAGAATGAGAATAACAATTTGTTTTTTCTTTTTTAAACAGTCTATAAAAAGTCTATAAACCTCATCTGTAGGTAGGCCTGTTGATGGTATCTCTTTTCCAAATTCTCTTGCTATCTGGGCTATTAATCTATATTCTGTATCTGCTGTTCTTTTTAACTTACAATTTAAATAAATAATATTAATATTTAATTCTTTTTCTTTGGCTATCCTCATCAAGTGATCTTTTATATGCTTTATGACAAGAGTTTTACCAGTGCCTGTTTTTCCATAAATAAATAAATTGGAAGGTTTTTCCATCCTTAAAGTAGGGGCTAATATGCCTGCTATATGTTCTATTTCTTCTTCCCTATGAAGAATTGTTTCAGGAAAATAGTTACTTTGTAAATAATCTTTGCTCTTAAAAATAGATTCTTTCTTTAGAAAGTTCTCAAAAAAAATACTTAACCCCCTCTTTTTCATTTTAGACTGTTTTTAACAAAATTTTTAGTTTATATAATCTCTTGTTTTAGATTATATACACTGCCACCCCTATTTCTATTGGAACTAATTCTTATAGTT
Organism: Candidatus Woesearchaeota archaeon; assembly: GCA_018302745.1. GTDB lineage: Archaea > Nanobdellota > Nanobdellia > SCGC-AAA011-G17 > JAGVZH01 > JAGVZH01. Next base: position 32,411 of record JAGVZH010000001.1, read on the forward strand.
TTTGGTTTTATTTTTCTTATTTTTATATGGAAATTTACCTTTATTTCTTCTGGAAGATTATTTGGTTTTTAATATATATATTATAATATAAATAAATTTATATATTATATA
>JAGVZH010000002.1 GCA_018302745.1 Candidatus Woesearchaeota archaeon
CCCAATATCTGTTTCTACTTAATGCCCAATCTCTAGCATCTGCTAACCAATTTCCAAAACGACCTTGTTTAAAGTAAGCAGGTACCCAATTTATCTCTTCATTTTCCTTTACTAGTTTCTCTCGTATATCTGTTACTTTTACATACCAACTCTTTATCGGTTTGTATATTAAAGGTGTATTAGTTCTCCAACACATTGGCATTTGATGTTCATAGTCTACACTCTTTAGAAGAAGTGACCTGTTCTTTAAATCTTCCATAATGTACTTGTTAGCCTTTTTGTAGAACATACCCTTAAACTCTCCCATCTCTTCTTTCATGTTTCCTTGATCATCTAGATAATCAAACATACTAATACCCATACTTGTCATTAAAGCAAAATCTTCTTCACCATATGGTGCCTGATGTACTAACCCTGTACCGTCCTCAAGTGTCACATGGTTAGCATGTACAACTCTAAAGGCCCCTTCACTACTCTTTGATGAAAAGAATGGGAAGAGAGGCTCATACTCCTTACCAATTAACCGCTCCCCATTGAATGTTTCTAATATTGAGTACTCTCCTTCAAATATGTTACCCACTAATTCTTTTGCAACAATGTATTTAACACCCTCATACTCAACCTGTACATATTCAAAATCTTTACCAACAGCAACAAGTAAGTTACCAGGTAATGTCCAAGGAGTAGTAGTCCATATCAAAAGATATGTATCTTCACCCTTAAGCTTTAATTTCACAGTTACAGCAGGATCCACAATACCTTTGTAACCACCAAGAGCTACTTCAGAATTAGAAAGAGTTGTACCAGCTCTAGTTGAGTAAGGAACAACCTTGTAACCCTCATATAGTAATCCTTTTTTAAACAACTCCTTTAATGACCACCATATACTTTCAATATATGTGGCATCCATAGTGGCATACTCTTCCTTTGAGTTAACCCATCTACCCATCCTTTCAGTAGTAGATAAAATCTCCTGTTGATATTTCAATACTGATTCTCTACATAACTGGTTAAATTTCTCTACTCCAAACTTTTCTATATCTTCTTTCTGTTCAAAACCAAGTGACTTCTCTACCTCATACTCAACAGGGATACCCTGACAATCCCAACCCAAACTTCTCTCAACACGAAAACCTTTCATTGTTTTATATCTAGGTATTATATCTTTGATAACCATGGTTAATGCGTGACCATAGTGAGGTCTGTTGTTTGAAGTGATAGGGCCATCATAGAAGGTAAATGAGTTCTCTACTGATCTTTGATCAATTGATTTTTGTAAAACATTGTTCTCTTTCCAATATGCAAGAATTAACTCCTCACTCTTAGGAAAGTTAGGTGTATTTTCTTTTTTAGATATCTTAATATTTTCTACACTACTCATTCTTTTAAATATGTAATATTAAACAAAAACCCCCTTGTAAAATCTGTACATTGTACCAATCTTACAAAGGGGCGTATATACGCGTTACCACCCTTCTTCAAAATTACATTACTGTAATCTTCTCAAAGACCAAATATATGGTCATAGCTATTTCGAAAGCTTAATCGTTGGAGTCTACTTACATTACTGCGTTCTTTCCACCACTCTCCAGTGATATCTGGGTCTCTGTGTTCTCAAATTATATCACAACAGTCAGATATTAGGGTATAATCGGGGATATGAAAACTAAATGGAACTTAAACCTACTCTACAAAAATATATCAGATCCCGATATTGATAAAGATATTAAAAGAAGTATTAAGGAAGTAAACGAATTTGTTAAAAAGTGGAAAACAAACAAAGAGTATATTAAAGAACCCAATACCCTATATATTGCCCTTCGAGAATTTGAGAAACTCTCAGAAGATCCAGGTATATGTACTAAACCCTCCTACTATATATTCCTTCAAAGGGCACTTGATCAAGAAAATCCAAAACTAAAAGCAAAAGAAAACAAACTCCATGATATATCCTTAGAGTTAGAAAATAGTATTCAATTCTTTTTACTCAATATTTCTAAAATATCTAAAAGTAAACAGAATGCATTTTTAAATTACCCTAAATTAGAAATATACAAACACTTCTTACAACACCTATTTAATGTATCCAAATATACACTCTCTGATAAAGAAGAAAAGATATTTAATCTCAAATCAAAAACTTCGTATGGTAATTGGGTAGATATGATATCTGAATTACTTTCTAAACAGATGTTTAATGTAAAAAACGAAGAAGGAAAAATGATAGAGGTTTCTTACAATGAAGTAGGAAAATATCTAAATAGTCAAAAGAAAGATGTAAGAGAGTATGCTGCAGAGGAGTTCTATAAGATAAATGAGAGATATGCAGAGATAGCAGAATTTGAAATCAATTCAATATTGGAAAACAAAAAGATAAATGATACATACAGAAAGATTAAAAGAGTTGATACTGAAAGACTATTGGATAACGATATAGAAGAAGAGGTAGTAGATACACTAAGAGAGGTTGTTACAAAGAACTTTGATATATCAAAAAGGTATTACAAATTAAAAGCTAAAATCCTTAAACAAGATAAGTTAGCATATTTTGAGAGAGGTGTACCAATTGGGGATATAGCTAAAAAGTTTACATTTGAGAAATCATTTGAAATAGTAAGAAATACATTTGGAAAATTGGATAGACACTTTGAAGATATATTAAACAAATACTGTTCAGAGGGGAGATACGATGTATACCCTAAAAAAGGGAAAGATGGTGGAGCATTTTGTATATCAACCGGAAGTAAATATCCTACATATATTCTTTTAAACCATAATGAGAAATTACAAGACATATTAACGATAGCTCATGAGAGTGGTCACGCTATACATTCAGAATACTCTAATAAACAGAATCCTCTTAACCAAGGGCATTCTACTGCTACTGCTGAAGTAGCTAGTACATTCTTTGAAGATTTTGTATTAAGTGATGTTAAGGATGAGTTTAGTAAAAAGGAGAAAACATCTTTAATGTTAAAGAAACTTGAAGATGATATATCAAGTATCTTTAGACAAATAGCCTGTTATAACTTCGAACTAGAGTTACATAACTCCTTTAGAAAAGAAGGATATCTTTCTAAAGAGAGAATTTCAGAAATATTTTGTAAAGAAATGAATAAATATCTTGGAGAGAGTGTAAGTATTGATAAACATATGGAACTAGGGTGGCTATACTGGAGTCATATTAGAAGTTTCTTCTATACATACTCATACGCTAGTGGGCTATTAATCTCTAAATATCTTCAAAATATTGTCAGAGAAGATAAGAGAAATATTAATATGGTAAAGGAGTTTCTAAAAGCAGGTAACTCTAAATCACCTAAAGATATTTTTAAAGATTTAAATGTAGATATCACTAAAAAAGAATTCTGGATTAGAAGTTTAGATGAAAGTAGAAAACAGTTAGAAGAATTAGAATCTATTTACAGTTGAAGCTATTTCTAAGAATGGATCATTCTTAGTTACTTTTTCTGAAAAAATACTCTCTTTGTAATCATCATATGTTAGTCTTGTGTCTCTTGGAATCTGTACCATTATAGAGTCACTAAAGCTCTCTGTTTCTGTGTCATATTTCCACATTGGAACAGTCTTTCCATCCATTCCACTACCCGTTAACCTATCTCTAAGTTCTAAAATTGCTATTGTTGGTTTCACTTGTCCAAACTTAATAGTTTCAACTACGAAATATAACTCAGAATAAATATCATTTACACTTTTTCCAAGCATTCCAGAATATACATTCACCAATGTGTCACTTTCTTCTTTTCTTTGTAAACGATTATGATAGAAGACTGAAAAGCCATTGTAATCAACATATGAGAGATTTTTCTTCTCACGGAACTTGTCTAAGATTCCTTTGTATTTCTCTACCTCATAATCAACATACTCTGCATTAACTTCATTCGAATCTGCTCTAGGGAAAATTCCGAATGTTTTACCATCTTTTACTACCTTATCTGTTAATATCCTTTGAATAGGACCTGTTTCATTTTCGTATGTATCAGACATAGTGTACTTGTTTTTATGTTATTCCCCTATTATATTAATATCCTCGTATAAAAGAAAGATATTATGAGTAAAATGGTAGAATATCAATATGATAAAAGAGCTAGAAAAGAAAGCATATTCAAATCCTAATACCCTCCCACCAAGAGCATTACTTCTTAATGCATTAGAACTTACTCCCATTGAGAAAACTAAAGTCGTTATTCTTGGACAAGATCCTTATCATGGCCAAGGAGAAGCCAATGGTTTGGCTTTTTCTGTAAATAAGGATATTAGAATACCTCCCTCTTTAAGGAATATATTCATTGAACTTCACAATGATTTAGGATTAGAAATTCCTAAATATGGAGATTTAACTTCTTGGGCTAAACAGGGAGTCCTACTACTTAATAGTGTGTTAACAGTTGAAAAAGATAAGCCAGGATCTCACAGATACATAGGGTGGGAGAAATATACAGATAGTTTAATATCCGAGATATCAGAAAAAAAAGAACATGTAGTATTCATTCTTTGGGGTAAGTATGCTCAAAGTAAAGTTTCTTTAATTGATAATAGTAAACACTTAATTCTCCAGTCCCCTCATCCATCACCTTTCTCTGCAAGAAAAGGTTTTTTTAATAGTAAGCCTTTTAGTAAGTGTAATACATGGTTAAAAGAAAAAAATATTAAAGAGATTGATTGGGAATTAACGACTTAGAGAAGAAGCTATGAGGATGTTGTATAATAGGAGATGATTGAAAATGGTTATGAGAAAAAAGAAACACCATTCTTCTCAATGGATATACAAGATAGTAGATATCAAATATATTTCAATAGTGACAAGGTAGAAAAATATGAACCGTATGGGGTGATATCCACTATTCTTGAAGATGATAAATTTCTTGAAGAAGAAATATCAGTAGAAGAATGGGTAATAAGATTGCTAAGACATTTCGGAAGTGCTGAAGACATTAAACAGGGAGGTATCTCCTACTCTGTTGATGAAGATAAAAAGCTAAGATTCTTTGGTGAGTTTGGAACTCTAACATTAGATAAAGATTCTAATCTTCTATACGAAAGCGAATCTACTTAATCTCTACTCCCCCAAATACTACCCCTCCAGTTATTTCTAATACTGGCTCTGTAACCTCACTCTCTTCTACCTTAGGTTCCCATCCACCAAACACACCTGTTCCTTTAGTAATAACTCTACAATTTTTTGGTACAAATATTTCTACACCACCAAATGCACAATTAACATGTAACTTAGCTCCTTCTTTTGCAACTTTTGCTTCTCTTAAATCTAATCCTATTCCCCCAAATGCAACATTTAGTTCTCCACCTTTGAAATTCTTAGAATTAACCTTTTTATCTACTCCCCAAAATATCGCCGTTTCATTTACATAATCTTCAGATGAATACTTACCCTCTTTTTTAACAGGTATATCTTTTTTAATTAACATTGATATTCCAATAGCTATTATTATTACTGGCCATAATACCGAAAAGAAATTCCAGGAGAAAAGGTTAGTAGCCAAAAATACAGTTCCAAGTACAAGTATCACAATTCCGGGTGTAAAATTCTTCTCTAATAGGAATTTAGTTCCTAAAAATATTAAAACTAATGGCCAAAACTTCCATATTATTGACCAAAGAGATACTCTAAATGGAGAAAAAATACCAGTTTGATCCATTAGAAATATTAATCCTAAGAATACAAGAAATACTCCAAAGATAAATTTTGAGTTGTCTTTCATTATTTAAAAATAATATATTATTTGTTCTCAACACTTAAAGAGCCTACTCCAACATTTGCTTCAATTATCATTTTTATTTTTGCAGTAGCATAGTTTTCTGATTCATATTTACCATTAGTATCCAACGAATCTGAAATATCTTTACCACCAATCTTAATTTTCCCAACCCCTAAGTCATATCCAATTTGATATCCAACACCACTAGGAATTTCTAAAATCATAGCTCCTGCTCCAATGTTTAATAGTATCTGACCAGAAGGTACACTCTCTTCCTCAAAAGATACTGATAATTTCCCTGCTCCTACTTCAGCATAAAGATTGTCTACTTGTAATGTAGACAAATTCATACTTCCATCTCCTGCGCCTAAATTAATATCAAAGCTAGTTAGAATATCCGGTTGACCAACTCTAAAAACGTATGAAGATTCACTTGACCACATATGGAAACCAATAGGATTTGCACTTTCAAAATTAATATTTAAGACATCATCTACTTCAGTAGATTCTATTTTATGTTCTTTAAAACCCTCAGGGTATTCTGCTTGCACAAGCATATATTCTTCAGTTCCCTCATCAACAATTTGGAATTCTGATGCCCCAATATTTAATTCTATACTTCTCTGTTCAATATTAGGAAATTCTTCTAAATCAACTGTAATCTGCTTCTCAATCTTTTCAGGATTAAGGTTAAATGCCCTATCTCCACCTTTTAATATCCACTGGTTTACTGAATCTGGAATATATGGAATACCTTTTGATGAATACAATACATATGAGACACCAAATACGGATATCATTAAGAATATTGTAATAATAAAGGAGAATATATTCGCTATACGAGATCTACCAAGTATAAATCTAATACCAATTAATATAATAAATATTGGCCAGAATCTAACAATATATGACCATATCTCCCAGGAAATAATCTTTGTAGTGTTAAGAAGAAGTAGTATACCCGAAAAAATAAGGAAAACAGCCCAAGAGTAATCTTTAGACTCTTTTCTAACAGAAATATCTTCCATAAGAATGAAAAATAAAATTATATTTACTTCTTACTATCAGACTCTACACTTTTTTTAATATCTTTTACTACTTTCTTAACCTTCTCTTTAATCTCTTCTGTATTCTTACTCATTACATCTTCAGAAGTTATATTTGAACTCGATCTAGTAGGAACAACTATCCAAAGTATGATATACAAAAGTAATCCTGTACCGCCATAAAGAACTATCAATGCAAAAAGTAACCTTACTATCGTTGAATCTATTCCAAAATACTCTCCCAACCCTCCACATACACCTCCAATCATTCTATCTGTCTCAGACCTGTATAACTTTTTATTCATTCTTTAAATATACTAACATTTTATATATTCAATCATATTTTAGAACATATTTTTTAAAATGTTAATATGATTGACAACACGAATTGGAAGCAATAATATATACCCATACCCTAGGTAGGGATAAATTAAAAATACTATCTCCGCAACCATTATTGCGATTGTAATATTCTCTAAAGATACAAAAAATGCTGAAGATGTAAAAGCTGAAACAATTACATCCAATGTATTGGTTGAAGACGGAATACAAGTTATACAAGTTGTATCAACTGGAGGAGGATACTCTCCAAGAACAACAAATGCAAAAGCAAATATTGAAACTGTATTAAGAATTAATTCAGAAAACTCATACGGTTGTGAAAGATCTTTTAGAATACCTCAATTAGATATAAATGAGATATTACCTACAAACGGGATTACAGAGATTGAGCTTGGTAGTCCTAAGGCAGGTGAAGAGATATTTGGTTCTTGTAGTATGGGAATGTACACATTTACAATAAATTTTAATTAAAGCACACATGAAAGAAGAAACAGTAGCGATAAAAGGAATGCATTGTGCTAGTTGTGCTTTTAATATTGAAAACAAACTTACAAATAGTAAGGGTGTGAAAAATGTAAAAGTAAACTATGCAACAGAGAAAGCAACAATAATATACGATGACACAGTTACATCAGTAGAGAATCTAAATGCTGATGTGAAAGATATTGGATACGAATTAGATATACATACAGATAATCATGCTCATCATAAGTTAGAAGAGTTAAACAAGCAAAGAAATAGACTCTACTTTCTACTACCAGTTGCCACCTTTCTCTTTCTTTTCATGCTCTACGATTTAATATCTCAAAGAGTATCATACCTTCCTATGATAGAGATAAATATGGTGGTATTTAACTCTATTCTCTTCTTGATATCTACTGTAACTATATTTATCTTTGGTAAGCAATTTGTAGAAGGATTACTCAGATTCATCAGAGGTAAGGGTGCTGATATGGATACACTAATTGGATTGGGAACAATTGCAGCATATATTTACAGTACTGTACTCCTTGTATCTCTCCTTTTTAATATAGAACTAGGATTACCTGAATCAATGTATTATGATTCTGTAATCATAGTAATTGGGTTTGTACTTCTAGGAAAGTTTTTAGAAGCAAGATCAAAGATAAAGACTGGAGAAGCAATACAGAAATTGTTAAACCTTCAAGCTAAGACTGCAGTAGTTGAAAGAGATGGTAAAGAAAAAAAAATAGATGTATCAGAAATAGTAATAGGAGATATATTAATAATAAAGGCTGGAGCAAAGATTCCTGTTGATGGAAAGATAGTAAGTGGTTTGGGAGTATTAGACTTAGCAATGCTTACTGGAGAACCCATTCCTGTTGAAAAAACAATTGGAGATGATGTTTTTAGTGGTTCAGTAAACAAACAGGGATATTTTAAATTCAAAGCTCTAAAAGTTGGATCCGATACCATGCTTTCTACAATAATAAAAATGGTAGAAGAAGCACAAAACAGTAAAGCCCCTATACAAAACCTCGCAGATAAAATATCTAGTATATTTGTACCTACAGTATTAGTAATTGCAATCCTTTCTCTACTTGTATGGATATTTGTAGGGCAACAGTACCTACCATTTAACGATGCCCTTACATATGGTATATCTTCTTTTGTTGCAGTATTAGTAATTGCGTGTCCATGTGCTCTAGGACTAGCAACACCTACTGCAATAATTGTAGGTGTAGGAAAGGGTGCTCAGAATGGAATATTAATTAAAAATGCAGAGAGTTTAGAAAAACTTTATAAGGTTGATACAGTAATATTTGATAAAACAGGAACATTAACAAAAGGACAGCCAGAGGTAACAGACATAATATTTAATGGTAAAGATAAGGATAATATACTAAGTCTTTTGTACTCACTTGAAGAGAAGTCAGACCACCCATTGGCAATAGCTATTCAAAATAAGGCGAAGGAGTTAAATATTAAACTTAAAGTAGTTGATAATTTTAAAAATATAGATGGTAGAGGTGTAAGTGGAACTATTGAAAAAAACTCATATTATGCAGGAAATTCCAAATTTATCGAAGATCTTGGAATAACTGTAGACAAGAATATTCTTAAAGAACTTTCTAAAGAAGGAAAAACACCAATAATATTTGCAAACAGTAAGGAGACACTAGCAATTGTTGTAATTGCAGATCAAATAAAAAAAGAAAGTAAAAAAGTAATAGAAGAACTACACTCTCTTGGAATAAAAACTGCAATGTTAACTGGAGATAATAGTAATGTTGCAAATAATATAGCAAAAGACTTGGATATAGATATGGTATATGCAGAAGTATTACCAAATGAAAAAGCAAATATTGTTAAAAAATTACAAAACAATGGGAACTTTGTAGCTATGGTAGGAGATGGAATAAATGATGCTCCTGCACTTGCTCAATCAAATGTAGGTATAGCAATGGCAACAGGTACTGATATAGCAATAGAATCATCTGATATAACACTTCTTGGTGGAGATATTAGTAAATTACCAAAGGCATTAAAATTATCAAGGAATACGATGAAGACAATTAAACAGAATCTCTTCTGGGCATTCTTTTATAATATATTAGGAATACCTCTTGCTGCTGGTCTTTTCTATCCAATGTTTGGAATACTACTTGAACCTGCGTTTGCTGGTATCGCCATGGCATTAAGTAGTGTAACAGTTGTTAGTAACTCTTTAAGATTAAAATTAACTAAAATATAGTATGAGTAATACAAAAGAACTATATGTAACAGGGATGCATTGTAAGTCTTGTGAAGTCCTCATTGAAAACAAATTAAACAAAATAGATGGACTTAAGGATGTAAAAGCAGATTTAAATAGCAATAAAGTAAGTTTTAGAACAGAACAAAGTAATAAAGAAATCATTAAAGAAATTAATGATGTGATAAAACAACACGGATATACAGTACAAGAGCAACAATTAAAGAATAAAGTTGATTATAAAGAATTCGTATATGCCTTATTAATAGCTACTGGAATCTCTACAATATTTGTTGTAATTCAAAATTTAGGTGTAACAAATCTTGTTAACGCAGGAACATTAACATACCCAGTAGTGTTTCTAATTGGAGTAATAGCCTCAATATCTACATGTATGGCTGTAGTTGGAGGTCTAGTACTTTCAATATCCTCTACATATGCAAAAAGTAAATCTAAAGGTATTCCACTTACCCTATTCCATATTGCAAGATTACTCTCCTTTTTTATTCTTGGTGGAGTATTAGGATATATCGGAACTTTCTTTACCCTATCTTCCACCTTCTACTTTGTAATCAGTACTGTTCTTTTCTTTGTAATGGTAATACTTGCTATAAACCTATTAGATATATTTCCATTTTTTAACAAATTACAATTAACTATGCCAAAGCAACTAACATCTGGCATATTAAAAACAGAAAAGATGAAGAATATCTTTACTCCAATTCTATTAGGAGCAAGTACCTTTTTCTTACCATGTGGTTTTACTCAATCTATGCAGATTAATGCAATAGCTTCAGGTAGTACATTAAATGGTGCATTGATAATGTTAATATTTGCACTAGGTACATTACCAGTACTAGCTTTAATATCATTCGGCTCAACTAAACTAGCTAAATCAGCAAGATCCTCTCTTTTTTTTAGAGCTTCTGGCTTCTTAGTTCTTTTCTTTGCAATATATACCTTCCTTACTTCGTTAGTATCAATAGGTATTATTAAACCTATATTTTAACTTTAACTATTTATACATATGCATACAGAAAAACAAAAAGCTTTAACAAATTTTAAAAAAGTACAAAGCTTAATGGGTAAGATGATTAAAATGACTGAGAATGACGAATATTGTATTGATATAATGCAACAGAATTTAGCAGCCATTGGGATACTTAAATCGGCTCATCAGATATTAATGGAGAATCATCTTAATCACTGTTTTACTACAGCTATGACATCAAAACAGAATAAGAAGAAAGAACAAACAGGACTTGGAAAATGGGCTTAAGATGGAGCAGATTTTTTTACTCTATTATAAAGTCTTACTAATTCTCTTGGAATTCTGTCTTTAGGATCTATATTATTGGCAATAGTTGTTCTTAATATTTCTAACCTGTCTCTGTGTCTTCTAGCCTCTTCTAGGGATGCTGCTAACTGTCTTTTAATTTGTATTGAAGTCCCACATAATTCCCTGATATTATTCCAATCTGCTGGAGGTGTCCAAATAGCATTTCTGATTTCATTTAATCTAGCTCTAAAAAGGTTTGTTAAGTTTGTTACACCTTCCATTTCTTGATAAAACTCTGAACCTTCTCTAATCTCATTTATTAAAACATTCAAATCCTCACTATACACTCTTACTATTCTTTCTAATTCCTCAACTGCTCCAGGAATCCCTCTAAAACTTTCCCTTGCATCTCCTGCATATTGTTCTAAGTACGCTAAAAGCCTTTGAGGCTGTAAATTAAATATATTTTCTATAACTCTCTGAATAATTAGGTTATAATCTTCTATTTTATTTTCACTTTCTACTATGCTTGTCACTTTCTTTTTTACTACACCTTCAGCCCTTTTAATGTCCTCTTGGCTAATGCCTACTCTCAATACAGAAGAGTCAATTAATGGTATTATTCCCTCTAATTCTTTAATCTGCTTTGAAGTTTCTTTAACTTCATTAATAAAAGCATTTCTTTCATCTGAAAGATTTGTTCCTCTTACACCTTTCCAAAAATCTCCAAAAACTCCTCCTAAATTTCTTAAGTCTTTTCCAGCTTTAGCAGATGCAGCCCTAGCAAGATCACTCATTTGCGGACTGGATGTTAACCTTTCATGGATATCCTGCATTGTTTTCTGGCTTGGAGTAAATGCTCTTCTGCCAAATGAGATTATTCTAAATACAATTACAAAGAAGCTTATTAATGCTATGATGCTTATCAAGCCCCAAATAATATCCCATGGACTTTCTGACACAAGTTCGATAAAGAAGAATTGACCAGCCAGCCATACAACAAAAAAAGCAATAGAAGCAGCCCCAATTTTGTCATTATATCCTGGAAATCCAATTCCAACAAACATTCTGTAAATTAAAAAAGCGCCAAAAATGATAAGCAAAGCTCCAGCAACAGGCCCTGCTATTTCTAATAAATCAGGCTCTAATCTTATAAGGCCTAAAGCTAAAAGCAAACCTAAAGCCCAGATAAGTATCTTTCCGCCTGTTTTTCCTTCCAGTCTTTTCCCCAATCCTATGTATACTACGCTGACAAAGAAAAGAAGGATTATTATTGCAGATATCCAAGGTCCATTAGTAGGAGAAGTAATAAGGCCAGAAAGCTGCAGCATAATATTGCTAACAGGTTCAAAAAGATTTTGAGCTAGAACAGAAGGAATTGCAAATAAAGAAGCTAAGAAAATGCTGCTTAATAACCTCTTTTTGTTCATATTATCACTCTTTATAATGAAACTTTAAGAAATATTTAAATATAAACCTTTCGGATTAAATGAAATGAAATCATACAATTTAATAGGTTCTATAGCTGTTTTAAACGAGAAGACGAGAAATAAGGAAAAAACAGCTGAAGAACTGTTAAAAAAGCACAAAAACATAAAAACAGTAGTGATAAGCAAAAGTATTCATTCTGGATTATACAGGTTGAGAAAAACAAAGCATATTTTGGGTGAAAAAACAAAAGAAACTATACATAAAGAAAATAAATCAGTATTAAAGCTAAATATAGACGCATGCTATTTCTCACCAAGAACTTCCTCAGAAAGATTAAGGATAGCAAAATTAGTAAAGAAAAGTGAAGTCATCTTAGTAATGTTTTCTGGAATAGCCCCTTATCCAATTGTAATAGCAAAAAATGCAAATCCTAAAAAAATTTATGGTATTGAAACGAACAAAGAAGCGCACAAATATGCTTTGGAGAATATAAAATTAAACAGATTAAACAATATAGAATTAATAAGAGGAAATGTAAAAAAAGTAATGCCTAAATTAAAAATAAAATTTGACAGAATCATAATGCCTCTTCCAAAAACATCTTTTAGATATTTTGACCTCCCAATTAAAAATTTAAAGAAAAAAGGATATTTACATTATTACTTGTTTGCTAAAAGACTTCCTAAAAAAGATATTAAAGGATTAAAAATTAAGAAAGTAACAAGATTAAACCAGATTTCTCCTGGAAAATACAAGTACTGCATAGACTTTCAAAAAGCTTAAATACATTGCAAATAAAATTTAATAATGCCAAAAAAGAGAAAAAATAGGTCAGCAAAAAAAAGAGGCAAAAAACCTTCTTTAAAGTTAATTGATCAAAAGTTGAACTTAATTCTGAAAAAAGAGAATAGGCAGCTAAAAGGGCAGAAGAAATTTTTTAAACTGGAAAAAGAGCAGTTAGAGGAAGTTGAAGATTTTGAAAACTTGGAAAGAAAGCAGTTAAAGGAGCTTTCTGGCATTGAAGAATTGGAAAGAGAAATAAAAGAGCAGGTTTCTCCGCATCCATTAAGAAGAATTACAATTAGGGATATAAGCAAAGCTTTGATAGGAGCATTTATAGGAATAATTTCTCATTTTGCATTTTCAGAAGGGGCACATTTAGCAGAAGGAGTGTCTGTAGGAAGAGCATCTTTTATTTTATTAGTGTCTTTTTTAATAGGGTTTATTTTTATTTACCTTACTGGTTATAGAAAAATTTTAGACAGAAAACTTTTATTTTTCCTGCCTGTTAGATTAGTGGCAATATATTTAGTAACTTTAGCAACTGTATTTTTTGTGTTATACACTTTTAATTTCACAGTCGGGGCAGACATAAGTTTAATATACAAGCAGGTAGCTGTAGTATCATTGCCAGCTATTATTGGGGCAAGCGCAGCTGACTTAATCGGAAGAGAATAATGGAAGAAAAGGAAAAAAGAAATTTTAGAATAAAATCTACATTTCATAATTTAATAGATAAACTTATAGATACTCTAATAAGCGAGATAAATGAAGGCAGGCAGACAAAACTTACTGAAGATTTCCAGAAATATTTAATAGAGTTAATATCAATAACTGGAATACAAAGTAAAAAAGAACAAGATTCCGGATTAAAGAGAATATTTGAGAAACAAGAAAAATCCTTAAAGAGTTTGTTATTATCAATTAACGAAATTAAAAAGAAAATTAAATTAGGAGAGACTACAGACAGCTCATCAATAAGAAATTCTGCAGATGAATTTAAAAAATTGCTTAAAGAAGAAATAGCTTCTAAAAGCAGTATGAAAAAAAACAAAGAAGCAGCCTAAATATTCAATTTTAATCTCATTCTTGATGATTTGATTGCACTAGGAGCTTCTCCACCATGCCAGCTGAATCTTGGCCTTATTCTCATTGGATAAATTCTTTCGGAATTATCATCTAAAATGACAGCAGCACCTTTCTCACCAGGCAATTCATTTACAGCTTCTGTTAACCCTCTTACCATATAACTTTGCATCATTGCATTTAATGCATCAACATCTTTTTTAGCAGTTATTTTATGAGCTATTATTAAATCACTTTGAGTTAAAACATCTCCATGTATCTTTCCAGGCTGCTGTGTAGCTAGGATTAAACTGATTCCTGGCTGCCTTCCTTCCTTGAGTATTGTAACTAATGCATCTGTAGCAGCATTCTTTCCTTTTTCTGGAAGAAATTCATGGCTTTCATCTATGACCAGCCAGACCATCGGCAATTTGCTTTCAGTTTCTTCTTCACCAGTTTCTCCCAAGTAACTATAGCCTTTTTGTACAGCATCTAATTCCTCCTGCTTTCTGGTAATCATTCTTTCTGTAAATAATTTTTTTGCTATCAAACCTACTGCCAGTCCTTTGATTCCCCATCCTCCAGGAGTTGTAGCATAGCAGCTTACATCTAAAACAGAGACTTGCCCTCCTTTGATAATGTCTTTTATTTTTGTCCCCCCTTTATCAAATAATCCCCAGTCATTTGCTGTTAACAATAGGCTGATTGTTTTATTTTTTGTATTTTCATCAGATTGAATATCTCTTTGAACAGCATCTGCGAAATCCTTAACACTATAATTTTGCCCTTCCAATCTTTTTATTACTCTATGCATTAATACTCCTGAAGAGCTGAACTGCTCTATTCCAAAAGCATTGCACCAGTCTAAAGCATCTAATTCATTTGGTTTAATTGAAAATGGAAAATCTGTTGGGATTCCATCTTCCAAATACTGTTGGTAATATCCCTTTGGGGTGTAAATCTTAATGTCTAATCCTTTGCTTTCTAAATTCCATTGCTTCAACAAATCTTCGTCCTTTCTGTTTTCAGTTTTCATTGTCCAAAAAATTCCCATAGTATCTAAAATTAAAACAGCAACATTATTTTTGACTTCTTCAGGAAGATCAGCAACACCTTCTGCTATGACTCCTTGTGAATAGCTATTATGGACTATAATATCATTAGCAACAAAATTATGAAAGTTTGGAACATTAATATCATAAACTGTAAACTTTCCTTCTAGTAATTCCATACTTACTATTTCGTCCCAAAAAATATCCGATTCAGCAAGTAGTTTAATGCCTTGATTTTGATCAGCCTCAGAGATTTGTAATAAAGTATCTCTTGATGGACTATATCTTAATCTTTCCCTCATTGCTTTCGGATGTTTATAACCAAAAGCCCTTCCAACCTCTGCCCAATTTTTAGGTTTGTATAAATCCCATACTTCTTTTGGAATTGTATCAATATTTGGATTTCTGATAGTTTTATTTAAATAATCTAAAGCTAATCCTTCTTTAATTTTTTTTATACCAAAGAAACCTATATTTTCTATAAATTTTTTAACATTTACCCCATTAAGCACTAATTCAAAGGCATCCTTATAATAACCATTATATTTAACTTTTTTATATCTAAGTTTGGATAAAATGTCAAATCGTAGTAATAAATTTTGTATTTGTCTAATAAGCTTTTCAGAAGAAGAACTGTATGATACCTCCCAATCTCCTTTATTTAGATGATAAATGCTTCCATCGCATGAAAATAATCTATTTAAGAATAATCTAATGCCTTCTTTATTTAAGGCCATTATACTCTTAGGAATGTATTTTTCAAGAGAACTTTTATTGTTCCTTTAAGGAATCTGCCTGTTGTTTTATCTCTGATTATTTTTGAATCTAAAACTATTGTATTATGGTGGTGCTGGGTTAATCTGTAACATCCTTTTTTCTCTTCAACAACATCTAAAGCAGAATCAAATTTCTTCATACTTTCTTTAAAATCTTTTATTATATCAGGGTCGCTATTTGAGAATAAAGCAATTTTTTTAGTATGACCCTCTGCTATAAAATATGCAAGAAGTTTTATTCTATGGTGAGGTATAGAATTATTTCCAAAACTATCTAATCTTCTTGGAACAGCTATTCTAGAACCAACTTTTAACTCATTTACAGGTCTCCAGCTTTTTATAGTTAATAAAGGATGTTCTGGGGTTAATTTAATTTCCCTACCACTTCTTAATCTTAAATGTATAAGATCTTTAACACTCCTTTTGAAGAAATCTCTTTTTTGTAATTTTTCGATTTTTAATTTTTCATTTAAACCTAGAATTTTGTTTTTATTATTCTCTAATTCTTTAATCGGAATTTGCCTTCCATCATCCAACTGTATTAAAGTGTCTTCATGCACACATTTCCCAGATCCCCTTTTACCGCATATGAATACAACATGAGATCTATTAACATCCATATAGATATTATTTGCTAAAGAAACTTCCCTGCCCATTTTAACATACTGTCTTCCAATTAGGATTAGTCCTTTGTCGCCAAACCTTTTTTTATCAGCTTCGCTTCTGCCAACAATTATATCTGTACCCATATGACCCTCTTTTGCAAATTAAACAAAAAGCTTTTAAATATATAAGGATTTCTAATAGTAAATTCTAACATGGCAATAATAAACCATATTAAGACTGTACTTTTACTGGGAATATTAACAGCTATTTTATTATTCTTAGGAAGCTTATTTGGTCCAACTGGATTAACAGTGGCTATTGTGTTTGTAGCTGCAATGAACTTAATTACTTATTTCTTCTCTCACAAATTAGTTTTATTAATATACAGGGCAAAGGAAGCAAAGAAATCAGATTATCCGAAATTGCATAAAACTATTGAAGAATTAGCTAAAAAAGCAAATATACCAAAACCAAAAATTTATACAATACCTACAAATAATCTTAATGCGTTTGCATCGGGAAATTCTCCAAGAAATGCAGTAGTTGCCTGCACAGATGGAATTTTAAAAGCTTTAAATCATAATGAATTGGAAGGAGTATTAGCTCATGAGATAAGCCATGTTAAAAACAGAGATATCCTAATTACAACTATAGCTGCTACAATAGGAGGAATAATATCTTATCTAGCTATGATGGCAAGATTTGGCGCTATATTCGGAGGTATGGGGAACAATAGGGATTCTGGAAATATATTTGCATTACTAGCATTATCAATATTAGCACCAATAGCAGCATTAGTTGTTCAATTGGCTATTTCAAGAACTAGGGAATATCAGGCAGATGCTTCTGGAGCAAAATTGATCAAAGATGGAGAGCCTTTAGCCTCTGCATTAATTAAATTACATGAGCACAATAAGCATAATCCAATAAGATTTGGCAGCCCTGCAACCTCTTCTTTGTTTATTATTAATCCTTTTAGCTCAAGCTTTTTAGTCAATATTTTATCAACGCATCCTGATTATAAAAAGCGAGTTGAAAGATTAAAGGGCATGAAGTTTTAATTAATTTATCTTTTCAAGGAATTGTTTAATTTCGCTAACTTTTCTTGGATTCAAAGAAACATGATCACTAGTTCCTTTGCCTGTTCTTTTTGGAAGAATAATTATCCATTCATTATTAGTTAATTTTTTTAATGTTTTTTCTACTGCTTTTTGCCCTTTGTGAGTGTTTCTATAATGTTCTGGGACTCCTTTTACAACAAAGTCAAGTGGAGTATGTTTTCCTCCCCAAACATTTGTACGGACAAGCTTTTGCAGAATAATCTTTTTTAGTTTATCCTCTTCTTCCATAAATAGTGTGATGGATTTAATTCTTAATAAGCATTGCCTTCGCTTTTTATATATTGATATATAAAAAAGAAAGATTTAAATAATAGCTTATTCTTACAAAGAACATGGCAGAAGAATCAATATTCTTAGAACATGTGGGAGACAGCCCAAGAATGAGAGTCTTACAATACTTAATAGAAGGCAGGGATTTTGATTTTACTCTAACAGATATGCTTAATGCTGGAGTAAGCTGGGGAACCTTAAATATGCTAATCCCTAAATGAAGTTGAAGTTCCAGCGCAATAAATATTGCTGATGTAGAAGTAAACAGGTGGCTTAAAACAATTAATAAAAAACTTTATAAATAGCCTTCTTTCAAAGAGACTATGAAAGTTTCAGAATTACAGGCAAGACAGGGAAAAGTAAATATAGAACTGGAAATTATTTCTGTTGAGACTCCAAGAGAATTTAATAAATTTGGAAATACAGGAAGGGTTGCAAATGCAGCAGCAAAGGATGATTCTGGAGAAATAAAATTAACTTTATGGAATGGAGAGATAGACCAGGTAAAAGCAGGGGATAAAGTTAGAATAACAAATGGTTATGTTTCAGAATTCCAAGGAGAAAAGCAGTTGTCAGCAGGAAAATTTGGAAAGTTAGAAATTATTTAGCCAGCTAATCTCATCATCATTCAATTCTAATTCATTACTCACGTCCTTATCTATAAAATTTTTATAATACTCAAAATTCTTGATGCTTTGCTTAACAGAAGTGTGAACCTTATCTGCCATCTTTTCTGCTATCGATTTCTTTTTGGCATTTTTAATATTTGCCTGCCATATCTTCAGTGGCTTCATGCTTCTCTTGTAATTTACAAATCTCATATTTCCATCTTTCAGAGAATTTATCCCTATAGTCATCAAAGCATTCATATAAACTAAAAATCTCCAGTACTGCCACCTTTTTATTCTTCCGTCATAAACTTTGACTCTGGACAAATAATCAAAAGCCTTTCTTAATTTTTCTCCTTTATGCTCTAAAGGGATATTCTCTTCAATCCATAAAAAACATTCATCAAGATTAGCATTTACATCTTCAAAAACATTCAAAACGTTTATTCCTTTATCTTCTTGGAAAACTATTGACAATGAATTGAAAATAGTTTCTTCTTTTTTCCTCTTGCCAAGTAAATCCAGGTCATTCAATGTTATTTCTTTTTTATTTACAAATACTTGTATGTCATTGATACAGGCTCTTAAGTCGTTTCTATTGCTCTTCACTAAATCTTCTAAAACTTCTCTTTTAGCATAAATCCCTTCTTTTGAGCAGATATAAGAGAGAAAATTAACAATATCATAATTTTTTAAGTCATCAAATTTTATTAACTGGCATTTTTTCTTTAAATCATTAAGCTTCTTGTCATAAGGATCATTAGCAGTCATAATAACTGGAAATTTGGCTTTGGATATTAATTTTGCCAGAACTTGTATTCCACCTCTGTCTTTAACTCCTGAAAAATTATCAACTTCATCTATCAAGATTATCTTTCCTTTAGAAAACAAGCTTTCCTGCTTTAGGCTGTTTCCAACTATCCTTTCAATATTTTCCTTGTTTCTAATCTCACTTGAATTAATCTCAAAAACTTCATAACCAATATCATTTGCTAATGCATAAACAGAACATGTTTTTCCGTTTCCAACACTTCCCCAGATTATTACAGGAGTTTTTTCTTTAACATGCTTTAATAATTCTTTTAATTGTTTTTCCTGACCAACAACCTCCTTTAAGTTTGCAGGTTTGTATTTTTCTGTAAGAAGTTTCATTTTGAAAAAGATGCCAATAAAGCTTCCAGCTGAACATATTCATCACTACCTTCTACCATTCTAAATTCAATCTCTCCACATTTATCAACTAAATCAACTTTTTTAGTTTGATCAATATCTAGATTCCATATTTCTTTTTGTATTTGTTTTATGATATCTAATCCGCTCAATCCGTGTTTTAGCATAACATCCAGCAATTTATTTCTAGCCTTAACAAATTCACTGTTCAAAGCCAATTCAAGAATCTCTTTGATTTCTTTGGGTTTTGCCTGGCTTACAATATCATAAATTAACTTATCATCGATGTTTTTGCTTATTGAAGCGCAGCTTTGCAGAATATTTTCTAACTTCCTGCAGTCTCCTTCAGAAATTTCATATAAACTGTCAATCGCAGAATTGCTTATCTTTAAACCTTCTTCTTTGGCAATTTTATCTATAATTTTTTTAATCTCTTCCTTTGCCAGAGGCTTAAATCTAAAAACAGTGCATCTGCTTTGGATTGGATCTATGATCTTTGATGAAAAATTGCAGCTTAAAATAAATCTGCACGTATTTGAATAAGTTTCCATGGTTCTTCTCAAGGCTTGTTGCGCTTCTTTAGTTAGGGAATCGCATTCATCCAAATAAATAATCTTAAATGGGAAATCACCAATCGCTTTAGTTCTTGCAAAGTCCTTAATTGTATTTCTTACTACATCGATGCCTCTGTCATCACTAGCATTCGTCTCCAAAAAATTACTCTTCCAATTTTCGCCATATAATTTTTTTGCTACTACCAGAGATAAAGAAGTCTTTCCAGTGCCGCTGTAGCCTGCGAAAAGCAAGTGAGGCATATTCTTTAATTCCACAAAAGCCTTTACTCTTTCAACTATTTTGTCCTGACCTTTAATGTCCTCAAAAGTCTGCGGACGGAATTTCTCTATCCAAATCTTTGATTCATTTCCCCCCATTTTAGCCATAAAACACTTAATATTTATATAAGTTTGGTTCATAGTCTTTATAAACCCGTATAATGGAATAAAATATATAAATCACGATTAATAGTCAAAGAAAATGTATGATTTTAAAAAAGTAGAGCAGGAAGCAAGAGATTATTGGAAGAAAATAAATTTATTAGAAAAAATAAATAAAAAAAATAAATCCAATAAAAACTATTTTTTATTAGATGGTCCGCCATACGCTAATGATATACCTCATGTGGGCCATGTAAGAAATACAGTCTATAAAGATTTTAATATAAGGCTGGCATTCTTAAAAGGCTATAATGTGCTTTTTCAGCCGGGTTTTGATACGCATGGTCTTCCAATTGAAAATAAAGTAGAAAAAAAACTAAATCTAAAATCAAAAAAAGATATAGAAAAATTAGGAATTAAAAAATTTACTGAATTATGCAAAGCATCTGCAACTGATAATAAAGATTTGTGGATGGATGTTTATGATAAACTAGGCTCATGGTACTCATGGAAAGAACCTTATTTAACCTATAACAATTCTTATTTAGAGTCTGCATGGTGGACTTTTAAACAAATTTGGGATAAAGGATATGTTTACGAAGGAAAAAAGCCGGTTTTTTGGTGCCCTTCTTGTGAAACTGCATTAGCAGGCTATGAAGTTACAGATTCTTATGCTATGAAAAAAGATCCTTACATTCTGATCAAATTTAAAGTTAAAAACACTAAAAACGACTTTTTATTAGTCTTCACAACTACTCCTTGGACTTTAATCTCAAATGTGGCTATAGCAGCCAAAGCTGACGAAAACTATACTAAAGTTGAAACCTCTCAAGGAAATCTGATTTTGGCAAAGGAAAGGTTAGAAGTCCTTACTGAAGCTGGTATAGGATATAAAATATTAGAAGAATTCAAGGGCAAGAAATTGGATGGCATAGAGTATGAACATATTATAGATGTTCCAGAACAGAAAGAATTAGAAAAAAATCCAAGAGCACATAAAGTTTACATGTCAGTTCCAATATTAAAAGAAAGAGTTTCTGCGAAAATGAGAACTAAAAAAGAGACTAAAGGTGAAGATGTTTTTGAGGATTTTGTAACTGTCAAAGAGGGTACAGGTTTGGTGCACACTGCTCCAGGACATGGTAAAACAGACAATGAAGTTGGAAAACATTATGGATTGCCAGAACCATCACCATTAGATGATTCATGTAGATATACGGATGAAGCAGGACAATTCTCTGGCATGTTTGTAAAAGATGCAGATAAAGATATCTTAGAAGTTTTAGAAAAAACAGGAAAATTGTTGTTTAGCTCAACTGTATCCCATAAGTATCCTTTATGCTGGAGATGTAAATCACCTTTAATTTTTAGATTAAGCAACCAATGGTTCATAAAAATAGATCCAGTTAAGCAAAAGATGCTTGACGGAAACAAAAAAGTTGACTGGTATCCGGAATTTGCAAGAGAAAGATTTGAAGCATGGGTTTTAAATGCAGATGACTGGAATGTTTCAAGACAGAGATATTGGGGTATCCCTATGCCTATATGGAAATGCATCTGCGGTGAGATAAAAGTTATCGGATCTTTGAAAGAATTAGAAAAAAATTCTACGAAAAAATTATCAAGTAACTTTGATTTGCATATCGCCTCTGAAGTAAAATTAAAATGTGATAAATGCAAAGAGGAGATGAAAAGGATAAATGATATATTTGATGTATGGTTTGATTCAGGAGTTGCTCCCTGGGCATCATTAGGATATCCTTTTGAGGGTAAAAAGCTGTTTGAAGAGCACTATCCTGTTAGCAGAATAAATGAATCTCAGGATCAAATTAGGGGATGGTTTTATTCGCTGATGTTTTGCGGAGTTGCCGCGCATGATAAAATTCCCTATAAAGAGGTTTCCATGCCTGGTTGGGTGGTTGATGATAAAGGAGAAAAAATGTCAAAATCTGTAGGTAATGTTGTTTATGCGAAAGATGCAATTGAAGAAGTTGGTGCAGATAACCTAAGATTTTATTATATGTGGGATATTGCTCCTTACAGTTTACAATTATTCAACAAAGATGCAATTAAAAAAGAAGTTTGGAAAGTGTTTAATGTATTGGTAAATCTAAATACTTATTTAACTAACCTGACAGATAAAATAAAAAAAGTAAGTATCAAAGAAATTGAGGATAAATGGCTCTTATCAAAGCTTAATACTCTAATCAAAGAATATTCTGAAAATTTAGATAAATTTGAATACCATACAGCAACAAGGAAGTTGTCAGAGTTTATTCTTAATAATTTAAGCAGAGAATATATCCATATGATAAGGGAAAGAGCAGATAATAAGGATGAAGCTGTTGCTTATGTCATCTTTGAATCCTTATCTAAAGTATTATCTTTATTAGCACCAATCACACCCCACTTATCTGAAAATGAATATCAAAAACTAAAAGAAAAATATGCACTAAAAGATGAGTCTGTCCATTTGTTGGGGTGGCCTAAAGAGGATAAAAAATCAATTAACTCCGAGCTAGAACAAAATTTTGAAATTATAAAAGATATAATCACAAAAATATTATCTGAAAGGGAAAAAATAAAATTAGGTGTAAGATGGCCATTATCTTCTGTTGAAGTTAATTGTGACAGTAAAACAGAAAAAGCTGTAAAAACATTATCAAAAATAATAGAGGTACAAACCAATATCAGGAGATTAAAAACAAAGGAAGCAAAAGAATTAAGCATAATATTGGATTCAAAGCTCACGCCTGAATTAGAAAGAGAAGGATACGCTAGGGAAATAGCCAGAAAAATACAGGCATTAAGAAAAAATGCAGGATTAAACAAATCAGATGAAATTAATTTATCAATTAACTCAGAGTATTCTTTGGCTGAACTAGAGAGCTATATAAAAAATAAAGTAGGGGCAGCAAAATTAATCTTTGAAAAATCTGAATATAAAAATAAATTTAAAGAAAAAATCAAAGACAATACATTCGAAATAGCTTTTGATAAATTATAACTTAGAAGTAATGAACATTTTGTTTATAAATAGTTTTATATATCTTTCTATCTTTTAAAATAAAAATTTACTTTTGAGGGGGTTAAATTATGACAAAAAAAGAACTTAAAGTTGTAAATATAGTTGCTTCTACATACCTGGAGCATGATATTCCATTGATTAAACTTGCAGAAGCTCTTCCTAACACAGAATACAATCCAGAGCAGTTTCCTGGGCTTGTTATGAGGATAAAAGAGCCAAAAACATCAGCATTAATATTCAGCTCTGGTAAGGTGGTTTGTACTGGTGCTAAGTCACTTCTTAAAGTGAGAGAATCTATCAATCAGATAATCAAAAACCTAGCCAAAATAAAGATTAAGATAAAAATAAAACCGGAGATTAAAGTGCAGAATATGGTCGCCTCTGGTGCGATTGGCATGGATTTAAACCTTAATGGCCTAGCAATGACTTTAGAAAACACAGAGTACGAGCCAGAGCAGTTTCCTGGTTTGGTTTACAAATTGCCGAATACAAGAGCGACTTTCCTGCTGTTTAGCAATGGAAAAATAGTGTGTACAGGAACAAGATCTGAAGAAAAGCTTAGAGAAGCATTAAACAAGCTTATAAAGACTTTAAATGCCCTTAAAAAGCCCTCATCAAAAGCAGGGAAAAAAACCAAACCAAAGGTAAAAAAATCAAAAAAACGAAGATAAACAGTATTCTGTAATGCTCATTTTGCAGTTACAGAAAGCTCTTTTATTTTTAAGTAGTCTAATAAAAATGGACGCACAAGAACAAACAGAAAAATTTAAAGAATTTATAGAAATTAATTACTTAGAGCAGATTCATAATTTAGTTAGAAAAGGAAAAAAATCTCTTGTTATTGATTTTGGAGAACTTGCAAAGTTTGATCCTGATTTAGCAGAAGATCTTCTGGAAGATCCGGAAAACCTATTTAAATCAGCTGAATTTTCTTTGGAAAATTTTGATCTTCCTGAAAAAAATTTTAGAGTCAGATTCAAAAATTTGCCCGACACCCAAAAGATGATGATTAAAGATATCAGGTCTATAGATCTTACCAAATTCATAGCTTTAGAGGGCATTGTAAGGCAGGCTTCTGAAGTAAGACCTCAAGTAGAAAGCGCTAAGTTTGAGTGTCCTGCTTGCGGAAATAATATAACCATACTACAGTTAGACACTAAATTTAAAGAACCTACAAGATGTTCTTGCGGAAGAAGAGGGAGATTTCATCTCATTAAAAAAGATTTGGTTGATGCTCAAAGACTAATAATTGAGGAGCCCCCTGACGCTTTGGATGGAGGAGAGCAGCCAAAGAGATTGGCAATTTTCCTAAAAGAAGATTTAGTAGACCCTTTGATGGAAAAGAGAACAACGCCTGGAGCAAAAGTCAGGGTTTACGGAATAATAAAAGAAATTCCTATACTGCTAAAGTCAGGTGTGCAGTCTGTTAGGTATGATCTAGTCATGGATTCAAATTATATAGAACCAGTAGAGGAAACTTTTCTGGATATAGAAGTATCAGAAAAAGATGAGAGAGAGATTCAGGAGCTGGCTAAAGATCCTAAAATATACGAAAAATTAGTTGACTCAATCGCGCCTTCTATTTATGGGCATGAAAAAGTAAAGGAAGCAATAGTACTTCAATTAATGGGAGGGGTTAAGAAAATAAAGGATGATGGAACAACTATCAGGGGAGATTTACATATCTTATTAGTTGGCGACCCTGGTGCAGCAAAATCTTCCATATTGACATTTGTTTCTCAAGCAGCACCTAAAGCAAGGTTTGTTTCCGGAAAGAGCGTTACAGGTGCAGGATTGACAGCTACTGTAGTGAGAGATGAATTTTTAAGAGGATTTGCTCTGGAAGGAGGTGCATTAGTTCTAGCAAATAAAGGCATATGTTGTATTGATGAATTGGATAAGATGTCACCAGAAGATAGGGCAGCAATGCATGAGGCTTTAGAACAGCAAAGAATTTCTATTGCAAAAGCAAATATTCAGGCAACTTTAAAGACAGAGACAACGGTTTTAGCAGCAGCAAATCCAAAGATGGGAAGATTTGATCCTTATGAGCCAATTGCAAAACAAATTGATTTGCCTCCTACTTTGATAAATAGGTTTGATTTAATATTTCCAATAAGAGATATTCCAAACAGAGCAAAAGATGCCAAAATAGCATCTCATGTTTTGGAACTTCAAAGAAGACCGGAAAAAATAATTTCTCAAATTCCAGTTAAGACTTTAAGAAAATATATAGCCTATGCAAAGCAAAAAGTAAAACCAAAATTAACACAGGAAGCAGTAGATGAGATAAAAGAATTCTATGTTAACTTAAGAAATAGCGGAGACGCTGACGGAGAATCTGTTAAACCGATTCCAATATCGGCAAGACAACTAGAAGCATTAGTAAGACTTGCAGAAGGTTCAGCTAGAGTCAGACTGAGCGAAAAAATAACAAAAAAAGATGCAAAAAGAGCAATAGATCTGTTAAGGCATTGCCTGCTGGAAGTAGGTTTTGATAAAGAAACAGGAAAAATAGATATTGATAGGATTTCAACAGGAATTCCTGCATCAACAAGAGGAAAAATAATTTCAGTAAGGGAGATAATACATGAACTGGAAAAGAGAGTAGGAAAAAAAATCCCAACTCAGGATATTATAAAAGAGGCTTCTGAAAAAGGCATAAAAACCAGTGAAATAGAGGAAGCGATAGAAAAACTAAAGCGTTCAGGCGATATTTTTGAACCTAAATCAGGAATTATTTCTCCTATAAACTAAGATGGCAGAACAAAATATAAGGCAAATTGCCTATAAAGTTTGGATAGCGGATTTGCTTAGAAATAAATATGAAGCAAGACAGGGAGAGTGGGAGCCTAATTACATAGATGTAAATGGAAAAAAAATTTCAAGAGTTAACATCATTGCCAATGTGGTAGAAAAGCAGGATACAGAAAGGCTTTCTTCTGCAGTGATAGATGATGGTTCTGGCAATATTAGCGCAAGGTGTTTTAATGAAAATACAAAAATATTAAGGAATATAGTTGTTGGTGATACAATCCTTGTTGTAGGAAAGCCAAGAATGAATAATAATGAAATGTTTATTGTTGTTGAGATAGCAAGAAAACTGGAAAATTCTTTGTGGCTTCAAGCAAGAAAGAAGGAATTAGAGAAAGAAGGAAAAACTTTGCCGGAAGCAGAAAATATTGAAGAAACTGACTCAAAAAGAGGAAAAATAATGAAATTGGTTAGGAATTTTGACAAAGGGGATGGAGCTTTACAGGAAGAAGTGATAGAAAAATCTGGGTTAAGCATTGACGACAGCAAAAAAGTAATAAAGGAGCTTTTGGAGGAAGGAGCGATATACCAGCCGAAGATAAACAGGTTAAAAACAATCGAATAATTAACAACATTTAAAAACCTACTTCCTATATTTCTTTTATGGATTACCAAGAAATGCTTGAAAAAGCAAAAGAAAAATTACCTGAAACGAAAAAAGCTACTGAAAGGTTTGAAATTCCTACTGTCAAAGGCCATGTCCAGGGTAATAAAACTATTATATCAAATTTTAATCAGATAGTTTCAACTTTAAGAAGAGAGCAGGGGCATTTGTTAAAGTTCCTGCAAAGAGAATTAGCAACGCCTGCAAATGTAGATGGTCCAAGATTAATTCTTGGAAGGAAAATAGGCTCTTCCCTGATAAATGAAAAAGTAAAGAGATATACAGAGACTTTTGTCCTTTGCAAAGAATGTGGAAAGCCCGATACTCAGTTAAAAAAGGAAGACAAAGTCCTTATGTTAAAATGTACTGCATGCGGAGCAAAGCATCCAATAAAATCAAGAATATAGGATATTGTTAAAAAAGAATATTAAAAAATAAACTTAGCGATTAAGATTAATCAATCAAGCTTTGAAAAAAGAAAAAAAATCCAGCAATTTCATCTTATGCTAAATAAATATGATAATCAAAATACACAAAACAAAATATTCTACTTTGGTAGCTATTTGTGATGAAAAATTAATAGGGAAGATTATAGAAGATAAGAATATAAAAATAAATCTATCAGAACGATTTTATAAAGGGGAAGAGATTCCAGAAAAAAGAGTGGTTGAAATATTAAAAGATGCTGATTCTATAAATTTAGTAGGCAGAAAGGCTGTTGAAACAGGTTTAAAGGCTGATGTAATAAAAAAAGAAAATATTAAAAAAATAAAGGACATACCCTTTGCCATTTCGGTGTAAACATGAAGAGACAAATACCAAGAAAACACAGGAAATATTACGAGGCAATTATCCAGCTAAGACCTGCAAGCTACCCCATTATTAAATTTGTAAAAGACATAATAAAAAAAAGAGAGGATGTTTTTATTTCAAGAGAGGAAAGGCAAAAAACAGGCATAGACCTTTATATCTCCTCTAAAAGTCTGGCAATGACTATAGGAAGGATGCTTAAAAAAAGATTTGGCGGAAAAATAATATTATCAAGATCAATCTATGGCGTCCAGAAAGCCAGCAGCAAGAGGCTTTATAGACTTACTCTATGCTACCGAGAAGAAGAATCTGCAAAAGATTTATAAACGCACTTCTTTCTAACAAAATTAATGGCTGAAAAAAGAAAAAATAATGAAGAAGAAATAATTGTAAGAGTCAGAGTTCCAAGAGGAAAAGAAACATTCGGCGTTTTAGAGCAAAGATTAGGCGCTTCTAGAACAAGAGTCAGATGTTTAGACGGAAAAACTAGGATATGCAGAATTCCTGGCAGACTTAAGAGAACATTATGGGTTAGGGAAGGAGATATAGTTCTTGTAGAGCCTTGGGAGTATGGTGGAGATGAAAAAGGAGATATAATCTTTAAGTACAGAAAAAACCAGATTGACTGGCTTAAAAAGAAAGGTTATTTAAAGGAATTAGAATCTGTGCAAGAATTTTAAGAAATGCAATACGAATTAAAAATACCAAAGGAAAGAATAGCTATACTAATTGGTAAAAAAGGAGAAGTAAAAAGAAGAATAGAGAAGTTAACAAAAACTAAATTAAAAATAGACTCAAAAGAAGGTGATGTTATTATCAG
The DNA here is from genome assembly GCA_018302745.1 of Candidatus Woesearchaeota archaeon. GTDB lineage: Archaea > Nanobdellota > Nanobdellia > SCGC-AAA011-G17 > JAGVZH01 > JAGVZH01. The sequence continues at coordinate 29,012 of JAGVZH010000002.1, forward strand.
CGGAGAAGATTCCTTAAACTGTTACATTATGCAGCAGATAGTCAGAGCAATTGCTCGAGGATTTAATCCTGAAGCTGCTCAACTTCTTTTAGATGAGGAAAACTGTCTTGAAATTATCGAAATGGGAAATTATATTGGAAAATCTAAAAGAAAACAGAAAAGGTTAAAAGGAAGAGTTATAGGAGAGGAAGGAAAAGCAAAAAAGATGATTGGGCAGATTACAGAGACTGAAATTTCAGTTTATGGCAAAACCATCTCTATAATCGGCAAAATAAGCGATGTTGCATTGGCAAGGAAAGCTGTAATTGATTTGCTTGCAGGAGCTCGCCACGGTCCTATTTACAATACACTGCAAAAAAAGAAAAATGAATTAAAGGTTTCCGGAGATCAAAAATGACTAAGGTCATAGCAGAAGAATTAGCAAAAAAACAAAGAGCAATATCTGTTTCTGAATTTTTTACGAAAAACAGGCATTTACTGGGATTTGATAGTCCAACAAGAGCATTATTAATGACTGTAAAAGAGGCTGTTGATAATTCTTTAGATGCATGCCTTGAGATGAAAATTCTTCCTGAAATAAAAGTAATTTTAAAGGAAATAACTGAAAGCAGATTTAATATTGTGGTTGAGGATAATGGGCCAGGAATAATAAAGCAGCAGATACCAAATATATTTGCTAAATTGCTTTATGGCTCAAAATTTCATTCTTTGAAGCAAAGCAGAGGGCAGCAAGGGCTTGGAATCTCAATGTCTGTTCTTTATTCACAATTGACAACAGGGAAGGCAACAAAAATTATTTCAAAAATCTCTCCAAACAAACCAGCCCATTATTATGAATTGCAGATAGATACAAAAAACAACGAGCCTAAAATTTTGAAAGACCAAACTGTAGATTGGGATAAGGATCATGGCACAAAAATAGAATTAGAGATTGAAGGAAAGTATCTAAAAGGAAGACAGTCTGTAGATGAATATATAAAACAGACAGCAATGGCCAATCCTTATGCACAGATAACTTATCTAAATCCTCAAAAAGAAAAACAAGTTTATAAAAGAGTAACGGAAATTTTGCCTAAAGAAGCAAGAGAAATTAAACCACATCCTCACGGCATAGAACTGGGAAATTTTATAAAAATGATGCATGATACTACATCAAATACACTTTCAGGTTTTTTACAAAAGGATTTTTCAAGAATTGGAGCAGGAACAGCAGAAGCAGTACTTAAGGAGGCTAAGCTACAGGGAAATAATCCAAGGAAACTTGATGATAAAGAAACAGAAAAGCTGTTTAATACTCTACAAAAAACACAGATAATGTCCCCTCCTACAGATTGCTTATCTCCTATAGGATTTGAATTATTGGAGCAAAGCTTAAAAAAACAGCTTGAGGCAGAGTACTATGTCTCTATAACAAGAAAGCCTGATGTATACAGGGGAAACCCTTTCTTAATAGAATGTGCAATTGCTTATGGAGGAAACATACCGCAGGATAGCACTTTAAGATTAGTAAGATTTGCAAATAAAGTTCCTTTGCTTTATCAGCAGGGAGGATGTGCTATAACGGAAAGTGTACTTGATACAAATTGGAAGCCTTATGGACTGCAGCAGTCAGGAAGCAACATGCCTGTAGGACCTGCTGTTTTGGTTGTACACATGGCGTCTGTATGGGTACCATTCACATCAGAGTCTAAAGAAGCAGTAGCTCATTATCCTGAAATAATAAAAGAGATTAAATTAGCTTTACAAGAATGCGGAAGAAAGCTTGGGCTTTATATAAGAAAGAATATAAGAGCAAAAGAGCAGAGAGAAAAAGCAGGTCTGTTTGAAAATTATATCCCTGAATTAGCCAGTTCGATATCAAATCTTTCTGGAGACAATAAGTCAGAAATTGAAAATGATTTAAAGAAAATATTAAAAAAACATATTAAAAACATCCTCGGAGAAAATGAAGATGAAAACCAACAAGTCAGAGAATAATCTAAAGGAGCTTGGCAAAGATTTGTCTAAGCAGATAAAAAAAGGAAAAGATCCTAGCCTGACTTTTACTTTGAGAGGATTGACTAATATAGTATTTGATAAAAAAACTAAATCATTGTCTTTAGGAAACAAAAAATTAATGAGAACTTTTTTTAATCTTGCTCATGCAAAAAAATTTTTACAGACTATCGAAATTGCTTCTGTTAGTAAAAATCTGATTAAAGAAGAAAAACACGCAAGCTTAAGGGACGCATTCTACCAAATTAAGAGGACTATACCTAATACTAAAGTAAACATTGTTGATGAACAGCCAGAGTCTGACAAGGCAATTGAAGATTTGGAAGTAATTACTGGGTTGTCAAGGGAGCAGTTAAATTTTAATGCGAACAAGAATGGATCTGTTGCAGGAAGAGTAGTAATCTCTGACAAAGGAGACACAATTGACTGGTCTAAGCTGGGATCAGGCGGGTGGAGTATTCCTTCTAATGTGGAAGATATTAAGTTCAAGAAAGTAAATGCAAAATACATATTATACATGGAAAAAGCAGCAGTATGGGAAAGACTTCATGAGGATAAATTTTGGGAAAAACAAAATTGCATTATAATAAGCTCTCAAGGGCAGACAACAAGAGGAATCAGGAGATTATTGCAAAGATTATCTGAAGAGTATAAACTCCCAATATATATTCTGACAGATTTTGATGCTTGGGGATTCTATATTTATTCTGTTATAAAATATGGATCAATTGCTTTAGCACATTTGGGAAGTAAAATGACAATTCCAACTGTAAAATTTTTAGGCATTACTGCCAATGATATTGAGCATTATGGATTAAATAAGCATCTCATAAAATTAAATGATAAAGATATTGCAAGAATGAAGCAAATTATGGATTATGAGTGGTTTAAAGACAACAAAGATTGGCAGGAGCAATTCAAATTGATGAAGAAAATGGGGGCAAAAGCAGAGATTCAGGCATTAAGCTCAAGAGGAATCAGCTTTATTTCTGAGGAGTACCTTCCGGAAAAAATTAAAAAGAAAGATTTCTTAGATTAGGTTCTGAATATTATAAATTTATCTTTCAAAAGCCTCCTGATAAGTTTTCTTAACTCTTCTTCTGTTATATCAGGATTTGTTTGCTGGTCGCAGACTAATTTTAAGCTCTTTGCCATTTCAGCATAGCTGTAATATTTATTTTTTTGAAAATATCCAAGTAAAATATCCGAGTACTTTTGAAGGTTTTTGTAAACTTTTATCCAATTTTCAGAAAATTCTTCAGTTTTATATAATAAACCTATATCTCTTATAAAATAAGCAAATAAATTATAAAAAGCTTTTTTATTTTTTTCCTCAACTTTTTCCGCAGTTTTTTCAAAAACTCCTTGCAAATCTTTTAGGGAAATTCTTTTTCTGAAACCTACATACTTATCTTCAATTTCAAGCACTCTGTTGCATAATTCTTTATATTTACCTTCAATTGCATTCAAATCTATTTTTTTTGAATACAGCAATTTTTGTAAACTGATTGTTATGTCTCTAGCTTCAATATCATCCTGCAGCCATCTTTTTAGGCTTGCAACCTTATGGGTTAATTCAAGATAATCGTTAGGATCTTTTCTTCCTTTGTACGCAATTAATAGATCTGCAAATTCACTTAATGAAAGAAAAGCAGCTTTGATAACACCCTCCTCTAATTTTCTGGCTCTTCTTTTAAGCAAAGAACCCATACTTTGCAAAGTTAAGGCATTTACATTTAGGGGTTGAGGGTCAGCCATTCAAAAGTAAGGATATTTGGAATATATAAATTTTACATTAAACCGGCTCTGTCCTGAATCTAATTTTAAAAAAGAATATTAACCCATGAGCCGTTAGGCTTCATGGGGGAAGGAGTTGACCCTTCCATGGGAAAAGAGGAAA
>JAGVZH010000003.1 GCA_018302745.1 Candidatus Woesearchaeota archaeon
TGTCTTCCTTCTTCTCTTCAACCTCTACTTTTTTAATCTCTATCTTCTTTTCTTTTATTTCTGGCCTCTTTTCCTCTGGTTTTCCAATCTTGGTTTCTTTAATAGCTTGCTTCACTTCCTGCTTTACCTCAGGCTCCTTTTTAAATAATATATTTTTAACATCCTCATTTGTAATTAGATACCATCTCCAAAACCTCTCAAAGTTTCCATTTAAATTTACATCAATTGGGACAGCAAAATCTTTTATTTCCCTTAATGCTATTCGTATTGCGGGCTCTAATTCTTGGTCATTAAGGACTTTTTTTTCTTTTAAAATATTGAAAGCTTCTTTTTTCTTTCCAGTTAAATGGCTTCCTAACCTGTCTTGTAGAAATGATTCTTGCCCTTGAATGTAATATAAAGGGCTTCCGCCGATATTCTCATTAGTAAGCTTAATTTTCTTTTCAGAAACCAGCTGTGATAATAAAACAGAAGCCATCATTATGTTTGTTCCAACTACCTTGCTTATTCTAACAGGCAAAGATGGTCCATTGCTTTTTAAAAAATCATATGCTTGTGATAGTTTATCTGCCATTTTTTAAGGCCTTAGCCATGCCACATTATAATAAGTTACATCTGTTTCTTCATCTACTACTCCAATAAGAAGAGTCTTCCTTGTTGAATGAGCCACTCTATTTTTTGCACTAAATCCATGCCAGGTTAAAGTATCTCTTTCATGAACAGGATATAAAATCCATTTAGCATGGTCATCTCCTGGCTTAATGCCTCTGTCATAAACTCTGAATTCTGCTCCAAATTTTAAAGCTGTTTTGACAATATAACCTCTATCCCTCATATCCTTGAACACATAATACTTAGTTAAAAATTCTTTATCCTTTCTTATAGCTTTAGCAATATACTTGTCAAATTTTATAGCTTTAGCTTTAGAATCCTTAATATTTAACTTTTTCTTCTCTAAAAGGTATAGGCCTTCAAACATAGAATAGTGAATTTTATCGCCTACAACTTCACCATACCTGCTTTTGTCATATAACTCAAGACTGACTTTATGCTTCTCTGCAATTAGCCTGTCATTAAGGAATACCGCTTTTGCCTTAGCTTCCCTTACCATCATTCTAATGAATAGTAAATTATTTAAAAACCTTTCTCTAAACAGATATATGCTTATCAAAAAATTAAGAATAGCTTTAACTTTAGCTATATTTGAAACTACTACATTGATTATCCTTTATTTTACAAGAGACTTAAACCTCATATTGACAGCTTTATCAGTGGGCTTGATAGGAAGTTTAGCAGCTATTCTTATTCATAATCTTCTTTCTAAAAGATTTAATTTGATGTCTGTTAATGGAGAAAAGATAAAATTTAGGTACTCTCTAAGCATATTTATTACTATATTCTTAACTGTTTTATTTTTGTCTCAGAATATAGTTCTTTATTTTATAGAATTCCAAAATACAGTTTTAGGAAACTTTGCTTTAGGGTTATTATCTGCTTTTATAGCATCATCAATCTCTTTATCATTCTATAATATCCAGCCGTTTAAGATAATATTAAAAGGAAAAAAAGACATAATAATTAAAAAGACAAATGTTTTAAATACTTCTCTTTTAATATCTTTTTATGAGGCAGTTATCCTTCCAATAATGATTCCGTTAATGCAGATAAATTTTGCTTTGGCAGGTTTTGCTTCAGGATTAATATCAGGATTATTGGTAACTGCATTATATAATAATATCACTGTAAAAGTAAAATGGAAATAAAATTTTTAGGCACATCAGCAGCATTGCCGACAAAACAGAGAAACCCGACAGCAGTTTTTTTTAGCTGCAAAAATAATAATATTCTTATTGACTGTGCAGAAGGAACTCAGAGGCAGTTTAGGATAGCAAATATTCCTTTAACAAGAATAAACAAATTGCTGATTACCCACTGGCACGGAGATCATGTTATTGGAATACCAGGATTGATTCAAAGCTTAGCAATAAACAACTATCAAAAAACTTTAGAAATTTACGGTCCAAAAGGAACTCTAAATTTCTTCAAGAATATAAGGACTTGGTTTTACTTTCCTTTAAATATAGATGTAAAAGTTAAGGAAATCGGAGAGGGGAAATTCTTTGAAGATAATGATATTGAATTAAATGCTTATAAGTTAGACCATGATGTTCCTTGTTTAGGCTATGTTTTAAAAGAAAAGGATAGAAGAAACATCGATTTAAACTATCTAAAAAAATTTGGATTAAAACAACACCCAATTTTAAAGGATTTGCAGAAAGGAAAAGACATAATCTGGAAAGGAAAGAAAATTTCAGCTTCCAAAGCAACTAAGGTGACAAAGGGAAAGAAGGTTTCTTTTATAACAGACACGAAATACACTCTTAATGCAATTAAGGCTGCTAAAGACTCAGATTTATTGATTTGTGAATCAACGTGGAAAGATGAACTAATAAAAAAAACAGAAAATTTTAAACACATGACTTCAAAGCAGGCAGCAGAGATTGCAAAAAAGGCTAATGTTAAAAGATTAATATTAACTCATTTCTCCCAGAGATATAAAGACACAAAGGATATTGAAAAGGAAGCCAAAAAAGTCTTTAAGAATGTAGTCTGCGCCAATGACTTTGATGAGTTTAAGGTTTAAAATAACTATTTTTCATTAGGCTCTACTGTAATCACTATATGCTTTTTATCAGGAACAGAAACGTAAATGTTTTCTCCAGCCTTTAAATCAAGACTCCTAATTATGTTCTTATTAAAATAAGTTCCCAATCTGTCTTGAGACAACTTAACTATTTTTTGTTTTATCTTTAAAGGAGTTTCTTTAGCTTTTAATTCCAAAAGTAATTTATTAGAAGTTTCTTTTTCAAAATCCACATAATCACATTTTTCACATTGATAACTAATAGCTTTATTTCTAGCTCCTTCTACCTCAACTTCCACTTTAATAAGACTTGATTTGCATTTTGGGCATTTCATTTTCTTCTTTTAGCATTTATAACATAAAGATCGTTGTTTCTTAATTCGCATAGTAAATAATATCTATAATCTTCGATTTCTAATTTAGTGCCTTTTTTCTTCATATTTTTTGCTGATTTGAATATAATGCTTACCACTTCACTCCAAGGAACTTCCCTTTCATGGTTTTCTACATAATGTTTATCCTTTTTAATGGATTTAAAATATACCATAAAACCATCTTCTTGACTACAGTTTTGTAGTATAAAGTACTATATAAACGTTTTGTTTTTATTATGATTTTATTAGAATTTAAGAATGTAGTCTGCGCCAATGACTTTGATGAGTTTAAGGTTTAATTATCAATACAATAAGAATAGTTAATTTTCAAATTAAACAACTTCAGCTAATAGCTTTCTTTTGCTTTTCTTGACTTTTTCCATTAAATTTAATTTTTTTAATAATTCTTTATACCTATTCCTGATTGTAACTTCAGTAACTCCAGCTACATCAGCAACTTCCCTTTGAGTTCTCTTCTCATTATTCAGTAAAGCAGCAACATATAACGAGGCAGCTGCAATTCCAGTTGGACCTCTTCCAGAAGTTAATTCAGAATTTTGAGCTTGTTCAAGAATCTCAACAGCCCTGCTTTGCGTTTCTGCATTTAATTTTAAGGCAGATGCAAATCTTGCCAGATAATCAACTGGATTTGAAGGTAGTATTCTTATTCCTAATTCTCTTGTTATAAATCTGTAAGTTCTTCCAATTTCTTTTTTGTCAATTCCAGAAGCTTCTGATAATTCATCTAATGTTCTAGGAACTTCATGCCTTCTGCATGCAGCATATAATGCTCCTGCAACAACACTTTCCATAGATCTTCCCCTTACTAATCCTCTTTGGACAGCTAAAGTATAAATTCTGGCAGCTTCTTCCTCAACTGATTTTGGTAGTTTTAAATAAGAGCTTACTCTTTTCAGTTCTGCTAGAGCTAATTTTAAGTTTCTTTCAATAGCAGTTGATATTCTATACTGCCATTTTCTTAACCTAAAGAATTTATTCCTCTCTTTTCCAGATAATTTGTAAATATCCTGCTTCTGGCCAACATCAGTGCCTAAACCGCGATCAAACTTGGTCCAACTTAAAGGAGCTCCAGCCCTTCTTCTTTTCTCTCCCTGCTCAGAATCAAATTCCCTGTGCTCTTGATCAAAATCTACAACTCTTTCCTCTATTACCAATCCACATGATCTGCAGATTACTTCTCCTCTGTCTTTGTCAAAAATTAGATTAATGCTTCCGCATTCAGGACATTTCTTTACATAAGTCATTTTGTCTCCAAAAATAATATTTATTTAAAACCCCCTAGTAAAGGCAAAACCTTTATAAACAAGAATAATAACTAATATATAAAGCTTTCGATATATTTATATAGAAATTTCACTCTTTTATTAAAATTCCGTTAACATGAGGCAATTGTCCTGGTCTTGAAGTTATCCTGACTCTGCCTTCCTCTGTTTCCACTACAGCTCCCTTAGTGATAATATTTCTTTTAACAAAGTTTCTATTAGCAGAATTCTCGACTACAGTTTTAATTTTTAGCTTTTTATATTTTTTCTCGGCAGGATCATAAACATTAACTATATCAATAGTAAGCAAAGCTTTTTTTAAATCTCCTCCTCTGGTTCTCAATTGCAAAAACGTCTTTTTATTGACTTTAGTATTGGAAGGCAATCTCCCTAAGCTATGGAGTCTTTTGGTAAATGATGATTTGTTAAGCCCTCCGCTTACCTTCCTCTTCCCTCTAGTTTGTATTACTGACATAGGCAATTAAAGCTAAAGAAACATTTAAATACTTTACTTTTCGGCTTTAAATAAAATGGAATCAGAAAGACCATTAGATGTTTTAAACCAGTCAAGAGGCAAAAGAGTAATTGCTGAATTAAAAAACAACAAGCAGTTCGTAGGCACTTTAAAGGCATTTGATATTCACATCAATACAGTTTTGGCAGATGCTGAAGAAAGAGTAAATGGAGAAACAACAAGAAAAGTTGGATTAGTCTTTTTGAGAGGAGATACTATAGTTTTTATATCCCCAGCTTAACTTTTTTCTAGAAAATGACAAAAGGAACATACTCTATGGGTAAGAAAATGCATCCTCTGCATTTTAGATGCAGAAGATGTGGAAACAAATCTTACCATAAAAAAGACAAAGTATGCTCATACTGCAGCTATGGCAAATCAACAAAGATGAGAAGTTATTCCTGGCAGAAAAAGCATTGGCAGGAAAAGTAGTTGATTAAATAACCTTTCTGGAAAGGCAAAAATAATAGGAACATTTAAATACTACTTATTACAATAATGTAATATATGTTACAAAAAAGTAGTATGCAACTTGTTGCGGAATTTTTTTATCGCTTTCCAAATAGAGAGCATACATTAAAGGACGTAAGTGATTACATAGAAATTGCCCACACATCAGTAAAACAAAATATTCAGAAATTAGTCAAAATGGGATTGATTCAGCAGAAGATAGAAAAAAAAGGAAAAAGAAAATTTCCAATATACAAAGCAAATAAAAATGATAAATTGTTTATTCAGTACAAAAAATTATATAATTTACAATCAATAATAGAATCAGGAATAATACAATATATTGAGGAAAAACTAATACCAAAATGTGTGGTGGTATTTGGCAGCTATCAGCGAGGTGAAGATACAGAAGAAAGTGATGCTGATTTGTTTGTGGAAAGCAAGAAAAGCAATCTCCAATTAAAGCTATTTGAAAAAAAAATAGGAAGAAAAATTGAGCTTCACTTCAACGAGAATTTTATATCTTATCCTAAAGAACTCAAAAATAATATTATAAATGGAACAGTTCTTTATGGATTTTTGGAGGGCTTTAGATGATAACAAAAATAACACCTGATAAACAAAAATCACAGGCATTGCTCAAAATGGTAGAAATAACTTTAGAACGATTGGAAAAGACTGACAAGAAGTCATATCCAAGTAATACTCTCGTTGACTATTATGATATAATTCATAAGCTTCTGGAGGCAATTGCACTAAAGGGTGGTATTAAGGCAAAAGGCGAAGGATCACATTAAGAATTAATCGATTATATAACAGAACAACAGAGATTGAGTGAGCAAATACGGCAATTTTTGCAGCTATTGAGAGATTACCGCAATAGAATTTCCTATGAAGGATTTATAATTCAGAAGAATTTTATTTCAGCAAACCAAGAAACAATAAAAACTATTATTAAAAAATTAAAAGACATAGTAGAAAATTAAATGAATGAAAAAATTATGCAACAGGAAACACAACTAAAATAAGGCATCAGCCTACTAAAGTTAGAAAATAATGACCATAAAGATTTTAAGCCTGAAATTCATAGTTCAGTTTATACTTACTCAAATACTTAAGAAAAGTAAACTTTTTTATACTGTATTTTTGGTAATTCTAGCATTGTGGGAGTGCCGGAGCGGTCAAACGGGCTGATCTTTAACAGTAAAGAGCCTATGGTTTAGGCCCCAGTGGCTTAGTGCCTGCGCAGGTTCGAACCCTGTCTCCCACATAATCTTTTTATACTAGAAAAAGAGTGAGAAATAAAAGAGGATGGAAAATAAAAATATTATTTTGTTGGGAATCTTAATTATTGGAATTCTCGGTTTTTTATACTCTTCTAATATCACTAGTTATGCAACAAAAAATAGCTGTTCAGATACTGATGAAGGAATAAATTCAGTGTCTTTTGGAGAATGTAAAGCGAAAGGTTTTACATATTCTGATAGCTGTTCAGATTATCGCATTTTATCAGAAAGATTCTGCAATACTGAAGGAAACTGCGCTTCTGTTGCTGTCAGATGTTTAACACAGTGTATTGAAGGGATATGCTTGACAAAAATTGATCCTGGAGAATATGAAGTTCATGTAGGTGATATTTATTTTATATCAGATAAAAAGATCAAGATTGAAGAAATTGATGAGGATGGAGGGGTAATTATATCTGTTAATGGTAGCAGAAGTGCAGTAAGACCTGGAGAAACTAAAGTTATTGAAGGCGTAAAATTTGAAAACTTAAAATTATCTAACCTGTTAACAAGGCCGGAAGAAATAACATTAAGGATATTATTTCCATCTTATCATGTCCTAAAATTAAAAGAAAGCATCAGCATAGACAGAGATAGTATAGATGTAAAAGAAATAAAAGCTTTTAGTTATGTTGTATTAATAGTTAATGGCAAGGATTACAAATTAGATCTTAAGAAGACTATAAGAGTTGGAGATTTTTCAATAACAAATGCTGTAATACTGGATAAATCTCATGTAATGCTGAATATCAATAAATTTGAAGATGAGGAATAAATCATATTTGCTTTAAATAAAATCTCTTAATTTTTCAGTTAGGATTATTTTAAACATTATCCAAACAAGTAGCAATATGACTCCTAAAGCGATGTAAACTGCAATGCTGGAAGAAAATGTCCCTAAGGTAAATATTAGAAAAAATAAAATCAAAAATCCAAGCATTATCGGCAAAAACTTTCCGACATTATTAAATCCAATAGATAATCCTTTTTTAATGCAGATAAAAACAGACCTGTATTGATGTAGGATTCCATAGCTGACAAATAAAAAGTACAATAAGATCAAAGTTGTTAAAATTGATGCTAAAAGAAATGCATTTAAAGATAAAATTTTAAACAAAAATATCCATATAAGGTATAAAGCTAAAAAATAAGGAAAACTAATGCTGAAAAAGCCGAAAAAGTATTTTCTTTCTATTAATTTTTTAATGTCGAACTTGTCTTTTGATATCGCATACCAGCTAATAGACTGAAAAAAGGAATATACTAAAAATACTGCTAAAGGAACTATTATTATCATAAGCCTTAATACCTCAGTACTTGTTTCTATACTAGTTAATTGATTTGAAATTTCCATAACATCTGAAATTGCCAAATTTTGGCTTTGCAGCTTATTAGCCAACTCTCCCAATCTTGGTCCATAAGTGTTTATTAAATCCAGCCTGCTTTGTATCTCCTTATATCCAAAAAAGCCTATGACAGATGTCAAAGACAGGCAAAGTAATTCTATCAAAAAGAGCCAAAATACATTTTCTTTGAATTTTTTAATTATTTTATTCTTCAACAAATTCATCCTCTAAGCATGTTGGATAAAAATCATCTAACACAAAGGTTACGCTGTTTTTAAGGACATTTCGATTTAAAGAAAAATCCCCTTTCTTTGCAGTCTTCCACTTTGAATCTTTCTCAAAGAAATTTTTAATCTCTCCATTTTTATCAATTATTAGATATCCGTGATCATCTAAACTATCACTCCTGTAGCAGATTTTAAGTGCATTTTTTAACTTTTCCTGAAATTCCGTGAGGTTTGAATCTGCTCTTCTTATATCTATTAAAGTAATTCCCTCTGGTTCAGGCTCTGGTTCAAATTGCGATGGTGAAGGACCAATATAAACAAATACTTCTCCAGCTTTAATCTTTAAAGAGACTTCCCTATCCTGAGCTGTTATTTCATTAGATTTCTTATTTTTTAATGCCCTCAAAGTTCCCAGAACAAATTCTTTCTGCTCTTCTTTTAACTCTTCTCTTTCTTCCTTAGCAGGAGGCTCTGGTGATTTTGGCGGTCTTGGAATTAGTTCCAATTGGACCAATCTTAAATATATTTTTCCCAATCTAAACTGGGCATAAGCAATTAATTCAGTATTTGCACTGCTATCAACAATAAATTCATATGCATTTATAGCTTCTTTATATTGCTCTTTAGCCTCTTCCAATTTATCTTCTTTTAAAAAATTCTCAGCTTCTTTAATAAAAAACTCTGCTCCTTTAATATTATCAATTCCTTCTCCAAATAGTTTTATTATAATCTCATTGCTTAACTTTCCTTCTCTCTCTACTAAAAACTCCTTTGTTTTCCTGTCCAAATAACCTGGAATTCCTAATTCATCTACTCCAAGAATCTCGTCTCTGGTTTGCTGATCTCTTATTTGTATGCTGTTTTTATCAAGCCAGCAAGTTCCTAAAAATCTTCCGAATCCATCTTCTCCACATGTTCCAACAGATTCCCAGTTTTCTCCTGGCCTTTGCAGACTGCATTTTCTTGTTAATCCAGTTCTTAAAAATCCAATGCCTTCAGCTGTAGCCGTCCCTAATCCTCTTTCTTCTCCAATATTAAATGTTCCTACACACTCTTCCTCAGTATCAATATTTTTCTTTATCTGATTTTCAATTATTAAATCATTTGCATAATTTAATCCGAAGCTTGTTGTTACTGTGCCAAATCCGCATTCAGTTCTGCCTTCCAGATTTACACATACTTGGTCATATCCAGTATCAGCAACGCAGTCAACAGTAAATGAGGCAAATCCTCCGACATTTATCCTTCCAACTGTCCCTCTGCATCTTTCTGTAGCTCCATAAAATCCAAGCCTAGGATCTATACTATTTTTCAAGAATACACTATATCTAATGAAATCTCTGTTGGTTAATCCTGGATTTTCACCTGCATAAATATGGTAAAATACACTGTATCTGCTCTGCTGATTTCTTTCTGAATATGGATATGTATCAAATTCAGCTGTAAACTGCGGCGGGCTCTCTGGTTTAGTAATTTGCTCTAGTACATCTGGACCTGGATACTTGTCAAATAATGCTGCTTTACAAATTTCAGATCCGACTTCATCTAAAGACTTGCCTTCAAATGCCCTAAATGAACCTGAAGCATATTCGCTTGTAAAGAAACTAAATGAATCTGCTGCATTCTGGAAAGAGGCGTCAAAGTTGGTATACTCTCCACCTCCTTCCCTATCTCCAAATAACTCATCTCCCAATAAAGATAACACTCCCTGCTTGGCATTAAATAAACTTACAAGTTCCCTCCATACTAACTCACAAACATATAAACTTCTTATTTTATCACAGATTCCAACAGACTGTCCAGTAACCTTTTGTGTCTTTAAGCACTGGTTAAATCCTTGGAACACGCTCCTGATATTTTGCAGGGAAGCCAATACTCCGCTCAAGCATATTTTTGTATCTGTTGTAGGAGTGCATAACACCAAGCTTCCGATTATTCCTGACTGTATTACATTGTTAACATGCCATCTTCCTCCTAAATTACATCTTGAAGTAGGGCACATAACTGCATCACAAGCTAGGAATAAAGTATTACAATCATCAGGATCCATGAAATCCTGGCATTGTGCCTGAGTTATTCTTCTTGTTTGTGAAACTCCAACTCTATAAGTTCCTACATTAGGGATGTTTACTCTTCCGCCAACTCCTGCTCTTTGTATTTGGGTGTTGACTCTGCCAATTGAGCCTTCTGCAAGGCTTACATCCCTTCTGTATTCTTGAGGAGGACTTCTCCAGTCTGAATTAGACACCAATAAAACATCATCTTGTGTTGGGAATAATCCATCAATGCCCACATTCCACAAACTTCTTGCTACAGGTCTGCAGAATTTGTCGTACTCTATTTGCACATAATTACCTTTTCCAATAGGAAACATCTCTGCTGCTTTGCATGTCTCGTCATACTGGATTTCTGCATCAACATAATTATCTCTTATTCCAGATGCAGAAACCTCTGCATCGCTGACAATGTATTTTGACTTTCCTTCTTCATCATATCTGTATATCTGCCTTCCCTGTTTGTCAACAATCTTACTTTCTCCAGTTAGTCCAGTAAGATCTTTTTCCTGAAGCTCAAATAAAGGAACAGGCTCTGGTGGAGTCCCCACCATAATAAACCTTGCACCAGCTGTAGTAAAAGGGACTGTTGCTAATCTAGTTATTTCGTTTCCTTCATTAAATCCATCTGGTTTTTCTTTGCTGTAAAAGAAACTCTGAACATTTGTATTATCAAACTGCGGTCTAAATTCTTTTTGGAATTTTTCATCATTCTGGTATCTTATATTTTCCAATACTAATTTCTTTGCCCTGTCAAAGCTTGCATCACCATACTGGTCTCTGAAATTTATCCATGCTATGCTTCTCTTGCTTTCATCCTGGCTTACACTATTTAGCCATGCATTATAATCCTCTAATGTTGATTTTGCAATCCTATTTTCTCTGTTTATTTTTTCTGACAATGCATCTTTCTTATCCTGAATTGCTTCTCTTTGTTTTTCAGAAAGTTGTCCTGATTTTAATAATTTGTCATACAAGTTTAAGTCTCTGACCTCTTCCTGTGTTATAACTTCCTGTTCAGTTGCATCTTCGTATTCTTCTATAGAACTATAATCTTCTATTCCATCTATGCTTCCAAGATTGTCTAATTTATTATTTTCATCAATCCCCAGATCATTGACCTCGGATATTGAATCTTCATATGCATCAATATCCTTATTTATGTCTGCGGTATTTTCAGTATAACACTCATCAAGATTTCTGTAAGTTCTTTTTGCTACTTCAGTTGTACAATGAGGTCTCCAATGATTTTCTAAAGCCTGATTTCTTGCTATTGTTCTTCCCCTTAAACCAGTAAAGAAATTTTTGATTGTAATGAATGCAAAGGTAGCTAAACAAACTTTTTTCCATGTCTCCACAATCTCACTCAAGCTTGTTATTACTGTATTTAATTGATTTATAGTAGCTTGCGTCTGATTTATTAAGTCATCAATAGTATCATCTGAAAATTTTATGGCTCTTCCCTCTATAGGAATATGCAGCGAAAGATTAGTTCTTGAGATTCCATGAGATAATCCTGGCAATACAGTTAAATAAGCTTCTTTATTAATTTTTGTTGACAATAATTCTATTCTTTCTGTATTTGAGCTGTTAATTCTTAGATTGGCAGCACGATTTAATGACAAGCTTTGGCTTACTTTGCCCTCTCTGCATCCTGATTCTCTTGGCTGGCATTGTCTAGCTAGTAAAACAGACTCTGAATCTACAACATCTAATCTCCAGTCAAAAGCATTATCAATTCTATATCCAATTTTATCAGCAATTGTCTCTCCAACTTTTATGAATGTTCTCATTTTAGTATTTGGGAATAAAAACTCAGCAGTTGGACCTTGGCCTTCTTTTAATAGTTCAAAACCAAGCAATGTTAATTCAACAAAATTATTGTTTTCAAAAAAAGGCTCTCCTTTAAATGTTGCTCCTCTTTTTGAGGTTAACTCTTTTAATTTGAAATCAATATCTCTGTTATCCAAACTTCTGTCTTTTTCTTGATACTCAGATAATAATCTTTGATAAATTCTTATTGCATTCTCAATGTCTGCTGCTGTTCCAAATGATTCATAGATCTCTGCTATTTCTTTTAATGCCTCTGCACCAGCAGTATGATTTCCCAATCCCTGTAAATCCAAATCTTGTTCTCTTGGAAAGTTAACATTGCCAAAATTGCTTACAACTTTTTCAAACTCAACTAAAGCCTTAACTCTATTTAATTTTATACTAGCTTCTTTTTTTATTGTTCCATTAATATCTTTATCATCAATAATTCTTTGATATTCTGCTATAGAGCTCGCATAATTATTGTCCAGCCTAAAAAGCCTTGCTTTTTCAAAAATATCTTTTTGTGTGATGTTTGAAGAGCTGGCATTTGATTCATCAATCTTAGTGATGTTTAATTCATTAGTTCTAAAAAATAGTCTGCTAAACTCAAGTGTTTCTCCTGTTTTTTCATGCCTTATTATCAAAATCTCTTCATTTTCTTTTCTCAAGAAATCTTTTACTTTCCATGACGAGTCAGGGTAAACTGACTGCCCCCTGCTTAACAGTTTTTTGTCTAAATTTCCGTTAACATTTACATTTACTATAGCCTTATCACTCGGCTCTTTTACATCATTTAATCTTAATCTAAATGCATCTTCTGTACCAGTAAATCCGTAAAGCCTGTAAACTCCGGATATCTCTCCTGATTTTAGATTTACATTGGCAGACCTTTGCAGATCACTTTTATAAACTGATAAACTGGCGCCATCTGCCTGCACTTCATTTAACCTTATATAACCATTAACCAAGCTTCCGCTTTGTCCTAAGAAAGCGCCTTTATTCTGCTCAGCTACATTCTTCAACCAGTTTTCTTCACTAGTTTCTGTTAATACTAAATCCTGTTCATTTAACCCTGTTCCAGTTCCAAGGTCATAAGTTAATATAACTTCTAAGTCAATGTTTATTATCTCAGGAACATCCTCTTCTTTTGGTATCCTATTAATCAGAATTACCAAATAACCTAAATCATCTAAAGTTGCATGAGTTACAGTTGATCTCTCAAACCTTCCTTCAATTAATTCAGCGCCTCCAGGTCTTACCCAAGTGATGCCTTTTACATATTTCCTGTCAAGATTTGTAGGTCTGACAGCAATATTCCTTATTCTAGGAACTTCTATGAATGGATTTGTTCTTGTCCCGACTAAATTAGCATAAACAGGAATGTCATTTTCTTCTAACAAAGAGCTAATCAAAACAGTTGGCTCATATTCCTCTACTTCTATCAAGATATCTTCTGGAATTTCTTCAAAATCAATCCCTCCTTCTCCTGGAACTCTTGGACCAGAAGTTAAAGGTGAGATTCTTGTTCCAGTATCAGAATGGGATGCATAGCTTATCGGTAAGCTGATTATCAAAACCATACAAAATACTGCTATAAATTTATTTTTCATATTGCTGCAAATTGCGGCTTGATAAATCCAGGCTTGTCTTTATTTGTGCTGATTTGATCATAGGCATTCAATACAGATTCTGATGTTGAAGGAAATCCATTGTAATACATGTAAATAACTAATTTATTGTCTCTGCTCAAGTCAATTCTTGAAGGAGACCATTCAAACTCTGCACCACCGACAATTACCTCTTTCAATGATGTATCCCCAACATTAACATCAACACATTCCTGCTTTGTTGCCCCAAATACCCCAAATAAGTTTCTTTGGGGAACATCAAAGCACTTTGTTATTGTTGTTCCTTTCAATGTGATTCCTTGTGTGCTCTCTCTTATTATATATCCATCTATATTGTATATTCCATCTACCAATTGTATCTGGCTTAATTCCCCTGGATAGACTGCTGATGTGCTATAATCTGTTGTATCAAAATTTATTACAACCCTTTCATCATCAAATGGGTCTCTTATTCCCCTGGAAGGATCAATTATTTTAATTTCATATTCTTTTGAGTAAATAGGCTCTAGAATTATAGAAGTTGAGCTTGGCTGATTAGTTGACAGCTGTACTTTNTAGTTGACAGCTGTACTTTTCCTTCTTTAAAACCTGCTTTCTTTCCAATAACAAAGCCATTCAAACAAGAAGGGAATCTTGCTGAAAGTGATGCGCCTCCAAGTTCATCTTTTTTTGTTTTGCCAATAGAGCATGAACTTGTCAAACATTTGAATTCTATTTCTACATCTTCTAAAGGACTTAAAGTCTCCCCAGGATTAACCTGCAATGCATCTACAGTTATTGGAGTAACTTTATTTTTACACAAATCCAAATCATCTAAAACTTCATTTTGCTGCCCTAAAACATTCATTCTAGGCTGATTATTATCTATTATTACCTGTGTTGCAAATTGGAAAGCATATCCTTCACCATCAAATGCATTATCATCTCTTAAAACAACCAAAACAGGATATTTGATATCATAAATAAAATGATAGCTGTTCATGCAGAAAAAACTGCTTCCAAATCTGGCAAAAGAATCCCTAAGATTTCCGCTTAAAGAAGTTCCAGATAAAACTCCATTTTCATTAGGCTCAACTTCCATTAAAAATGGCCAGTTTTCAGAAAAATAAAAATTAGTAGTTAATGTTCTGTAATTCCTTTTCAAATCCCATGTAAAATACTGCCTGGCGTCTTGATAATAATTAGCAGTATTTTTAATTTTTATATTTGGAACATTCAAAGATAAAATTCCTTTTAAATCTTTTTCAACATTTTGCACAGACCAGATTTTTGGAGTGCATTCAAAATCAACAAAATCATAAGGGACTTCCTTATATATAATCAAGAAATCTAATGTTTTTTCTTCTAAGAAATTAGTCTGGTCTTCATTATTTATTATATCATTAGCTAAAATATACAATCTTCCTAATGCAACATCCAGATCTTTGCTAAAACTGTTAAAATTAAAACCAACATCCTTAAAGCTGACTTGCATAGGGTAATCAATTTCTATTTCAACACTATCTTGTTTTATTTCGCTTTTTGTGTTAACTTCTCCAATATTCAATTCATAACCTTGAGATTCGAAAACCCTTACTCCATCAACACATTCTGCTAAATTTTCATTAACATAATTATTCAACTCTTGTTCTATTTGTTTTATTGTAAGCTTTTGCGATTCCTGAACACCACTTGCCTTTTCATAATACCAATAAGGAACCTTTAAATTTCTGAATATCTGTAGAGCGTTTGAGAATATATTTTTAGATGCGCTGGCAAAAACATCTTCTGGTAAATTAGCATAGCCTCCTTGCAGTCCAATAATATTAACTCCATCCCTGCTTACTTGATCTATACAAGCTTCTATAAAATTTTTTATTGGCTCTATTTGCTGTGGTACAAGCAATGATCTCTCCCTTTCTGCTTCTAGTTGTCTTTCTTTAACAGCTTTGTTTACATAGAAGAAAGTGCCTACAGAGACTAAAATTATAATTCCTATTATGATAAAAACAGTAGTTTGTCCTCTTTTCACTTAAAATAACCTCTATTTACAGTTAAAATAAACTGATTTCTTAAATTTATATAACTTCCTAATAAGGACTAGATGGGCCTGGTGAGATTTGAACTCACGACCTCCACCATGTCAAGGTGATGTATACTATTGGTTTCTTAATAAAACCAATCATAGCCACTAGACCACAGGCCCGATAAGAAAACAATATATATCAGGGTTTTAAAAGGTTTATCATGAGCCAGGAAAAAGTATGGGATAAAATAGCGGAGCAATGGCATCATTTCAGGCAGCAGAAATTCCAGCCAGTTTATGATTTTATAGAAAATTTTAAGCCAAAAAAAGGCAAGATTCTGGAAGTTGGATGCGGTAATGCAAGAAATTTAATTCCTTTTGCAAAATCAGGATTTGAATGTTATGGCATTGATTTTTCCAATAATATGTTAAGACAGGCTAAAAAATTTGCTCAAAAGATGCAA
>JAGVZH010000004.1 GCA_018302745.1 Candidatus Woesearchaeota archaeon
TAAATTACTCTTCTCAATATCTAAAGAAAAAAAGAAAGCTGTTTTTGACGAATTAGTTAAAAGGCTAAAGATCTTATCCGAGTAAATACTGCTGTTTTGATTAACTTTAGGAAAAAAAGATGAATTTAATATTCTCCCAATTTTATGAATACGTTAAGTTTATAAATACTTTTCATACAAATTAAAATATGAGCAGCAAGGAAATCAAGGACGTTTTGGATCATAAGCCAATCATAGGCACTGAAAGGATTTTAAAGAATCTGAAAACCGGAAAGTTAAAGAAAATTCTTGTAGCAAGCAACTGCAGGGAGCAGATAAAAAAAGACATTAACTATTATGCAAAACTTGCTGATGTCAAGGTAATTCAGCTTGACATTCCAAATGATGAAGTGGGATTAGTATGCAAAAAGCCGTTTTCAATTTCTGTCTTAGGTTATTAAAGTGGTCAAAAAACTAGATATAAGATTGATAAATTACATAAACCTGTTTAATTCTATAACTGGAGTTACTGCAAAAGACTGTTTTTTTGAGGATGAAAAGCTTGTATTTCTTGTAAAGGAAGGGGATATGGGAAAAGCGCTGGGAAAGGCAGGAATTAAAGTTAAAAAGCTTAAAAACATGATTAAAAAAGAGATAAAAGTTATAGAATACAGCGAGGATATTGTTAAGTTTGTGAGGAATCTGATATATCCGAATGAGGTTCAAAAGATTTATAAAGAGGATTCTATCGTCTTTATTGAAGAGCCTAATAATGTTATTAAAGGCAGGATATACGGAAGAGACAGGAAAAATCTTTATTATATCAATGAAATCCTGAAAAAATATTTCAGTTTAGAGTTAAAGATAAAATGAGCAAGAAATCAAGAGGATTAGGATCTGGAAGAAAGCTAAAGAAAAGAAGAGAGAAGCATAGATGGCTTAATAAGGATTTTAAAAGAAGAGTTCTTGGATTAAAAATCAAGGCAGACCCTTTGAAAGGAGCTCATCAGGCTAAAGGCATTGTATTGGAAAAAACCCAAAGAGAGGCAAAACAGCCTAATTCTGCGATGAGAAAATGTATCACTTTACAGCTTATAAAAAATGGTAAAAAGATTGGAGCTTTTGTTCCTGGTAATTTAGCTTCTAGATTTATCAATGAGCATGATGAAGTTATAATTGAATGCATAGGCGGAAAAATGGGAAGGGCAAAAGGCGATATTCCTGGAATAAGATGGCAGGTTATAAAAGTCAATGACCAAAGCCTTAATGCATTAGTAAGAGGGAAGATTGAGAGAGGAAGAAGATGATTAAATTGTTCAATAGGTATGAAACTTCCGGAATTATTGTCAAGGATCTTGGATTGAAGAATTATCTTAATGTTTCTCCGATAATAGTCCCAAGGACAGCAGGAAGAAACTCAACAGTTATTATTCACAGGAACAAGATTAACATTGTTGAGAGATTAATTAATAAATTAATGGTTCCAGGTCACAGGGGAAAGAAGCATAAACTAACTTCTGGCCATAATACAGGAAAAGCTTCAAAAGCGCAAAAAATTGTTATGGAAGTTTTTAAAATAATAGAGGAGAAAACTAAGCAGAATCCTCTGCAGGTTTTGGTTACTGCTGTTGAAAATGCTGCTCCAAAAGATGAGATTACTACAATTGAGTATGGAGGAGCAAGATATCCTCAGGCTGTTGAAACAGCTCCATTAAGAAGAATTGATGTAGCTTTAAGAATGATGGTTCAGGGATCTTATCAAAAATCCTTTGGAAAGAAGAAAACCATTGTAGAGAATTTAGCTGATGAAATTTTAAAAGCTTACAATAAAGATGCAACCTCTGCTGCTGTTGCCAAAAAGACTGAATTAGAAAGACAGGCTGATGCTTCCAGGTAATCTAACTTATGTTAATCTTTAAATATTTCGTTTTTTTAAATGTTTTGAACTCTTAAACTGCAATATCCACAGTTTTTACTTGGTTTTGGCTCTTCAGAATTCAGGATTTTTATAGCTTTTCTGAAAACCTTTATTTAATTTCTTTTAGCAGTGGATAAATCCTATTGAAAAATTCAAGTACTTTTTCTGCCCTGTCCTGCTGCATTATAACCTTTTAATATCATCTTTGCCCTTACAAGTTCCATGAGTATATCATAGCACGATTTCATAATGTCATTTGCATTGGTTTCATTAATTCTTATCTTGTTTATAACATCCTGGAGAAATAAATAACTGTGCTCAGCTTGCTTGATGAGAAATTCAGCTCTTGATTTATCAGGAGACTGTCTTTTAACGATGCCATTCTCTATAAAATCATTAAAATCTTTTATTGCTTTCATAACTCAACGCCTCCAAAAAGCACAATGCCATTAAAAAGATTTTCCTTTAGATTTTTATGTATTTCTTTAAACGAAGCATAAAAGTTAATGGATATGTTTCTTTCAAGTTTTTTTTCAAAATCATCCAAATTAATATGTTTTTCCTTTCTTCCAATAACTGCTATGTCTATGTCAGACCTTATTGTATCCTCTCCTCTTGAATAGCTTCCAAATAATATGATTGTTGACCCTGGAAGCTCTTTTTCCAGAAAATCTGCTAATCCGGACTCATAAATCATCTTTAGATTTTCTGCTCTTTTTATCTGCATTACTCTATGATTATCTGTATTTAATTCAATAGCCCACCTTTTTGATTCCTTATCCTGGGACATATTTATAAGATTGCCATCTCTAATTTTAGGAAGAGCCTTCATCACTGCTGCAGGACTTACATTAAGAGCTTTGGCAATATTGTTCTGGTTTAGCTGTTTTCCTGTTCTTATGAATAAGAGTCTTAATATTTCCTGCTGTAATGATGTTAACTTTAGTTTATATATATTTATCATAGTAAATAGATATTTACTTTAGTATATAAAGTTATTGTTATCCCTAAGCTTGCAATATCCACAGTCTTTACTTGGTTTTGGCTCTTCCCCATTTAGAATTTTAACTGCTTTTTTGAAGACTTTTTCCCCTCTTCTTCCTTATCTTTTTTGTGAACTCTGATTATCTTTTTTATTTCTTCAGGATCATGTTCTAAAGAAGCAAATATTCTAAATTCCATTAACTCTGCCTGTATTTGAGTAAACTCAATCATTTTCTTAGAAAAATCATCAATTAAATGATGAACATCCCTATGCACCTGAGATTGTTTTTCTTGCATTTTAGATAGGCTCTATTTTAAGCTTTAAAATCACCAAAAATGCCCTATATTCACCCCTTTGTTTCGAATCCTCTTTTTATTAAACATAATAATATTAAAACAAGACTCGTATTTAAGGCTTTTGTATTAATTTTTTATCTTTATACTAATGAAAATAATTCCAGCAAATAACCACCCAACCAATAACCAGCCAGACTAGCAATTACGCCAAAAACAACCCCATAAGCTATACTCTTAATCTTATTTCCAGTAAAATATGAACTAATTAATACTAAAACAAAAACAGAAGAAGCAAATAAACTATAGACTAAATCCTTGTAAAAAAGAGATGTAAACAATAATAATATCAAGGCTCTTGCAGAATAAAAATCTGCTTTTTTATAAAGAAGATAAGCTAAGAATAAAACCACCCCTGATATTATCAACTGGGAAACAAAAGGCCAGTAAGGCTCAATCAAAGCTCTTCCCAAAACAAGAAAATAAAAAACAATGCTTCCTAATGCTAACAAATCTCTGCTAATTTCTTTCGTCCATTTTTTCATGGTAAAACTAACAAGAGTCTATTCTTTTAGTAGCATTCTCATAAGAGCATTCAAGTCCTGACTCTCCTGATTTCTTGAAGCTGCATTTTGGCTTGTAGAATTTCTGGTATAATCCTCCTGCAAGACAATAAGGATCATCAACATCAATATTTTCTCCACAGTCTGCCAGAGATGTACATTCCTTTCCTGTTATTTCAGAAATAACATCCAAAGGAGAAGGCTCTTCAGCTACAGGCTCTGGAGTTTCCTCAATTACTTCAGGAACTGGTTCTGGCTTTGGAACTTCTACTTCAGCTTGCTTGCATCCTAAAACAAAAACAAGTCCAATCAAGAAAAGTATTAATAAGCCTCTTTTCATGTTAAAAATAAATCAATAGTTCTTTATAAATTTAACGAATTGAAAAATCCAAGGATAAAAAAACAATAGAAAAATTTAAATAAATTGGAAAGATGGAAAATTTTAAAAAGTGAAAAGAAAGGTTTAAATAAGGTTTGGGTAATCAATAATAAATTACCGATAATAAGGAGGGAATAAGGTGTAATGGCTGAAAGAATGGTTGACAAGGTTGTTCGTCTTATGAGAATGCCTGAAAACATAAGAAATATAGCAATTTGCGCTCACATAGATCACGGAAAAAAATAGTACAATAGGACTATTTTCTTGAAAAACTACGTTCAGCGACAATTTGCTAGCAGGAGCAGGAATGATGTCTGAAGAATTAGCTGGTAAGCAGTTAGCTTTAGACTTTCATGAAGATGAGCAGGAAAGAGGAATTACAATAGATGCTGCAAATGTTTCTATGGTTCATGATTATAATGATAAAGAATATTTAATTAATTTAATTGACACTCCAGGGCATGTTGATTTTGGCGGTGATGTTACAAGGGCAATGAGGGCTGTTGATGGATGTATTGTTCTTGTAGATGCAGTTGAAGGAATTATGCCTCAGACTGAAACTGTTTTGAGGCAGGCATTAAGGGAAAGGGTAAAGCCTACTTTGTTCATAAACAAAGTTGACAGATTAATAAAAGAAGTTAAATTAACTCCTGAAGAGATGCAGAAAAGGTTCATAAAAATTATTGCTGATGTAAATAAATTAATAAGTTCAATTGCTCCAGATGAATTCAAGGAAAAATGGCAGGTCTCTGTCCAGGATTCTTCTGTTTCTTTCGGCTCTGCTTTTCACAACTGGGCTTTGAATGTGGAATTTATGAGCAAAACTAAAATCTCTTTTAAAGACATAATAGAGCATTATCAGGAAGATGAAAAGTATAAAGGATTGGGAAGAGAAGCCCCTCTGCATAAGGTTGTTCTTTCAATGGTAGTAAAGCACCTTCCAAATCCGATAACAGCGCAAAAATATAGGATTCCAAATATCTGGAGAGGAGATGCAGAAAGTGAGGAAGGAAAAGCTTTGATTAACTGCGATCCTAACGGACCTGTTGCTTTTGTCTGCACAAAAATTGTCATTGACAAGCATGCAGGAGAAGTTGCAGCAGGAAGATTATTTTCAGGAACTTTAAAGCAGGGGATGGATGTTTATATGAACCAGGCAAAAAGGGAAGTAAGGCTGCAGCAGGTTTCTATTTATAATGGAGCAAAAAGAGAAACAGTTGATTCTGCTCCATCAGGGAATATTATTGGAGTAACAGGATTAAAGGGGATTTTTACAGGTGAGACAGTTTCCCTAAAGCCTATAGAGCCTTTTGAGGAAATCAAGCATATTTTCGAGCCTGTAATCACAATGAGTGTTGATGCAAAAAAGCCTTCTGACCTTCCTAAATTAGTGGAAGTTTTGAAGCAGGTAAACAAAGAAGATCCCACTATTTTTATCCAGATTAATGAAGAGACTGGTGAAAACTTATTGTCTGGAATGGGGGAACTTCATTTAGAAGTAAAGATTAACAGGATAAAAACAGAAAAAGGCTTAGATGTAATCTCTTCCCCCCCAATTGTTGTTTACAGGGAAACTATAAAGAAAAGATCAGAAGAAGTGGAAGGAAAATCTCCGAACAAGCATAATAAATTTTATATCATAGTAGAGCCTCTTCCGGAGAATATTTATGAAGCAATTAAATCAGGAAACTTAAAAGAAGGAAGATTAAAGAAAAAAGAAAGGGAGATGTGGGACAAGTTTGTTGAGCTTGGAATAGATGCAAAAGAGGCAAGAAAAGTCCAGGATATTTTCAAAGGCAATATGTTTATTGACAACACAAGGGGGGTCATCCATATTGGTGAAGTAATGGAAATGCTATTGGATGGGTTTGAAGAAATAATGTCAAATGGCCCTTTGGCAAAAGAGCCATGCGTTAAAGTATTGGTAAGAATAAATGACTGTAAGTTGCATGAAGATGCAATCCATAGAGGACCAGCACAAGTTCTTCCAGCTTTAAGGGATGCATTGAAAGATGCTATGATAAATGCAAATGCTATTATCTTTGAGCCACTGCAGATAATTCAGATTGAAGCTCCTTTGGAGTATATGGGTGATTTGTCAAAATTAGTCCAGAACAAAAGAGGGCAATTGCTTGATATGTCGCAGGAAGGGGAGCATCTTTCCATTAAGGCGAAACTGCCAGTAGCAGAGATGTTTGGATTGGCTTCTGACTTAAGGTCTGCAACAGGAGGAAGAGGAAATTATTATATTTCTGACCAAACATTTGAAAAGCTTCCTGAAGATTTGCAGCCAAGAATAATAAAACAGATAAGGCAGAGAAAAGGATTGAAGATAGAGGAATAATTCTTACTTAAATTTTTTTATAATAAAGAAAGTATGCCTCTTTTTAACTTGTTTATTGTAGGTCTTTTTCTGGGATTTTTGTCAATGCATGCTTTTATCAAAGACTCTAAGCTTCTTGAAATGCTTTTATTGTGTTTTCTTGGAGAAGGATTTTCTTTCTTTATCCTTTTTACGACATCCTCAAAATCCTCATTCTTATAACGAAAAGGATCTTTTCCCGTAATCAAAGAGAACAAACATCCTCCTAAAGCAAAAATATCAGATTCTCTTGTGGTTATATTTGAATCAAATCTTTCTGGAGAGGTATATCCTGGATTAGAGCAATCAAATTCATCATCAAACATTTTTGGTATTGTGCAGAAATCAGCTAAAGCAAAGTCAATAAGCTTTACTTCATAATCTTTTGTAACAATTATATTCTTAGGAGATATGTCTCCATGTGCTATACTTGATCTATTGTCCTTATAAGGATGGATTCTCTTGTGCATGTATCTTAAGGGATTACATACCTGATCAATAACGTAAAGCCCGAATATTATTCTTGTTTTTTCGTCGCCAAATTCAAAATCATCAGCATCTTTCCCTATTATCTTCTCAAAAACAATAAATCTTTCATCCTCGACTTCAAAATCCTCGACATATTCTACAATATTTGAGCTTTTATTTCCAAGAATTTTTAATATATCAGTTTCATTTGAAATTAATTTTTTGCTGATTCTCGATGAATCAACACCTGTTTTTATGACATATTCTCTACCCTCTTTCAATGCGCTGTAAACATGACTGCATTGGCTTCTCTTTATGCTATCCTTTACTTCATAACCTTTGACAATAATCTCTGCATTTACCATTTAGACCATACCTTTAATTTTTGAATCTGGATTTTCAATTATTAAGTTATATATCCTTCTGCATTCACCAATATCCGCTTTATATAGGTTAGGGTTTAGGATTAATACATTTAAATCAATATCCCTTCCCTTAATATTTCTGAATTCCCTGTTTGTCTCTCTTAAGACAAATTCCCTCTCAGGCGTTGTTGCAGCTTCTACAAAATAAAATTCAGCCCTGTCAAAATATCCAAGATGACTATCCACTAATCTTTTATTATCTTTTGTTGTCAATACACTAAAAGGATTGCTGCCTTTTGCAAGTCTGTCAAAAGCTTTTCTTGTAAAGTAAGTTTTGCCATGATTTTGAAGTCCATAAACTCCTATTACAACAGGCTTATGCTTAATTCTCTGGGCAATATTTCTGATTCTGTCAAAAGACTCTTCAAAGCTTACAATCTCTGCAAGATTTTCATTTCCCATTTTAAAGATTTATAATCTCTTATATTTAAAGCTTCTTATTGTCACTACTTTAATAGGGTAAAAATAGAAACATTTATATACTACTTGTTTATCTATAATAATATAGAATTAAAACACCAAAAACTTTATAAACACTCTAAAAGATAAAATTTTTATCTTTATCTTAAAAATTTAAAGAGGAATTAATAAAATGGCTAAAGAAAAACCACACTTAAATGTAGTATTTGTAGGTCATGTTGACCATGGAAAATCCACAACAGTTGGAAGACTTTTATACGACTCAGGAAACATTCCAGAGCAGGAAATGAGAAAGTTAAAAGAAAAAGCCCAGGAATTGGGTAAGGCAGGATTTGAATTTGCTTTTGTTATGGATAATTTAAAGGAAGAAAGGGAAAGAGGAGTAACAATAGACCTTTCTCACAAGAAATTCTCAACTCAGAAGTATGAATGCACAATTATAGATGCTCCAGGACACAAGGACTTTGTCAAGAACATGATTACAGGAGCTTCTCAGGCTGATGTAGGATTTTTAGTAGTTGCTGCATCAGAAGGTATAAAAGCACAAACCAAAGAACACATATTTTTATGTAAAACATTAGGGGTAAACCAGATAGCTATAGTAGTCAATAAAATGGATACTATAAAATGGGATGAAGCTAAATTCAATGATGTCAAAAAGCAAGTTTCTGATTTATTAAAGACAGTTGGATATAAGCCTGATGAGACGGCATTCATCCCGATAAGCGCTTATGAAGGAGACAATGTTGTCAAGAAATCATCCAATATGGGATGGTACAAAGGCCCAACAGTTGTTGAACAATTAGATAATTTCAAGCAGCCAGAAAAACCAACAAACTTGCCATTAAGGCTTCCAATCCAGGATGTTTACAATATCACAGGAATTGGAGTTATTCCAGTTGGAAGAGTTGAAACTGGAATTATGAAAGTTGGTGACAAGGTTATTATTATGCCTGCAAGAACTGGAGATGGTGCAAAAGGAGAAGTTAAATCCATAGAAATGCATCATGAGCAGGTTCAAATGGCAGAGCCAGGTGATAATATTGGATTTAATTTAAGAGGAATAGGAAAGAAAGATATTGCAAGAGGAGATGTTTTAGGTCCTGAAGATAATCCTCCAACTGTTGTATCTGAATTCACAGCACAGATTATTGTATTAAATCATCCTACTGTTATAACAGCAGGTTATACCCCAGTATTCCACATACATACAGCACAAGTATCATGCCAGTTTGTGGAATTGCAGAAGAAGCTTGATCCTACAACAGGGCAGGTACTGCAGGAAAATCCAGATACATTAAAGAATGGCGATGCAGCAATTGTAAAGATAAAGCCAACACATCCTTTGGTAATTGAAAGGCAGAAAGACATTCCTCATATGTCAAGATTTGCCATAAGGGATGCTGGAACAACAGTTGCAGCTGGAATGTGCATCGATATTGTAAAGAAAACAGCTTAATTCTTTCTTTTTTAATTAATATTTTTTTTATATTCTGATTATTAATTCCAAAATAAAAGTAAGCTTTATAAACAGCGTTTTTTAATAATGCAATATGGGAAAAGCAAGAATATCTTTGGCAAGTCCAAACATAAAAAAACTGAATGAAATATGCTCCAGGATTAAAGAGATCTCTGAAAAAACAGGAGTTTCTATGTCAGGCCCTATTCCAATCCCTAATAAAGACCTTAAAGTCCAGGTAAGAAAGTCTCCTGGCGGAGATGGCAAGGCATCTTATGATAGATATGAAATGAGAATCCACAAAAGGCTTATTGATTTAGGAGTTGACGAAAGAGCCTTAAGGTTGATAATGAGGGTTCATATTCCTGAAGAAGTTAATATTTCTGTTGAGATGATGGATTAATATCTGCTTTAATCATAATCTTCCTCTACTATAGTCTATTATCATATCATAAACTTCCCATGCCTTGCAGCAACCACAACCTTTGTTATAGTCTTTACATCTCTTACCATATAATCTCCCAATAATATCTTCAAGCCATGATTCATTTTGACCTTCTTCATAGCAAGAATAACATTCCCAATATTCAACTTTCCTTTTTTTTCCTGTCCACTTTGTAATCTTTATTTTTTTACCGAATAATTTTGTTGTTTTAAGATCCTTATATTCTCCTTTACCAAAAGGCAGTTCCATAGTGCCAAAATAATATCCTCCCCTATAATTCTTGTCAGAATATAAAGTTAGATTAATTCTTTTACCACAAACAATGCATTTTTTACTTATCTTCCTAATCTTTGATTTGACCATATAGAATTACTTTGCTGCTATAGGAATCTCTACATTTAACTCTTTTAGCTTAGAAGTTGATTTTTGAATATTAAATATGGCATAGCCTTTCTTTTTGCCTGTTTTTTCATCTATTCTAACATAAGTATCTGGACCTATTTTCTCATAGCGAGATTCCGTAGGTTCGCCAAATCGTATTTCCAAATAGTCAGATTCATTATCATAGTAAATATGCATCTTTTCTTTCATTGTATCTTTGATGTATGATGTAATGTTATTATATAGCCTTCACCATTTAAATATTTAACTGCAACCTTTAAGTATCGTTTTCTTTGGTTTTTGTAAATAAAATAATATCTTACATTATTATCCCTGTCACTTTCAATTATTTTAATAGGTTTTAGAAGAGCTTGTTTTATTTCCTCCATGGATTAAAGCAAAAACTAAACCTTTATAAGAATAAAATTTAAAGAATTTCTTATGCCGCGGTCGCATAATCTGGTATTGCACAGGCCTGGAATAGGTTGATAGTTAGCCTGGCCCTTTGGGCATCTGGATTCAAATTCCAGTCGCGGCGTTTTTCTTGTTTTTAAGGATTCCCTAATCGACGAAAGGGTGTCTCAATTCACAAAATTGTTGATAATTCAATTTATCAGATAAGTCTTTAATTTCTTTAGGTTTTAAATTTCCCTTATATAATTCTAATGTAAAATAATTTTCAAACCCCCTATTATCACAAAAGTAAATTTCATTTGTCTTTGGATTCCTGTAAAAAGATATCTGCGGATCTATATCACCACATATACCTCCCTGAGAATAATTTGTTTTACTTGTTATAAATTCAAGGTCTTTGATACTTATGTCTGTCATTAGTTTTCTAAAGACTTACATGTATATATTTATTATTGTTCTAGAGAATTAAAGATGATAGTTTAAACTGCCTTTATCATTTTTAAAATCTCTTATCCATCTGCCAATATCACTAGGTAGCAATAATCCTGACCTTTCCACTATATGAGCGCCTCTTGGCAATCCTAAATTTGGACTTTCTCCTTCCTGAATTAGCCTTATACCTAAATTATCAAAAAATAGATTTAAAATTCCACTGAATCTGCCTTCGTAAGGTTTGTTAAATACTACAGCTTCAAACATTCCTATTTTATATTTATTGTGCATTTTTTCTAAACTCCTTTAAAAGCCAGTCTGCCATGGCATTTATAACGTTTTCGTCAATGCCTTTTTTGTGAAACCTTCTTGTTGTTCTTTTATCTGTTCTAACTGGAAGTAAATATGGATGGTCTTTAAGACTTACAGCGTCAAAAACTTCCCTGTATGCTGGAGCAAGGCTTCCATCTTCACTAAAAACATTGTATAAAATTTTAGATGTCATTTTTATTCCACAAAATCATTTTTACCATAAAGTTCTCTTAAAGTATGAATATAATTTTCATCATGCAATCCAGATTCATCTAAAACTCTTGCATTTGGTATTCTATCAGTTATATCTTCTCCTTCTTCTAGTGTAGTAACTCTAGGTGTATTTATGAAGGTATTATACAACCATCCTAAAAATCCATTTTCTTTAAAAGGCGTATCATATTCAACAAGCTTACACATCTTTATCATTTTTCACCTCATGGATTACAATATTATCTAATTTTTTGTTTTTAAAGGCTTGTTTAGCCTCTTTTTCTAAGTCTATTCCCAATTCTTTTAATCCCTTTAAATGCATTTGCATTAAGGAATCAATTATGCTTAAAACTTTTAAAAATTCTTCTTTTTCCTTTGCTAAAGTTGTCAAAGCTCCTTTATGGAATCCAATCTGCTCATCTTTGTTTGTCATTTTAATCTCTCCTGTAGAATAAAAGCTCTCTTTCTTTTCCTTTTACATCAGGAGTTATTTCATTGACTAAATCACGAAGCATTTCTATATACAAAATCGGTCTGCCGGCATCACTAACATTGACATGAGCATCCGGTTTGAACAGAGGCATTAAAAACTTTCTTTTATCATCATTGATTAAAGATAGACTTGTAATTCTTCTTTGTTTTGCAGATTTTTGCTCTTCAGTTAATGCAACCCTTCTTTTACAATCTTGTTCTGTTTTGTATATTTCGACTAAATAAGGGTGAAATTTATCTACAATTTCTTTTTCAAATAAAGGGCACTCTTTTAATTCCCGGATTAATTTTTCCTGGTTTGTTAATGTGCAGGCATCATCTTCATAGTCATTGAATAAAATTGTTTTTCCGTCTGATTCTACTATTATATAGTTTGTTTTGTTGCTTCCTTCATAAGATTCAGCAGTTTCCTCTCTTCCAATATAATTTAACTTTTTCATTTTATCTTCCCTGAGGAAATTTATTTCTTAAATAATCCAAAATGTCTCCTTTTGCTTTTTCTATAATTCTATGAATATAATTAGCCTGTCTGTAAAATCCATCAACTAATTTTCTTTGCTTCTTTGGATTCAACTCTGAATCTCTTAATTG
Organism: Candidatus Woesearchaeota archaeon; assembly: GCA_018302745.1. Lineage (GTDB taxonomy): Archaea > Nanobdellota > Nanobdellia > SCGC-AAA011-G17 > JAGVZH01 > JAGVZH01. Next base: position 12,532 of record JAGVZH010000004.1, read on the forward strand.
CTCCGCTAATCCTGGATTTACAAGAGAAACAATTTCTTTTTTTTGTGTATCATCATAAAAAATTGTGCCATCTTCTTGAACAAACAAATTTAAATGAGTTCCTTTAAAAAATCTTGGTCTTCTTTTTTCCATTTCTTCCTCATTTAAGATAAAGTCTATTTCTAATTCTCATTCCTCTAGGAAGACTTTTTTCGTTAAAACGCTCTTCTAACATTCTTCCTTTAGGTTTGCCATTTACAATATCACTAACTTCTTGCAATTGCAATAAATCCTTTGCTTTTATTTCTTCAGGCTTTTCAGCTTCTTTTAAAGCATATTGTATTTGTAATGATCTTTCTGCTCTGACATCACAAAATGAGTCTACATAATGTGCTCTTTGTGTACTATCTTCTTCTTCAGATATAAATTCCAGCTCTCCTCTTGCTCTATCATCTGTGTCTAATTCCCCTAGAACTTTCTCGTCAACGCCATAAACAACCTTTTCATGATTAACAGCTATAAATCTGCCGTCATTTCCGTAAAATATATTTACTTCTCTTGCAGTTCTTTTATCTTTTTGAATTTTTCCTGTACATCCATTTACAAGCAAAACTCCATTTACTAGTGGATACACTCTTGTTTCTGTTTTTTGTCTTTTCATTTTTATCTCCTTTAGTTATTACTAATTAATAGTAATAATAAGAAATAACTCCTTTATAAAGCTTTCGCTTTTGTTACTACCTTAATTAGATAACACTCTTTCTTAATACAATCCAGAGAATAATCCCAATAACAAATAAGGTTATCAAAACCCAGAACATGCTTTTGTCAGAAAAAGCTCCGAATACAGGAAAAGGTCCTACCATCACTCCTCCTGCAAACTTAACATTCTTATCCTTGCTTAAAAAAATTGAACTGGCAAACACTAAAACAATACCTAAAAACAGGAATATCATTCCAATGACAAGCAGGTTATCTCCTATTGCCAATCAAACCACCTGGTACTGGATGAAGATCTTTAGGGTCTGAATGCCCCCATTGAATCAATAAATCAACCTCTTTAACATCTGGAAAATCACAATTTCCCCAGTTGCTCTCAAGCCATATGAATATGTCAGCATCTGTGTTTTTCTCAAGATAATCAACTACCTCTAAAGCCTTGTTCTTTAACCCATCCGGCAGCTGAACTAAAACTCTTCTTGCTTTCTCTTCTTTTATCTTATTGACAGCTTTTTCAAGCTCTAAGTCATATTCCATAACTCTTTTATATCCGCAACATTTTTATATCTTGCTATGAAGAAAGCTTTAATAATATTATTGCTGGTTTTTATCATAGGATGCAAAGCAGGTGGTACAATCGAACACGAAGATATTACATTAAAAACAGAAGATAATTTTGAGATAAAAGCAGATTACTTTAATGCTGATTCCGAAAAATCACTAATCCTTATACATCAATTGTCAATGACAAAGCATTCATGGAACAGCTTTGCACAAAAAGCCAAAGACAAAGGATATAATGTTATTTCTATTGATTTAAGGGGTCATGGATTGTCTCAGGGAAACTGGGAAGAGTTTGATGATGAAGATTTCAACAACATGGTTTTTGATGTTAAGGCAGCATATAATTACTTGAAAGAAAAGCATCCTAATACAAAGATAGCTGTAATAGGCGCTTCAATAGGAGCTAATTTAGCAATCAAATCATTAGCAAATCTTGACATTTCTACATCAGTAGCTTTATCTCCTGGATTAGATTACAAAGGAATTGAAACATCTGATGATATAAAAAAAGTTGACAAAAATGTGCTTATAATAGTCGGAAAGGGTGATAAGTATTCTTACGATTCTTCTGAAGAATTAGCAGGCAAAAACAGCAAAGTTGAGTTAAAGGCTTATGAAAGGCAGGAACATGGAACTAATCTGTTAAATGAGGAAGTAGAAAGCTTAATATTTGATTGGTTAGGCAGTAATATTTAATTTAAGGTAAAGATGATTAAAGCAGATGACAGAGAACTGTTAAATAAATTAAAGAAAGGAAATGATATGGCTTTTGAAAGCTTGTTTAAGAAGTATCATAGACTAGTAGTCAGTATCGCCTATCAGATATTAAAAGATGATTCTTTAGTAGAAGATATTACCCAAGATGTTTTTTTAAAAGTTTATGAAAAAAGGGAATCAATAAAGCCCAGATACGAAAGCAGTTTTAGAAATTATATAGCCCAAATAGCCAGAAACAAGGCAATTGACCATATAAGAAAAAGGAATAGCAATAAAAATTTAAGAAATGGATTAAAAACAGTATCTTTAGAGGCAGTCACAAATGACGAATTTGGGCTTGAGGAAGCAAGTGTTCAAGGAAAGCAGCATGAAGATATTGAAAAAAGGGAATTAAATCAAATTGTTTTAAAAGAAATGAAGAAAATGCCTAAAAAAAATTCCCTTTATTTAATTTACAAATATATTTACGGAATGAAAGATCATGAATCTGCTAAATTATTAAAAGTATTGCCAAAAAGTGTATCCGCTGAAACGTGGAGGAGTAGCAGAATTCTTGAATCAAGATTAGCTGGATATGTAGCATGAAATCAAAAACAATGAAACCGGAAGAAAAAAGTGTATTTTTGAAAATTTCTTTAGGCAGTCAACCAGCTTTTGAAGAATTGGTTAATGAGTATGCCTCTTCTATTAAGAAGATTGCATTTAGTTTTTTAAATGACATCCATTTTGCGGAAGATATAGCTCAAGAAGTTTTTTTAAAAATATATGAAAGAATAGACCAGCTACTAAACATGACGTCCTCTCCACACTAAAGTGTGGAGTTTCCTGTGAAGGTTGAGCCATGGTGCTCTTCCTGATGTAAGATATAATGCAAAGTTGTAGGAAGA
>JAGVZH010000005.1 GCA_018302745.1 Candidatus Woesearchaeota archaeon
TCATCAATTTTCCTAAAGGCATCGTTTAGTTTTTTTGAGATCCTTTTATTAGCATTTTCCCTTATCAAAGACTGCAAAACAGGTGCTTCTAATTGTTTATCCTCAAGAGTTCTAATGAATATTAGCCTGTCAATAATTCTCTGGACAGCTTCTTCTAATTCTTCCTCAGTTAGATTTTTTGAAGAATTATTTTTAAGGATATTTTTAGTTAATAATTCCCTAAATCTTGTTAAATCAGTAAGAAGCTGTTTATCTACGGGAATTTTCTTTGCTTTTTTACCCCATTTCTCGGCTTCTTTATCTATTGATCCGAGTTCTAGGCTTTCCCTTGATAATAGCCATAATTGTTCAAAATTATCTAAAAATCGATTACAGTTTATTGAAAAGAATTGATTTTGTAAATAATTAACAGATTTCCATTCAGCATTAAATACTTTTATTCCTTCAAAGTCTGTTAGAATTGCCCACGTTGCGCCTTTATGCCATGCATAATTGATTGCCTGCTCAGCAAACTCTTTTCTATCTAAATCTTCTCTCAGCGATTTAGCCTCAAGAAACAATTTTGGTATTCCTTCAATCCTAAAAGCATAATCTACTCTTCCTTTTGATATTTTTTCTTCAGCAGTAACTTCATCTCCATCCTCGACACTCCAGCCCAAAGCACGAAATAATGGAAGAATAAAATCCTTCTTCGTCATTTCCTCGTTATAAGATTTAGATTTTCCAGATTCTACTAATTTGTTATATTTCTCTACCAGCTTCTTTATCTCTTCTCTTGCTTGCTCTTTTGTAATCATTTTTTCTCACTCTTTCTTGGCGTATTCCAGTAAGGGCTTTTGCATTTTGGACAGACTTTTGGCTCTTCAGTAGTTGTTTCTCGAGGAACCCATTTATGCCCGCAACGTTCGCAAACATAGCCTTCTAATTTAATCTTTCCCATATTGAGTAGTTATATTCTCTTTAGTATATAAGTTTTACTATCTTACTAACCGAAAGGTTTAAATACTTAATAGTATATTACTAATAGGTATATGGATAATGATTATGGAACAACCGCAACCTTTCAGAAAAAAGAAAAGAGTATCAGATAAAAACCTTTCTCTTAGCCGCAGGATTAGATTTTTTCTATTATACTCAGAGGGCAACAAAGGGAAAGACATTAAACACAACAATAATGCAAAATATAGAGATTGCCTTACCTTCTTTAGATATTCAAAAAAAAATAGTTGCGGAAATGGATAAAATAGAAGGAGAGAAAGAAAAGCACATTAAAGAAGTTGAGAAAATTAAGCAAAGCCAAAATAAGATTATGTCAGAATACGCTTAAATTTTTTGTAAAAAAAGTAAGCTGATTTAATGACTTATTTTACAAAGCCAGAAAAAGCGAAAGCTTTATAAATCCACTAATGACAAATTTTATTAAAAGAACCAAAACTTCTAGTCAGAGTCGCCACTAGAGCATCTTATCTCCCAAAATGGACCAATCTAAAACTGACATCTCAAAAAACATTCTTGTCCCAAAACATTCTAAGCTTAAGGAATCTGAGCACAAACTTCTATTAGATCAGTATAATATTGCAGTAACACAATTGCCTAAAATTCTGAAATCTGACCCAGCAATACAGCAATTAGAGCCTAATCAAGGAGATATAATAAAGATAGAAAGAAAATCTCCTACTCAGGAAAAGTTTGTTGTTTACAGGAGAGTTGTTTAATGAGTGAAGCATCTAAGCTATTGATTAAAAAATATTATGATGAGCATTCTTTGGTAGAATCAAATATAAACTCATTTAATAATTTTGCAGAAATTGAGCTGCATAACATTGTCAGGGAATTTTCAGAGATAAATCCTACAATTATTCCCCAGGATGTTGAAAAATTCCAGATAAAGCTTGACAAAGTCTGGCTTGACAAGCCAAAATTTGTTGAAGCAGACGGATCTGTAAGGAATGTCTATCCTTCAGAAGCAAGATTAAGGGGGTTAACATATTCTGCCCCTATGTTTTTGAAAATATCAACTCATGCAGATGGCGTGCAAAAAGAGGAGTTCACAACACAAATTGGAAAATTGCCTGTAATGGTAAAATCAAAATTCTGCCATCTAAACAAGCTTTCAAAGGAGCAGCTAATAGAAAAAAAAGAAGATCCTGATGATCATGGAGGATATTTTATTATTAACGGCAATGAAAAGCTTATTATCACAGTAGAGGATTTGGCAACAAACAAGTTCTTTGTTGAAGAAGCATCAACAGGACCTTCCAAGTTTGTCGGAAAATTATTTTCTGAAAGAGGCTCATTCAGAGTTCCTCACCAGATAGAGCAGATGAAGGACGGAATTATTTACCTGACTTTTGTAAGATTAAAAAGAGTTCCTATCATAGCTGTGATTAAGGCATTAGGGCTTACTGAAGACCAGGAAATCCTTAATACAATAGCAGAAAATAAGCAGTATGATGACATTTTTGTAAATCTTTATGAAACTGCAAACTTGAAGAATGTTAAGGATGCATATGAATTAATTGGCAGGGAATTAGGATTTACTCCAACAATGGAGAGCAAGGAAGAAAGGATAGATGAATTATTGGATAAATTTTTGCTGCCTCATATCGGAACAACAAAGAAAGAAAGAATGTTAAAGGCATACAATTTATGCAAATTAATTAAAAAATTTCTGATGGTCTCAAAGGAAAATCTGCCAGTACAGGACAAAGACCATTATACTAATAAAAAATTAAAGCTTTCTGGAGACCTGCTTGCAGATCTGCTGAGGGCAAATATGAGGGTATTGGTAAATGATATTTTGTATAATTTCCAGAGGCTTGTAAAGAGAGGAAAGTTCCAGTCTATCAAGATTATTATAAGGGAAAAACTTCTTACATCAAGAATTAAGTCTGCAATGGCTACTGGATCATGGACAGCCAACAGAAAAGGAATCAGCCAGAATATGGACAGGACAAATTTTGTTGCTACAACTTCTCATCTTCAGAGGGTTAATTCATTATTAAGCACTACACAGGAAAATTTTGAAGCAAGAGCTTTGCACCCAAGCCATTGGGGAAGGTTATGCTCAGTAGAAACACCTGAAGGTACATCAATAGGATTAAGAAAAAATCTTGCATTATTATGCAACATATCAGCAGAAGATGTTCCTGAAGAAAAAACAAAAAAGTCTCTTGAAAGTCTTGGATTGCAATTCATGAAAAAATGACTGACGTAATATTAAATGATATATTTGTAGGGAAAGTAGAGAATCCCAAAGAGTTTGTAGATAGTATAAGGGCCCAAAGAAGGGAAAACAAGCTTCCTAATGTTCTGAGTGTAATGTACGATAACAGTTATGATGAAGTTCATGTTTCAACGACGAGAGGAAGGGCAATGAGGCCTTTGATTGTTGTCAAGGACAAAAAGCCGCTGCTTGCTGAAGCTCATATCAAGAAATTGCAGAACAATGAAATAAACTGGAGCAATCTGGTATCAGAGGGCGTTATCGAATATCTTGATGCAACAGAAGAGGAAAATGCCCTTGTTGCTTTGAGAGAGGAGGATTTAACAGAGGATCATACTCATTTAGAAATATCCCCAATTTTGCTTTTAGGAATAACATCTTCATTGGTTCCTTATGGAAACTATACAAATCCAGTAAGATTAGAGATGGGAACAAAAGTCTCAAAGCAGTCATTAGGTCTTTATGCTGCAAATTATTTGATTAGGATTGATACAGACTCAAGCATACTTCATTATCCCCAGATTCCTATTCTAAACTCATTTGTTTATGATACTGTAAATGGAAACAAGCATCCTTCCGGACAAAATTTAGTTATCGCAGTAATGAGTTATGAGGGTTATAACATGGAAGATGCAATCATAATAAATAAAGGCTCTATCGACAGAGGCATTGGAAGGTCAACTTACTTTATTCCTACTGTTGCTGAAGAATTAAGATACTCCGGAGGATTAGTTGATGAGATAGGGCTTGTGGACAAGGAAGTCAAAGGATACAGAACTGAAGAGGAGTATAAGCATCTGGAAAAAGATGGAGTTGTATATTCTGAAGCCCAGTTAAAATCAGATGATGCCATTATTGGAAAGACATCGCCTCCAAGATTCTTGGGGGAAGTTGAGGAGTTTTCCATAGTTGCTTCTACAAGAAGGGAAGCATCTTCAATTGTAAAACATGGTGAAGAAGGTGTGGTTGATATGGTAATTCTTACTGAAAATGAAGAAGGAAATAAATTAGCTCAGGTAAGGCTAAGGTCTCAAAGAATACCAGAAGTTGGAGATAAGTTTGCTTCAAGACATGGGCAGAAAGGAGTTATAGGATTAATAGTGCCTGAAGCAGATATGCCATTTACTTCTTCAGGAGTTAAGCCTGATTTAATATTTTCTCCGCACTCTATCCCTCCAAGAATGACTGTAAATCACCTGCTTGAAGTCATTGCAGGAAAAGCTGGCGCATTAGCAGGAGAATACATAGATGGAACTTCCTTTGAAGCCACAAAAGAGCAGACTATAAGGGAAAATCTTCTTGCTTTAGGATTTAAGGAAAATGGAACAGAGACAATGTATAATGGAATTACTGGAAACAAATTCAAAGTCCAAATTTACATTGGAAACATGTATTATTTTAAGTTATCACATATGGTGACTAACAAGCTTCATGCAAGAGCATCAGGAAGAATACAGTTGCTGACAAGGCAGCCAATTGAAGGCAGAGCAAAAGGCGGCGGACTAAGATTGGGGGAAATGGAAAAAGACTGTTTGGTAGCTCATGGTGCATCCCTCCTGCTTAAGGAAAGGTTTGATTCTGACAAAGTTGTGCTTTATGTTTGTGAAAACTGCGGAATGCTTGCAGTCAATGATTCTTTTAGAAATAGGCAATTTTGTACAAGATGCGGTTCAGGAGTTGAAATAACTCCAATAGAGATGTCTTACGCTTTCAAATTATTATTAGATGAAATAAAATCATTGGGGATCTACCCAAAGATAAAACTTACGAGCAAATACTAAAATGGCATATAACTATATATCAAAGCAGGTAAAGAGCATAACTTTTGGACTGTTCAGCCCTAAAGATGTAAAAAAAATGGCTGTTGCTAAAGTTGTTACTGCAGAACTTTATGATAAAGAAGGTTATCCAGTTGATGGCGGATTAATGGATATAAGGCTTGGAGTTATTGATCCAGGTTTTAGGTGCAAAACATGCGGAAGCAAGTTAAAAGAATGCAATGGGCATTTTGGGTATATAGAATTGGCAAGACCTATAGTGCATATTGAGTATGTTGCCAAGATTCTTGATGCCTTGAGAGGAACATGCAGTGAATGCGGAAAGGCATTAATTGCGGAAAATTTGATTCAGTCCCATAAAGATCATTTAGAATCTCTGGGAAAAAATCTTGATATCAAAAAAGAGTACATACGCAAGATTCGTGACTCAATGAAGAAAATTAAAAAATGTATGCATTGCAAAGCAAAGCAATATACAACAAAACTGGAAAAGCCTTCTACATTTGTTGAAAATGACAGGAGATTAGATCCTATTGAAGTGAGAACAAGGCTTGAAAGAATACCTGATGACCATGTTGTATTCCTTGGATTAAATCCGGAGTTTGCAAGACCTGAATGGGTGGTTCTCACTTTATTATTGATTCCTCCTGTTACAATGAGGCCTTCTATTACTCTTGAGTCTGGAGAAAGGTCAGAAGATGATTTGACCCATAAATTGGGGGATATTGTAAGGATAAACCAAAGATTATTTGAAAATATAAATGCAGGAGCCCCGGAAGTTATTGTAGAGGATTTATGGGATTTGCTCCAGTATCATGTAACAACTTATTTTAACAATGATATAGCCCAGGTTCCTCCAGCAAGGCATAGATCAGGACAAAGCCTGAAGACTTTAGCAGAGAGGATAAAAAGCAAGGAAGGAAGATTCAGGCACAATCTGGCTGGTAAAAGAGTTAATTTTTCTGCAAGAACTGTTATAAGCCCAGATCCAAAAATCAAGCCTGACGAAGTTGGAATTCCAATAATAGTTGCTATGGAATTAACAATTCCAGAGAGAGTAACAGAATGGAATATAGAAAAGATGAAAGAGCTCATAAGCAGGGGATCTGAAAATTATCCTGGAGCAAATTATGTAATTAGGGCTGACGGAAAAAAGAAAAAAATAACAGAACAGACAAAAGAGCAGCTTTTAGAGGAATTAATGCCTGGTTTTGTTGTAGAAAGACATTTGGTTGATGGAGATATTTCAATATTCAACAGGCAGCCTTCTCTTCATAGGATGAGTATAATGTGCCACAGGGTAAAAGTCCTGCCTGGCAAATCATTCAGGTTAAACCCTTCTGTATGTATTGCACCGGATACATTAGTCCAATTATCAAGCGGTATACAGCGGCCTATTGATGAACTTAAAAATTGTTGGAAAGAATCTGAATTAGCAACATTTGACAGAAAAGAAGGAAAGTTGTTTCCTACAGAACTAAAAAAATTCTGGGGTTTAAAACCAGAAGAATATGGTGCAAAATGTTATGAAATAAAAACAAAAAGCGGAAGAAAAGTAGTGGCTACTGGAGATCACCCATTTTATACTTCATCAGGCATTAAAAAAGCTAAAGATTTAAAGATAAATGATAAGGCCATTGTCAGACCATTGGAAACACCTGTTTATAAAGACGTAGATAAGGTAATTTTATCTGAAGAGGATATTAAAAAAATATCACCTAAAAAAACATACCTCAAACATTCGATTAAAATATTAAAAGATTTGAAATTAATACCTCTAAATCTAAATGATCAGAGAATTATGATCTTAAGCAGGTTAATTGGCCATTTGTTTGGTGATGGAACATTTATTTTAAAAGAGGACAAGGCAAGGCTAATTTTTAGAGGGACAAAGGAAGATCTAGATATTATCCAGAAAGATATAAGGAGTTTGGGATTTACACCGGAAAAAATATATGTAAAGACAACAGGGGGGATAATCTATACTGTAAAAGGTAAAAAACTGAAAGTAATTGGATCTTATCCTTATTTTGAAATAAGAAATAAGCCCTTAGCCTTATTATTCGCTGCTTTAGGCGCTCCTAATGGAGATAAAGTAAAGATAAAAGATTATTCGATCCCAAGATGGATAAAAAATTCTCCTTTACACATAAAACGTGAGTTCGTAGGAAGCTATTTTGGCTGTGAGTTAAGCAGACCATCAATTAGAAAAAACTCTAAATCCAGCTTCAGATCTTTGGTATTTAAATTAAGTAAAATAAAGAAAAGCAAAAAAGGAGGCTATAATTTCATTAAAGATTTGGAAAGGATATTGGATAAATTTGATGTTAAAATAAGTAATATTCGTGAAGAAGAAAGCAATATAAGAAAAGATGGGGAAATGACATATTCCTTAGTGTCTACAATAGACAGCCAAAAATCAATATTAAATTTCTTTAGCAAAATTGGATATGTATACAGCAAAGAAAAAGACAATATAGCCAGATTAGCATACTCATACATATTATCAAAAAATAATAAGATTAGGGAAAGAAAAGAGAAACGTAGACAATTTTTTGAATTTAGAAATGAAGGATATAACTTCAAAGAAATATCAAAGAAGCTAAATATTTCTTTAGGCACTTTAGAGCATTGGGCATATCATTATAATACTGCATCATTGCCTATGGATTTTCCGGATTTCAAAACTTGGGTAGCAGATAATAGTGCAGGGCCTGGAATTGTATACGAACCAATATCAGAAGTAAAAGAAACCTACTGCCCTTTTGTTTATGATATAACAACAATAGCAGACACCCACAATTTCTTTGCAAATGGTTTTTTGACAAAAAACTGCACGCCTTATAACGCAGACTTTGACGGAGATGAGATGAATCTCCATATTCCGCAGAATGAGGAGGCAAGGGCAGAAGCTGAGATATTGATGGAAGCAAGATCCCAGATTATAACTCCAAAATCTGGATTTAATGTCATCTCTGCAATACAAGACTCTGTTTCCGGATTATATTTATTGACAAAAGAAATGGAATTCAGCAAGGAAGAAGCAGCAGACATATTGGTCTCAGTGGGAATAAATGACATCGGCCCATTAAAAAATAAGATGAGTGGAAAAGAAGTTTTTTCAGTTTTACTGCCAAAAGATTTCAGCTTTATAGGAACTTCAAGAGATGGAAATCAGGTTGTAATTAAAGATGGAAAATTAATAGAGGGATTGATTGATGTAAACAGTGTTGGAGAAGGCTCTGGAGATCTGATCAGGGATTTATACAGCCAGTATGGACCTGAAAGGGCTATTAGCCTTTTAGCAGATATTTCCAGATTAGGAATTGAAATTTTATTAAGAAGAGGATTTACAACCTCCATCTCAGACACAGATCTTCCTGCAAAAGCTCATGAAGAAATTGGCAGGCTGATAAAAAGTGCAGAGAGCAGAGTATTTGAATTAATAAAAACTTTTGAGGAAAAAAAGCTTGAGGCCTTCCCTGGAAGAACAGTAGAAGAAACTTTAGAATTAAAAATACTGGAAACATTGAATAAAGTAAGGGATAGCATCGGAAAGATTGTTGAGGAAAATTCTGATGAGCAAAATCACACATTGATAATGGCAAGGTCAGGAGCAAGAGGCAAGATATTAAATTTGACAATGATGGCAGCATGTGCAGGGCAGCAGTCTTTAAGGGGGAAGAGAATTGAGGTAGGATACATTGGAAGAACATTATCCTTGTTTAAGAGAGAAGATCTAAGCCCTGAAGCAAGAGGCTTTATCAAAAGAGGATTTAAGGAAGGATTAACACCTTCAGAATTTTTCTTTGCAGCTATGACAGGAAGAGATTCATTAATGGATACTGCATTAAGAACTCCTAAATCAGGATATTTATACAGAAGATTGTCAAATGCTCTGCAGGATTTAAGAATTGAATATGATCATACAGTAAGGGATGCAAATGAGAACATAATCCAATTTTCATACGGAGATGATGGAATTGATGTTTCAAAATCCCATGGCGGTACAATAAACGTAAAGAAAATAGTTAAGGAAGTAAAGGGCGGTCTGCATGGATAAGATATTTGAAGAATATAAAGATAAATTACCAAGAAAATTACTGACAGATATTAAGAAAGAGGCAGAATTGCAAAGCCTTCCCAAGAAATCCCTTAAAGCTGTAATGGATAAAGTTCTGGAAGAATATGAAAACTCTAAAATAAGCCCTGGAGAGGCAATAGGGATTATAACAGCAGAGTCTTTTGGCGAACCAAGTACCCAAATGAGTGTCTGTAAAGATGAAAGAATAATAATAAAATCAGATAATCAAATAAAAATTCTAAAAATAGGGGACTTTGTCGATGATTTAGCCAGACTAAAAGGATCAATAAAGATTAATGATGATTCGGAAATAATTCCTATTAACAGCAAGAACATTCTTGTACCAAGCCTGAATCAGGATGAAAAAATAGAATGGAAAAAAATTGTTGAATGTAGCAGGCATAAAACCAATAAGAAATTAATGAAGCTAAAAACTGCCTCTGGAAGAAAAATAACTGCAACAGACAATCATTCTTTTGTAACAAGAAAAAATAACAGGATTGTCCCGATAGTTGGTAGAGAGCTAAAAATAGGAGACAGAATACCTTCTATGAAATACCTACCGGAACACTGCATTGCAAAATTAAAAACAGAAGACTATGTTGATTTTCCTGATAAAACTAGTTTCAGAGTCACAAGAGATTACAGGCCGACTAAATTGATTCCTTCAGAATTAAATTTGGACTGGAATTTTGGATGGTTTATCGGAGCTTATTTGGCAAAAGGTAGCGCTGCAAAGGGTCATTTGTCAATATCAAACATAGATAAAGATTATCTAAATAACGCAAAAATGTTTGTTGAGAGCATTGGTTTAGATTATTTAGAAAAAAGCCATAATAGGGGATTTTCACATAATAGGGGATTTTCAGAATCATGTGATCTTGTGATTAACTCTTCATTACTGTCAAGATTTGTTAGGAATGTATGTGATTCCGGATCAAGCAATAAAAAAGTTCCTGGATTTGCATACAGCGCAAAAGAAGAGTTTGTTTCTGGATTATTAAGGGGATATTTTGACGGTGATGGCAACTTTACTGTAAATAGAAGGATGATTAGAGCTTCATCAAACTCCGAAGAATTATTGGATGGAATAAAGTTATTATTAACAAGATTTAATATTTTTGCGTTTAAATCAAGAGACAGTAAACAGGCTTATTTAATAATTCCTTATAAATATGCGCCGATTTTTGCAAGTAAGATAGGATCTGATATTAAACATAAGAGAAAAAGTTTAGAAGAATTAACAAAACTTGCAGTAAAGAATGCATTAATAAATTACAAAGATTTGACAGATATGATTTCCGGTTTTGACAATATTCTAATTGATATTTCAAGAAAGTTAGGATTGCCTATAAGATATGTAAACAGTGCCACAAAAAGGCAGAAAGTAGGCAGGACTGCATTGCTAAGGCATATGGCAAGATTTGCTGAAGCTGCCAAAGAAAAAAATATTGACATTTCCAGAGAATTTAAAATTTTAAATCAGATGTTTACTTCTCATGTAGTATGGGATGAGATCATTAGTATAGAATACATAGACAACAACGATTATGTTTATGATCTAAGCGTTCCTGGACTGGAAACATTCACAACCTTTGACGGAATAATAACCCATAACACTTTGAATACATTCCATTTTGCAGGCGTTTCTGAAATGAATGTCACTTTAGGCCTTCCAAGGTTAATAGAGATATTTGATGCAAGAAAATCAATTTCAACACCCCAGATGGAAGTTTACCTTAAAGAGGACTATAAAAAAGATGCAAATAAGGTAAGGGAAATAGCATCTAAGCTAAAGCAGACTACTCTGAATGAAATAGCATCAGAATTCAGCATCAATTTGATGAAATCATCTGTTGAGATAAAGCTTAACAGAAGCATGATGAAAGAGCTTTCAATAACTCCTTTATATCTGGAAAAAACTATTGCAGAAGCTTTGAAAGGAATCAGCGTGAAGCTTAAAGATGATGTTTTAGTTATAAAGCCAAAAGAGGAAAAAGTAAAAGAGCTTTACAAGATAAAAGAAAAAGCAAGAAGTGCACATGTCAAGGGTATTGAAGGAATTACGCAGGTGCTGCCTGTAAAGATTGGCGGCGAATTCATGATTTTATGCGCAGGATCAAATTTGGAAGAGGCATTAAAGATAAAGGAAGTTGATGAGACAAGATTAAAAAGCAACAATATGTTTGAAACAGCAGACGTATTTGGAATTGAGGCAGCAAGGCAGACTATTATTGATGAAGCTGTTAAAGTAATTGAAAACCAGGGATTAGATATTGACATCAGGCATGTAATGTTCATAGCAGATGTGATGACAACAACAGGAAAGATAAAAGGGATAACAAGGTCTGGAATCACTTCTGAAAAAGAATCTGTATTGGCAAGGGCTTCTTTTGAAACTCCTTTAGTCCATTTAAAAAATGCTTCTTTGATCGGAGAAGTAGATGAGCTGAATTCTGTTGTTGAAAATGTAATGTTAAATCAGGCTGTTCCTTTAGGAACTGGCTTGCCCGGATTGCTGGCTAAAATGCAGGCCAAGCTTGAAGCTGAAAAAAAGAAGTAGCTATTCCTATATTTTTTTGAATATATTCAGCGCAGTATGCTCTCTCCATCAGATGAAATATTTTTCTAAGTCAGCAAAGACAGAAACATTTATATATAATATATTATATACTAACTATAGGTGATATATAATGGCTACAACAATCCAGCTAGACAAGTCAATTGTAAATTCATTAAAAAAAGCAAGGGAATATCCAAAACAACCTTATAATGATTTGATAAAAAGCATGCTTAAGGTATTTAAAGATGTAAAGAGCAAAAACCAGTATGACAAATTTCTGCATAAAATCCAGCAAGCCAAAATGAAAGAAATATGGGATAATAAAGAAGATGAATCATGGGAAAATGCTTAAGCCTGGTGATGTAGTTCTTGCAAAACTGCAGTTTACAGATACTTTTGAAGTTAAAACAAGGCCTGCTCTGGTCTTATTTGAAGAATCCGACAATATTGTAGTAGCAGGAATTACAAGCAATACTGCCATGAAAGGAATTCCAATCACTAAAAAAGAAGGGGCGATTAAAGACAGTGTTATAAAGCTGAATTACATTTTTACTGTTTCCAGGATTATGCTTGATAAATTACTCTTTTCTGTATCTAAAGAAAAAAAGAAAGCTGTTTTTGATGAATTAGTTAAAAGGCTAAAGATCTTATCCGAGTAAATACTGCTGTTTTGATTAACTTTAGGAAAAAAGATGAATTTCATATTCTCCCAATTTTATGAATACGGGTTCTGGTGCGTAATCGAATGGTGGAATAACTGGTGCGTTGTGAATGGTATTACTTACTAAAAAAATCCCCTAAACCGCTTTGTTTATTTGAAAAATCATATTTATAAGCTTGGTTTAGGCTCTGCCTTTTCTTTAGGTAATCTGTGAAATCATTGGATGCTACATAAACTTGACAATCTTTCATTTCTTTGTGGCTATCAAATGTTTCCATGACCTTAAAGGCAGTATCTAATTGCTCTTGCTCTATTGCTTCCCTTGACAATTCTTTATAATTGTATTTTTTAAATATGCCACAAGAAGTATCAACTTTTGTTTCATTGAAAAATATCTCTTTTTTGACATCTTCTATTGACAATCTTGTTGAGAT
>JAGVZH010000006.1 GCA_018302745.1 Candidatus Woesearchaeota archaeon
TAGAATGTTTCATCATTGTTAATCTCCACTCCATTAACTGTTTCAGTTGAGGATGAGGAGATTGTTTCAACTTCTCCATCTACATCTATAACGATTGCTCCGCCTGAACCTACATTATTCAAAGTAACTACCTTACCTTCTACAGTTACAGAATCACCAACTTTCATGAAGTGTTCTTCTCCAACCTGAGCTGTAAATTGTGTTGCAGAAGCTCCTGTAATTTTCAATCTCTTACCTAAGAAATCTAGTTCTAATGAATCTGATGAGGTTGCCTTAGATACATTGATAGATTCATCAAATACATAGTAGTAACCAATAGACTTCTTTGCAAGTTCCATTACAACATCTGTTCCATAATCATCATCACTACTTGTCAGACTTGTATATAATGATGGGGAACCAGCGTATGATGATGTACTTCCGGCATTCCATAAATAGACTGCTTCTTTAAAGTCATATTCCTTGCTTTGGAAGTTTACAGTAGAGTCTAATAAACTTGGAACATCTTCATCATCAATTTCATTGTCTAAATAATTTGAATCGCCTACAGATGTGTCTGCTCCACCATCATCTATTGGAACTTTTTCAGTCTTTCCGCCTGAAACAGTAACTCCTGCTCCACTTGTTGTGGTATAGGAATTTACTTGCCAGTGATTTGATACGTCTACTGCACCGATAGTATCTGATGCTGCGGCATTATCACCAACAACAATAGCAGAACTAGTGTCAAATTCTCCATCAACTAAATATGGAGAAGGGTAATCGGCTAAATCCAAAGCTACAGCACTTGTTAAGGTTGCACCCATCATTAAGGTACCTGCACCCAACACTGCAACTTTTTTCACCAATTTTTTCATTCTATAAACACCTCCGTGTGTTTGTGTTTAATTATTATTTATTCTTTTTACGTCGACGTCGATTCTACCAAGACTACTCTCAATAGCATTAATAATTGAAATATTGGTTATTTATAAAGTTTTTGGTATTTCAAGCAATATTTCCTCTCTATTTGGCTGCTAGAAGGCTTATAAAGCCATTATTTGGTATCCAGAAGGCTAAATTTTCCTTCTTTTTGTTATCATTTTAAAATAGTTACAGATTTTTCTCACATAATTTAAAGCTTATCGTGTAAACCACACCTCTAGCTGGAATAGAAAATGGTGAGGCTGAAACTCCTGTCTTGCAGTTTTCAATCTTGATTACAGGATCATTACCTGCCAATGCGGTAAAGCTGTAGTCTGTTTTTTCATCCAGAGAAGCCTGCAATATTTCCTTTACTTTGTTGGAGGTATAAGAGCATGGCTCTTGATTGCAAATACTGACTTTTTGACCGCACTGCTGGATAGCTTCCTGTATAGACATCTCACAAACAGTAGTTTTAAGCATAGCATTAAGTAGGTTATTAGCTTCTATGCTTTCTATTGAAGTTGCTGTATGGACAGGAGGCTTCAAAACTGTTAATCTTACAAATAATATTACTGCTACTATTATTATAGTAACTATCACAACCAGTCCTATGATCTCTATTTGCGCTTTTTTCATCTTGTATATGTTATAGGTTTCACAGATGTTTCATAAATTCTTCTCTGGTAATCTCTAAATCATGTTTTATAATTTTATTTAATAAGCCCCTATCAATTTTTTCACCAGGATGATCGGGAATCACCAGGATGATTGGGAATAGTTGTTGTTCTTCTATCTTTATGTCCAAAGAACATATGGCTTCCTTTTTGTCTTTTAAACTCAAAGCCTAATTTTTGAAGAACTTTAGAAACCTCTTTTGCAGTTATCTGAGGCAACTTAGACATATTAATTAAACCTCTATCTGTTGTAAACTTAAAAATTTAGTTTTGATATCAAGAGGCTTTTCTACATCCAAGTATAATTGAATTGCCTCTTTCGTCCTTTTGAGAAGCTCATCATAGCTTTTAGCTTGAGTATGACATCCTGGAAGCTCAACTACCTCAGATATCAAATAGCCATCTTCACCCTCTTCCACAATAACTGTATACTTCTTTTTCATATTACAAATAAGATTCAAACGTTTATATAATTTGTTATTTGCGCTTTTTTCATCTTGTATATCTCTGCCTTTCTATTAATAGTTCATCCATTCTTTTTATATTTAATAGATTCATCTTCTAACAGCCATTTCCAAGCAGGAATCAAATTTACTACTCCTTCGCTGACAATTGCTTTGATTTCTTTATTCTTTGTGATTAATACACTTTTTTTTATTTTGGCAAATCCTTCTTACACAGCAATGTATGTTTATCTTGTATATGTTGTAATGATTAACTTCCCTATGCCGAAAGTGTCTGTTTCTGGAAAGTATATAGAAACAGGCGTTGAAATTATGTTCTTGTTCTGTGTTTTTGTTGCTGAAGAGAATATAGTATATTCGTTGCAGTTTGAAGGGTAATTGATGTTTTTGTAAGTATTTTGATTACACTCTCCTTTTTGGCTTGGTTTTGGGTAAAGAATTTCCAGAGTAATGTCTCTTGCTCCAAAAACAGACCTGTAGTAATTGATATTCTGATTAACAATGTTTCCTAAAGCCAATACTTTTACTGTATCTATGCACTGCTCCTCTTTTGCCTTCTCAGAACATTTTATCTCAGGAACTGATGCCAACACAGAAAGCAATGCTGTTGAAGCTTCTGTTTTTGTTTCTTTTGCCTCCTGCTTAATGCCTTCTGACCTAAACTGGGTATAATAAATTAAAAATAATCCCAGCATAACTACAAAGATGAATATAACAATTACAGTCTCACCCATATGCACCTGTGCTTTTTTCATTCTTTTAGCAGCTCTTTAACCCAATTAAAGAATCTGGAAGCATTTTTTATTGAGTCTGAAGCATTTGATTCTGTCATCAGCTTTTCTTCATATTCTGCTTTGTTTTTTAGCTGGAGCAGGTTTAATAACTGTCTATTTTTGTTCTGGATATCCTTTATGTCTAAGGTATTTAACAAAGAAATTACATCTTCGTGCCTTTCTCCAGCATGCCTCAAACCTTTGTAGAAAACCGTTAAAGCGTCTGCAGAGCTTATTGCACAATGAATGGCATTTAACACTACTGCATTATACTCTTGTTTATTAAAACTTTCATTCATAATATCAAAGAATTCCTCAGCTTTTATTAAATAATTTTTATATTTACTTTTATCTACATTCCTAGTTTTCATAAACTGTCTCCTTTTATCATTATATGTCTTTTTATAATATTTTTTATTAAATCAGTATTTTTATTTTTTTTGAATTCATTTTCAGTTAAAATATATGCGGATATTATATTTCCAAATTTTTTGCTGAATTTATTCTGTTTTTCGGCTATTAATTTCATTATTTCTTCTTTATTTTTTGCTATTATCAATATGTCTATATCACTATTGAGCTTCTCTTTTTTTTCTGCAATACTGCCAAATAACGCTATTTTTTTTGCTGTTTTTATCCCTTTTGCAATATCTTTTTTAAGAGAAATTAAAGTCATCCTTTCATAATTAAATAAATCCATTATGATATCTGTTAAATAACTTTCCTTATTCAGTTTGATTATATTTGAGGTTCCATGATGCTCTACTCCTACCACATTTATTCCCTTTAAATCATCCAGAGATTTTATCACTGCAGTATGCGAGACCTTAATGCTTTTAGCCAGTTCTCTAGAAGTAAAACTCTTAGTTTCAAATTTAGCTAAAGCTCTCAGGATTTTTATCTTTACTTTGCTTCCAAGCAGTTCTTCCAAATAAATATTTATTTTCATTTGTAAATAAAAGTTTACATGTGGAATAAAAAGTTTACAAGTATATAAATGCTTCCTTTCCGAACCACAAGATTATCTGCTGCTTTAATAAAATTTGCTAATTACAGCAGGTTCAGCCATATACACCTGTGCTTTTTTCATTTTATCATGTTTTTATGAACTGATAAATACCTTCTTAAAAAATAATTTGCAAAACCTTCACTTCCTTTTTTAAATGCTTTATAGTAAGACTTTCTTTTTTTATTTTCTATAATTATCACAGGATACTGCTTATGCCATAAGATATAATTTATTAATAATCTGCCTATTCTGCCGTTGCCGTCTCCGAAAGGATGTATTGATTCAAATTCGTAATGTGCTAGGCCTGCTAATTCAACAGGATTTATACTTTTATTATTTGATAGTCTTATAAATTTGTTCATTAAACTCTTAACATCCTGCCAGTCTGGTGCCATATAACTGCCTACCCTAACACCATATTCCCTAAATTTACCAGCTATATCTTGTTTTGTTTCTCCAAAAATATCATCATGCCATTTTAAAATCAGTTTATTTGTTATTTTTTCTTTTTTATTTAACATATTAAGAAAAACTTTGGAATGCGCTTCCGTCTCTTTTATTTCATATAATGGCTTATTGGGGGCAATTTTATCATGTATTATCTCTCTAGTCTCTTCCATTGTAATAGTTGATCCTTCTATTGCATTCGTGTTATATGTAAAAGCTATTGCCATCTCCTCTAATTGTTTTTCTTTAGCTGATTTTGGAGTTTTTTTCCACTCTTTCTGAAAATTAGCTTTTATTTTCTGAAGTTTCTTGTATAACTCTTTTTTTTCCTCCTGTTCAATCTCTTTTTTTATTTTTTCTACACTACTTGGTATTTTAGTGCCCAAATATTTTTCTTTTGTTATTATCTTGTTATTTTTTCTGTAAGAATGCTGCAAATAAAAGAACTCTTTATTATTTCTTTTTCTTTTTATTATTCTCATTATGATATATTGCCATTACATTTATTTAAATATTTCTATTTTTCAAAAAATTGTCATGGCAATTAAGTATACAATGTAAATGAAGCATCATTTCCAGAGCTGTCTCTGCATGCTACATAAAGAACATCCTGTATAGGCAGGTTATGGACTGATGCATTTTCATCTGCTCTAACTCCTGTTCCAGAGCCGTATGTAAAGCTGGCATTGAAATATTCGCATGTTGCCTTTTCATTTAATGTTAATGTCACAGAATTAGTCTGAGTTACTATAGACTCAATTATTGGAAGGAAAACATCAACAGCTACATTAAATTCAATTTTGTCTTTTGCAATATTTCCAACTGAATCCACACATTGAACATGATAAGTATGCCTTCTTCTTTCCAGTGATTTCAATGTCTGCTCATGCTCTGTAAAGTCTGTTTTGAACATTTTTATGTAAGGCTTTGTTACAAATTCAGAAAATCCGCACTGCGCTTTTCCATCATCTGCTCCACCTGCAGTCTTTACAAACAGAGTGGGAGCATTTGTATAAACATCCTCTTCAGGACCTTTTTCTATTATTTCCAAAGGCTCTGTTGCCTTTATTGTATATATAAAAGACTGTGAGTTAGTATTTCTCTTTGTTAAATCAGGCTCCAATGGCTGGTCCCTGCATTTTATCCAGTAATTATTATCCTGATCGTGCCTTATTCCGCTTAATTGAGCATTACATTCATACAATCCATATCCTATTAATGAAACATTTTCAAATGAACTTGCGCAGTTAAATGCAAATGGCAGTTGGTCATAAGATACATCCAAAGTTGGAGAATATTTGCATTCTGATGGCTCGTTTAAGTATATTTTTAATTCCTGCTCTGTAATATGTGTTGGCAATACTGCATTATTATCTGGCTCTGTTACCTCTACAAAAGGTGGTGTTAAATCAGGGCCTGGCAAAACTGAAATATCTATCTGATAATCCACATCATTTGCATTTCCTGAAGCATCTTGGCATTTTGTATATAAAACAAATTTATTTTCAGTTTCTTTTAAGACTCCTTCTGTTAATAATTCTTTAGGTATTGATAATGATAGTTCATGGTCTCTTAGATATAAGTTTGATCCAAAATATGCTTCCATATCTTTGTATGGAGTTGCTCTTTTTACAGATATTTTACATTGTGCAGGCTCATTTGTCTGTATTCCTACTTTAATTGGAGTATAAGCTTTAACACCCTCATTAATCTTATAGCCATGTGTAGTTCTTGAAAGAGTAAAGCCTTCTGTCAATATTGTTGCTAATGGAGAAATTGTTGGTGCTACAGCATCATTTTTGTTTATAACAGTACATTCAACAAAAGGAGTGTTTTCATTTACTATTCCGCAATTCTGCCCTAATGATCTGCATTTATACTCTGAACATGTCTTTGTTGGATCTTCAGTGCATCTTTCACATGCTGACTGTGTTGGAGGCTGCCATGTTGAGCAAACTGCTGTACATGTAAATGTTTTTTTTCCGCCAATAACACCACTTGCAAAAAGGCCTGCTAAAAGAAGCCCAAAAACTGGGACAATAGCTGCACTTGCCAATGCTCCAAGTGTTATTCCTGCACCTAATGCGCCACTAATTACTGCGCTAGCAAGTCCTCCGCCAATTTGGGTTACTAATCCTCCTAATACTCCGCTATCTTTCTTTTCACCTTCGTTTTTAGCATTATCAGACTCTTCACCACATGAATTTGTATACCCTCCTTCTGAATAAACTCCAATTGCATTTTGGTAGTTTCCACAGTCTCCCTGCTGTGTACATTCAATAGCTTTGGCATCTATCCATGGCTGAGGGTCTGTTCCTTTTTTGAACTTTTCTTTGTCAGAAGCTCTTGAGCATGAATTTATTCCATCCCAGAATCTTCCTCCAACAGGAATTAATTCTCCATCATTATTTACGCATCTTGCTTCTGTTTTTCCTCCAGAACTTCCTTGAATACAAACTTCTTCCCTAAAATCTGCACAATCTTCATAAATTATTTTTCCTTCAATGCAGGCTCTTCTATAATGCCTTGCACCAACCCAGTCTATTCCCTTAGTATCCTGCTCATACTCACACCATGATTCCCCATTTTTCTTGTTTCCATATTTTGGGTCATTACAATCAGTTGAGATGCATGTAAATGCATTATTCTGCTCTCCACATATTGTTCCAGTATCATAATCACACTGCTGTGCAGCACCTTCTGGATTTCCGCATGAATCAAACCAGTAAACATCATCTGAACCTTGCAAGCATCCTTTTTTTGCATTAGGCTGACAAGTAGATCCTATCTGAGGGTTAGAACATTTTAAGCCATTGTAAAAAGAATTACTATCCCCAGTAATCTCAAGGCATTCTGCCCTAGAACCATAAGTAAATGTCTCTTCATCAACCTTGCAGCAGCCTTCCTGTGTTGAAACTGCCTGTTCTAAACAAGCTTGCTCATTAACTATATCTTTTCTGAACTGAAATGACAATCCTGGAAATGGCTGATGCAATTTTTTACACTTTGCCTCTGTTGTAAATGTATAATCATTTCCAATAACGCAGCAGCCAACATCACATTCTGCAATATTATCACATGATCCAGAAGTCCACTGGCCGTTGTTGTTTTCACATGCGCTTTTTGGCAGATTAGAACTGCAGACACCTTCAATTATACAGCATCCTGTCTTGCAGAAAGAAGTATAAGAACAAGAAGTTGGAACAGCCTGATAATTATTGTCGCATTCTGAAACTGAAGTGTATTTGCAAAAATCTCCATTTACTGTTTTTTCACAGCAGAATTTTGCTGGCTGAGCTGAAACTTCAACAGGATTAAGCAGATAAATAGTAAACATAGAAGTAAGAATCACTAAAATCTGAAAATATGCTTTTGTCTTTCTCATCATCCCTCTTTTTTTTAAAATATTAACGAACAATCCTGATTGTCTAATAACCTGTTTTCTTCTATAAGCAGCTGTGAATTTTTGTAAAGTTCGGGAATATTTAAAGTTTGTGCTAATGTTTTTTCTCTGTCTAATGTTGATTTTATCTGGCTGTATGAGCATTGTGCTACTGATTTAATTAAAAGCAATCTTGCTTTTTCTGCATAGAGGGAAGTTATCTGCGAATGCTTATTCATTGTTTTTTCCAGCAGGCATGTATATGTGTCATAATCATCTGTAAAAATTGCTCCATAGATTAATTCATTGCCGATATATTTTGATGTTTTTTCTGTTTCTTCATAAAAAGTTATATCTCCATAATTATCCTTTCCTATTTGGACAATTGATGAGTCTGTTTTCATATTTTTTATTTCATCAACTTTCTGTGGCGTTGTGAAGAAAACAAATTTATTTTTGTAATACTGCCTTAATTCTGAATCTTTATCTATATTTTCTATGTTAAGGCTTCTTACATCCATTGGTTCTGTTAAAAATCTCGATGGGATTTCTGATGCTAATTCATTTACAAAATTTCTTGAAGCAGAATCATAAATTAAAAAGTATTTTACGTGCGGGGAAGATGTGTAGATTAAATTTGTTATCGTGTAAGGAAGCCTCCATGGAACTGTCCACAGCAGAATTTTATCATCAGCTAATCTTTCAGTTCCAAAAATAATATGGTTGGGTATCTGCCTGTTGTATTCTCTTCCGCCTGATTCCATTAAAATTCCATCACAATGAAATAATACTTCTACTTTAGTTGGCAGATTAATCGTTTTATCTGCTTCCAAAGAAGTTGCAAAAGTAGTTATTATGCTTGAGATTGTATCCAAGTATCTTATGTCTGTGACTGCTGTTGAAGTCTCTGCATGCCTGAATGCAAATGAAACAAAAAATGCTATTATTACAGCACCTGCAATGACTACAAAAATCCAGACGAAGACTACTTCTACACCTTTTTTATCTTTTGGGAGAAACATACTTACCTTTATTTTCAAATATTACCTTAAACTCTCCTTTTATCTCTGTACAAAAAGGATTAATATCAGACTTTAAATGCTCAACATTAAAAGATTTGTCCTGGGAAGGGTCATCTGCCAGGATGAAAAAATTATGTGTTGGATTGAGGAATAGTAAATCATTCAGCTGCTTATTGCTGGAAGTGACTTTTTGCTCTGGATTTGTGAAGCATATTGTGTTTATTTTTGAAGGAGTTCTTAATTTTACTTCAGATGAAGAGCCAGTATCTAAATTGTACATGAAAGCAACTTCCCTTTCAATATCCTGCTTGAATCTTCCAAGCTCAATCTGCTCGCCAGTTTTCTGAAGATTAAAAACATAATTTAGGCCAAAAACAAGTATTAACGCAGCAACAATTAAAGCAAATATATAGATAATAGGCATTTCCTGAATTTGCGCTTTTTTCATATTATATCATATTTTTACAATTTTATAACTTTTACTTTTTAATTTATTTAAATATTGAAATTGCTCCAGTAGCTGCTAATCATTTCTTCTGCAAGATAGCCAACTATATCTTTATAATACTTGGCATCAATATTGTTTAAATCAGCTTTATCGCCTTTGCTAATTGCATCCAAATAATCTCCTCTTCTGGATTTTTTTATAATTAAAGGAGGATATTTATTTTTTATCAGAATATAATCAAGCATCATCCTTCCTGTTCTGCCGTTTCCATCAGCAAAGGGGTGTATTTTCTCAAACTTTTGATGAATTATTCCAGCTAATACCAAAGGATGTATTTTATCCTTGTTTTTTGTATATAATTTTAATAAGATTTTCATATCAGCATTAATATAAGGATAAGGAGTTGTTTTAAAATGCGATTTTAAGACTCTTATATCCTGCTGCCTATAGCCTTTCCTCTGATCAATTTTGTCCAGCAATTCATCATGGATTTTTATTATTAACGCATTATTGATTTCCTGTTTGGATTTTAGAATATCGAAAAAAACTTTTTCTGTATTTTGCAGATCATAAATTTCCCTTAAAGTTCTGTTTTTAGGGGTAAGATTTTCTTTTAAAAGCTTATTTACTTCCTGCAATGTTATTGTATTACCTTCTAAGGATGTTGTATTATAGGCGAAGTCTATAAGGAAATCTTTGTAAACATCTTCTTTTGTTTGATTATCCTTTCTTAGAAAATTATTATAATGCAATTTTATCGCTTCTATTTCCTCCAAAGATTTTTTATTTACGTAAGGATTAACTCTTAATTTTAATTTCTTAATTTTATTTAAATAATACTCTCCTTGTATGAATTTTTTTATATTATGGTATGCCTTTCTTATTTCCTTTTTGTGGGAAGTTAATTTATTTAATTTTTTTTCTAATTCTAAAGCATCATTCCCCAAATAAGCAATATCCTTAACTATAATTTTACCGCCTATCCTTTTAGATATTCTTAAGTAATAATAGGGCTTTCCATAAATAACTTTTTTGTAAATATACACCATAGACTTATAAGAAGATGCATATTTATAAACTTTACCCTTTACAAAGCATATTTTAATTGTAGAGGGTAATCAAAGATAGATTGTAATCAAAGGCATCTGGTTGTTTGCAGTATCCTTGCATCTTATGTAAAATGTATCAGAATCCAAAACAGCATCATGCCCTTTGACATCTGTTCCTGTCATTAATTTTCCATCTCCAACATTGAATCTTCCTACAGTTGAATACTCGCATGTTGATGGCTCATCTGTTTCTATATGGAACAATGATGTTGCTGTTGTTTTATCTTGGTATATATTCACTATTTCTGGAGCTTTTGTATCTACTGTTACTTCAAACTCAATCTTTTCTGCAACAATATTGTCTGCTAAATCTCTGCATTGGATATAATAAGTGTATTTTGCTTTCGGCAGGTTTACTAAATTCTGAGTATGCTTTGATGAATTTGTCTGTGAAAATAATATGAAATTCGACTGAGTTCTGCTGAATCCGCATTGCGCTGTTCCATCCTGCTCTGCTCCATCTGCTGTCTCTATCTGCAGTACTGCAGAATCCTGGAATATCTGTCCAGAAGGGCTTAATGAAGCTATCTTTAATGGATCTGACGGCCTCAATACCTGTACATAAGATTCTGAGTTTGTATTTCTGTCTGTTATTGGTTTTCCTGGCTGGTCTCTGCATCTTACATAAATTATATTGTTTTGCTCAGGATTTAATCCTTTAAGATTTGTATTACATTCATATAATCCGTAAAATACTGGGGAGATTGTAGATGAGCATACAAAGTCATTTGTCATCTGGTCATAATCTTTGTCTGCCAAATCATATCTGCATTCAGCTGGCTCATTTAAGAAAACAGAGTAAGGTGTTGATGTTACATCATGAGGAATCTGTGCATTTGGAGGCAATGAAGCCACTTCAATTACAGCAGATGTTAAGTCTGGACCTGCTTTTATCTGGAATTGTATGAAGTAATCTTTTGCATTTACATTTCCTCCTTTATCCTGACATTTGGCATAAAGTGTGTAAAATCCGTCATTTGAAACTGCCAGTTCATTTGTTGCTGCATCTAATGGAAGATTTAATGCCAATCTATGGTCGATTACAAATAAATTATCTCCAAAGAAAACTTCCATTTCTTTGTAAGGGATTCCCTGTTTTGTGGATATCTTACATTGTGAAGGCTCATCTGTTAAAACTCCGAATGATACTGGTGAGAATGGCTCTATAATCTGATTTATCTTAAATCCTTCAAATCCTCCGGGGAATGTTGTCTTTGTTAATGTATGTCCTTTTTGCAAAGCATTCAAATTTGGCTCTAATACAGGAGAATTTGCATCTTTTGGGCTTATATTTACACAAGTTTCATTTCCTGTTCCTTCATTCACTAATTCACATAACTGTCCTAATGACCTGCATCTGTATTCAGTACATAGTTTATTGGGATTATCATCACATGCTTCACAATTATTTCCTCCAGTTGGAGCCTGCCATGGTGAACATGTAACTGTGACTGTAGTCTGCTCTTTTGCTGGATCTCCAAAGAATGCCGCATCAATCAAAACATATAATAAATAACCTGTTAATGCTAAAGAAACTGCTTTGCCAAATGTAAATCCTTCTCCTGCTGCGTATTTTCCTTCATCTCTAAGAATTCCAACAGATTTGCCAAGATCGTCTTCAGAGATTTCATCTACTTTTGGCAGTATCTTGCCTTCACCTGGTCTAAAAGGAATTTGGATTTGTTCTTCTTTTTTGATATAAGTCCCAGCATTTTCTTTTGATAATTTGTATAAATCTCCTTCTTTATTAACCCATAACTCGCCATTTTTGGCTTCTGCAACTGCTCCTTCTTGAGAGATATCAATTGCCTTACCTTCTGCATCTTTTGGCAATTCTTTTATTTCTCTTCCCCAGAAATCTTCATCTCCCCAGAATATTCCTTTACCAATTAGTTTTTCAGGCCCGAAAAGCAAACTACTTTTACCTTCGCTAAATACAGAACTTACTAATATTCCTCCAACTAAAGGAGCACCAAATTTAAGTAAAGCATTTTTAGTTAATCTGTCAAAAAATCCTTCTGCCTCTTCCAGAGTTTCTTTTCCCAAAGAATTTTCAAATCCTGCTGAACCTTGAACACCTAAGAAATTAATGTTCTCTCCGCAGTCACCCAAAGCTCTGCATTGCGCTGACTTCTGGCTTATC
>JAGVZH010000007.1 GCA_018302745.1 Candidatus Woesearchaeota archaeon
AGCCAGTATATTTTAATCTTAGAAAAGATTTAAATAACAATAGAGAGAATAAATTCATAATGGATCCAGAGCAACAACTGATTAATGAAAGAAAAAAGAAGCTGAAAACAATAAGGGAATTGGGGATAAATCCTTATCCATACTCTTTTGATGTTAAAGATAACTCTAAAGACATTCTGGAAAAAAATAAAGACCTTGAAAATGAAAACAAATCAAAAGTATCTCTAGCTGGAAGGATTGTTTCCATGAGAAAGATGGGCAAGATTAACTTTGCGCATCTGCAGGATCAGAAAGGGAAAATACAGATTTTTGTGGCAAATGATAACATTGACAAAATTGATGCAGAGCTTTTTAAGAATCTTGATGTGGGAGATATCATAGGCATAGAAGGAAATGTTTTCAGGACTAAAGCTGGTGAGATTACAATAAATACTAAAAAATTAACTCTTCTAACAAAAAGTCTAAGACCTTTGCCGGAAAAGTGGCATGGATTGAAAGATGTTGAAATAAGATACAGAAAGAGGTATCTTGATTTAATTTCAAATCAGGAAGTAAAAGAAATCTTCATAAAAAGAACAAAAATAATAGACTCAATCAGGGACTTTTTGAACAAAAAAGGATTTTTAGAGGTTGAAACTCCGATATTGCAGCCGATTTACGGCGGTGCAGCTGCAAGACCATTTAAGACATTTGTTCATGATATCAAAGCAGATGCTTACTTGAGCATATCTCCTGAATTATACTTAAAAAGACTGACAGTAGGAGGATTGGAAAAGGTATATACTATATGCAAGAATTTCAGAAATGAAAGCATTGACAGGTTCCATAATCCTGAATTTACAATGATTGAATTGTATTGTGCTTATGTTGATTATAATGATATGATGGCATTAACAGAAGAGATAGTAAGCCATGCAGCAAAAGAAGTTAATGGGACAACAAAAACAAAGTTTGGCGATAATCTTATTGATTTTAAGATTCCATGGAAAAGAATTACAATGAAAGATGCCTTAAAAGAATATGCTAAATTAGATGTTGAAAAAATGAAAGATGAGGAGTTAAAGAAGAAAGTTAAAGAGCTTAAATTAAAAGATGTAAAGGAGGAAAGGGGATTTATGATACAGGCTTTATTTGAAGAGCTTGTAGAGGACAAGCTAATTCAACCAACATTCATCACTGAATATCCTAAATCAGTATGTCCTTTGACAAAAGAACATAGAAAAGATTCTTTCTGGGTTGAGAGATTTGAGGCTTATGTTGCAGGAATGGAATTGGCAAATGCATACAGCGAATTAAATGATCCTGTAGAGCAGGAAAAAAGATTTAAAGAACAATTAAAAGAGAAAAAAGGACATGAAGATCCCCATCTTATGGTGCATAAAGTCGATCATGATTTTTTGGAAGCATTAGATATTGGAATGCCTCCTTTAGGAGGGGTTGGAATTGGCATTGATAGATTGGTATTACTGATAACAGGGCAGGAATCTCTCAGAGATATAATATTATTTCCTTTTATGAAGTATGAAGAATCATAAATCATGCTTTCTGTAAAATTTTCTTCCAAATAAAACATAATATATTACTAAAACTCCTATTACAGACAAAACTGCTGTTAAAGCTGTTATGTTTTCCATAGATAAGTATTTATTAAAGCAGTATTTAAGAGTTTTTATGAAAAGCAAAGGAAGCAGAACAGAAAGAGAGCTGTTTCATATGTTTTGGGATTCTGGACTGGCAGCTTTGCGCTGTGCTGGTAGTGGATCAACACCAATGCCATGCCCTGATTTATTAGTTGGTGATGGAAGCAGAGTTTTGGCTATTGAATGCAAATCAGGAAAGAAAGGCAGAAGATACATCAGTAAGGAGCAAATAAAAGAATTAAAAGAATTTGCCACGAAATTTGGCGCTGAGCCATGGGTGGGAATCAGGTATGATAACCTAGACTGGTTTTTTTTGGATATTGAAGATTTGGAAAAAAGCAAAGGCGGAAATTATTCTGTTTCATTAGGATTAATTAACAGGAAAGGATTAAGCTTTAATGAGTTAATTAGTAAATAAAGAAGTGATATCATGAGAAACAAGGCAATGTTAATATTTACATTCTTGATTATTATTCCAAATGCTTCTGCTATGATTATTAATGAGATTTTTTATGATTATCCTGGGGCTGATGATGACCATGAGTGGATAGAAATATTCAATGATGAGAACATAAGTGTTGATATTACAGGATGGAAATTTTTTGAAGACGGAACAAACCATAATTTAAATTTAATATCAGGAAGCTTTGTTATTAGCTCAGGAGGATATGCCATCATATCAGATGATGATGTACAGTTTTTAAAAGACTATCCAGGCTTTAATTCAACTTTAATAGACAGCTCTTTTTCCTTAAGCAATACAGGAGAGACTTTAGTTTTAAAAAATTCTTCATTAGAAGAGGTTTTCAATATAACTTACTTTAGCTCTTGGGGAGGGGATGGAAATAATAAATCAATATGCTTTTTTAATAACAGCTGGGGGGAATGCAGCTTAACTCCCGGATACGATAATTCTCTTTTTGTCGAAAATATAATTCAGGGAGATTATTCTAAGATAAAAATAAATGAATTTCTGCCTGATCCAAATGGATATGACAATGATGAAAAGCCGAACGGAGAGTTTATTGAGCTGTACAACGATGCTGATGAAGATTTTGATCTGGATAAGTTTTATTTTAAAGATGATCTTAATCATAAAGTTTCCATATCAGACACAAATACATTAAGTGGAACATTAATAAAAAGCAAATCTTACTTAGTAGTTTACCCAAGGCATGGCAACGGATTTTTGAACAATGATGGCTATGAAAGACTGCTTTTTTATGACTTTAATGACAACTTAATTGAAGAGGTAAGCTACAGCAGAACAACAGAAGGTGCCAGCTGGTCTAAAATAGGAAAAACATGGATTCAGACAATATCTACTCCAGATTCTGCAAATATTTATAATGAATCTTTTTCAGATTCTATTTTATTTATAGACACAGTTTACTTAGGCAACGACAAAAAAGCCAAATTTGGCGATACTTTAAGAGTCAAAGTTACTGTTTATAAAGGAAATTCTTCTAAAACAAGCATAAGCTTATTTGCAGAAAATGAAAACTACGAAATCAGCAAACAAACCAGGTTTAATGTTGATGAAAGATATACAAACAGCACATTTACAGTTCCTCTGCAATTATTCCCAAACTGCAATGGAAAATTTGAAGATGGAGTCTATGACATTGTCATAAAAGGCTTTGATGCAATAAATAAGTATGAAATAAATGTAGAAGGCATAACAAACTCCTTATGTGAGAAAATAAAAGTTGAAGGCGCAAAAACTAAATCTATAGATTATGATCTATTATCTTTTGACCCTGAAGTTTTAGCTGGAGAAGAAATTTCTACTGTCCTTCTTATCAGGAATAATGATAAAACAAGCAGAAAGTATGAAACATGGAGCTATATCTACAGCGGTAAGAAAAGCTACAGCGGCGAGAGAGAGGAAAATAAAAAAATAATAACCATTCCTGCAGATAAAAGCGCGACAATATCGCTAAAAAATACTGTTTTTGAAGAAGGTGAGTATAATCTAAAAGTTATGATCAAAAAAGAGGACAGAAAAACTCCCGCAGATATAACAAACTCAATAAAAATAGTTGGAAATGCTGCATTAGAAACAGATGATGAGCCAAAAATTTCATACCAAGAAGATTCTGTACTATACACTTCAAGCATCTTAAAGGCCAGAAGGAATGCTATGTTGTTTTTTAATCTTTCTTTAGTGTTAATTATTTTAAAGCTTCTTATAAATAAGGTTTTATAGAAACATTTTTAAGGCATCTTAATTTCCTCTGCTTATGGAAGATCAAAAACTTCTTGCAAATGTAGTGTTAGAAATAGTTGGATCTCCAAAAGAGCATGTCGATGAAACATTAAAGTTTGTTATTAATAAAATAAAAGAAGAAAAAGGCATTAAAGTAACGCATCAGGAAGTAGGAAATGCTGAAAATATAGAGGTAGGGAATATTAAAAGCTTGTTTTCCGCCTTTGTTGAATTGGATGTTGAATTTAACAGCGTTGCCAGATTATTGAATTTCTGCTTTGATTTCATGCCATCTTCTGTTGAAGTTTTAGAGCCTGAAGAGCTGAGTCTTGATTTCCATAAATTCAGCAGCTTCCTAAATGACTTATTGGCGCAGCTTCACAAGTATGATATGGCATTGAAAAACACAAATGCTAAAAACATTCTGCTTCAGAGAGAATTAGAAAAGTTAAAAGGGGGAAAAAAAGAATAGCTATTTCTTTAATTCCTCCAATCTTCTTAAATGCTCTTTAAATCTTGCACTTTCTGTAGGCTTAGGGAAGTTAACCTCTACTTTCTTTGATTTTCTCGGCTTCTTTTTCTTTATAATATAAAATGTTAAGACAGCAAGAATAAGAATTACTAAAATTATAATCGCGATTGGCAATGCAGATTTTCTTTCTTCTTGTATTTCTTCCTGAGTTTCATTTACTTTTTCTTCTTCAGTTTCTTGTTTTACATCTGATTCAGATTTTATCTCTACCTGGGATGACTTAAAGTCAGTTATCTCAACTTCCAAAGCTAAAACTGATGCATAGCCTTCTTTTGAGATGATAGTCAGATTGCCTTTATAATCTCCTGACAAAGGATTTTTATTTTTATTTATCCTTGCAAATACATTTTTAGTCTCGTTTGGATTTATCTGAGAAAATGAGGCTGTATCTAAAGCTACTATCTCTAACAGCTTTCCGGATAATGCTAATTTTACTTCTGTCAAAGTCTGGTCTCCAAAGTTCTTGAATTTTATATCACCTTCTTTTGTTTCTTTAGATAATATTGTAAATTTTATTGATGATTTTTCCGTAATAAACCTCAATGGATTTGTTGAGTAGGACTGGATTTCATCGCTAATTATGACTGGAATGATATACAATTTATCATTGTAAATAATTTCTACAGAGCTCTCTGTTATTAGTCCTGTGTCTATTGTCATAAGTATAGTTCTGGTTTCCCTGCTGTTGATAATTGTTGAGGATTTATCAACTGTTACACCCTGCTTTGCATTAATTTTTACATTTAATTGGGAATCTCCTTTATTTGACAATAAAAGCCTTATGGGATCTTTTTGATTTTTAAATACTGCAATTATCCCTGGATTTAATGACAAGGAAGGCTGAATTTTTTCATCCTGAAAAGAAAAAAATAATATTTGAGATGTTAATAATATATCATTGTTCCAGTTATCTAAACTTTCTTTATCTTTTAACAATCTTAACCCATCTTCTCCGTAAGGTGTTGGTCTTAAAGCCCAAGCTGCAATAGATGTTGTAAATAAATCTTCCGTAGTATCTAAAGATAATGCTTTTTTACTCCATGCTCCTCTGCTTAGTTGGTTATTTATCAGCCATTCTTTTGAATATGCAAAATCATCCATCAATACTAAAAAAGCATGGTGCAGAGTGGTAAACTCATCATAATTTTCCTTTAACCAGATTAAAACCTTTTCATTATTTTGCTGCAGTTTTTCAAGAGCATAAGCTGCATACAAGGAAGACTCATAATCACAGTTTGATTTGTAAGAAATGCCGAAACATCCTTTGTCATTGATATTAAAAGTAGCCTGTTTTTGGCTTGTTGATTGAAGATCAAATGAATTCCCTAGATAGCTATGAGTAAGCTTTATGTTAACAGAGGGCAAAGAAGAGCAGTCAACATTAATCTGTGTTTCTCCAGTTACATCTTTTTCTCCTAAACCACTTATTATGTCCAAACTATCTTCATTTATTTGGCAAGTTCCGCTTGACTGAGAATTTATTATCACTTTAAAAGAGCCTAAAGAAATATCATTTTGCGCTCCTTTTAGCCAGTTTAAAGACTTAGCTGCGTCCAAATCTAAAGAATTTAATGCTATTAATCCTAAAGCTGTATCTTTCACATTACAATTCTCTTTAGGAAAACACCCTAAAGAGCTTTGTTTCTCAAGCAATTCATTTGAAGAAGGGTTTAATCCAGCATTTGCTAGAGCAGCTGTTGAAAAAACTATTTCTTCTATAATTTCTTTTTTCTGGTCTTTAAGCCAGTAAAAAGCTGGATTAATACTATTAATGGATATTTTTTGTGATACTGAACTTTCTACCAGATTGCCATCAACCAAATATATTATATTATTTATACTGACTTCATATTCTCCTTTTCCAATAGTATTTGGAATGTCAAAATATATGAAATACCTTTTATCGCTTAATTTTATAGCTATTGCTCCTACAGGAATTTTTATTTCATCTTTAACTAAAGAAATGTCAAAGTCCTTTATTGGGACTTTAGAAAAAGTTAGCTCTGCCTGTATAGTCTCTCCTGCCTCATAGTTTTCTCTGCTAATTTTTAACTGGGCACCCTGCTGAGCACTTACTGGAGATAAGAATATTGCAAACAAAAAAAGTGTTAAAATTAAAACTTTATTTTTTACCAAGAAGTCTTTTGGCTTCTCTGAGAGATTTTGATAATTCATCTTCTGTTTTTGTTCTTTTATATTGCTGATAGACCTGCTTTTGAGCTGGAAACTTATAAGCTGGTCTTTGAGAATATCCAAATGCAGGCTGCTGCGGCCTTACTGGAGGTTTTTTCTTGAATAAATTTCTCCAGAAGTCTTTTGTAAATGGCTTTTTCATATTTGACTTAAAGTTTTCAGGATCTCTCTTGTAAAAGTAAAATAATATAGCTGCTATGATTAATATTATTAGTATTATCCATAAAAATGTTAAATTTGCTTTTTCCTTAGGTAATGGGCATGAAGCATCAAACTCGCAATCAGCATCATCACAATCCACCAATCCATCCCCATCATTATCAAAACCATCATTGCAAACCTCCAACTCTCCGCAGGCTATAGATCCAGAGCAATCACTGTCATCGCAGTCTATTTGATTATCAAAGTCATTGTCAATTCCATCATTACATATTTCAACTTCCTCACAAGCTATATCTCCCAAACAGTCAGGGTCATCGCAGTCTATGTAAGCATCTCCATCATCATCAACATTATTGAAGCAAACTTCTCTTCCTTCTCTTTCTGTTGGGGATTGGCAATCTACAGGGCATGTCGTTTCCTCTCCCTTGTCACAAAAGCCATCTCCGCATGCTATTCTTTCTTCTGTAAATCCGGATAATAATGCTAAAGAAGTTTGTATAACATCATTGTTCCATGAGCCGTCTTCTCTTTGCTCTCCCTTTAGCCATCCAATTCCTTTTGCTAATTCCTCATTTTGTCCAGATCCTTTCAAAGCTAAAACCGAGAATGAAGTCTGGAAAACATTTTTATTCCAAGAACCTTCTAAATCCTGAAGCTGTATTAAAGTTGTTAAATAATTGCTTTTTCCTGTAGTTATGTAAAGCAAGGAATTATGAAGTGAGATTGAAGGCTGATAATTATCTCTTAACCAGATTATTGACCCTGGCAATATTCCAATTTGGTTTAATGCATAAGTTGTATACAAAGAAGTTTCGTAATCACAATTAGCTCTTTTTGTTATTCCCCAGCATCCTGAGTCTACATCAACTAAAGCTGATGATTTATGGTCTTCCTGAATTATGTAATAAGCAGTTCCCCTGTTGTAGATTAAGGAAATTATTGGAGATCCTGGCAGACTGCTGCAGTCAACATCAAACTGTAATGAAGGATTTCTTGCCAAAGGATTATTTGGAATGCATGCCCTTAGATCAAACCAAGGCTGATTATTGCAATTAACAACCCTGCTGTCTTTTATTGTTATATTTTCATTAAATGTAACATTAGCTTCCTGATAATTTAACAAACAAGATCCATCTGCAGTAGTTGCTATCTGAAGCCACCATTTTCCTGCTGTAGGAACAGGGGTCTGTCCTTTATCTAACAGCCATGAAACAGCTTTAGAGCTGTCTTTGTTTGTTTTGTCCAAAGCTAAGGCAGCAAATGCTGTTTCCCTTACTTTACAATCCCCTTTTGGAAAGCATCCTTCTGCATCTTCCTGAGTTAAAAGCCAGTTAGCTCCTTCTTCAGCATTTACACTTAAGCCACCTTCCTGCAAAGCAATAACAGCTAATGCAGTATCATAAACTTCATTATTCCAAGAGCCGTCAACTGACTTAGAATCAAGCCACTGAAATCCTTTTTCTGCTGCAGATTCTTGAGCATAAGCATTTGTCAATAAGAATAAAGTAAATATTAGTATAGATATAACTAAAACACCTCTCTTTTTGAACATCTTTATAGTCTCCGTGATAGAGAATAAAGTTTATATATTGATATAAAAGCTTTTCTATACATATGGATAATTTGCCTATCAAAGATATTAATTTCTTTAATAAGGGCAAAAGAGGCTTAATTTATACTGGAAAATATAAAGGAAAGAAAGTAGGTGTTAAAATTAAAAGGCCTGAGAGCAGGGCAGAAAATACAATAAAGAAAGAGTATTTCTGGCTGAAAAAATTAAATAAATATGGTATAGGTCCAAAATTACTTTTTTTAAAAAATGATTCATTAATTTATGAGTTTGCAGAAGGAACTTTAATCAAAGACTATCTTAAAATAGCAAATAAAAAAGATAAAATCAGGATTTTTAAAAATGTTTTCGGGCAATTAAGGATTATGGATAAACTAAAAATAAACAAGAAGGAGATGCACAAGCCATTAAAGCATATTGTGATAGGCAAGAAGATTATTATGCTTGATTTTGAAAGATGTTATATCAGCAAAAAGCCCAAAAATGTTACTCAATTTGGCCAGTTTTTGTTGAAGCTGAATATAATTAAAAAAAGAAAAGAGTTTATTGAATCCCTAAAAGACTACAAACAAAATTTAGATGAAAAAAGTTTTAAAAAAATTTTAAGTTTAGTTTAATTTATAGCATTCTGCCCTTAGTCCGCAATAATTGCATTTATTTATATTCTCTATTTTATCCGGAAGTTTATTGGCTTTAATAAGATTATTAACTTCATTTATCAAAATTTTAACATTTTCTTTCATAAAAGGATTGATGTATAATCTCCTTTTTTCCCTTGTTTTTAAGTATTCTATATACCCATAATCCACATTAGTATCAAACTTTTCCTCTATTAATAAAGCATAAGCAGAAAGCTGTATTTTTTGGTCCTGCCATATGTCTGATTTTGGAGGGCTTCCTGTTTTTAGATCAACAGGACGATAATTTTCATTTTCAATCTCTATTTTGTCTAATCTTCCGACTAATCCCAGTTTTTCCGATACTATTTTCACTTCAGATAATATCTTTGGAATTAATGCTTCCCACAAATCTTTCCCAAATAGGTTATTTTCATCAATGAAATTTGATAAATTTATTGCCCTCAGCTCAGCCTCTTCCAAAAAGAAATCCCATGTTTCATTAAACACTTCTGGAGGTGATAAGTTTACACTCAAAATCTGCCGCTTCATATTTCTCAAAGTACCAATAAGCATATCCGCATAATTTTTCCTGTACAAAATCTCTATTTCCTCTGTTGGCATTGGTTTGTTTATAGAAGTTACAATTAATTCTTCATTCTTGTTTATCCTGTCAAACATCTCATGTTTTAGTATTCCTAAAACAGTCACATTTTTTGGAGGCTCTTTATACTTCATGACTAACTTCAAAAAAAGCTTTCTAGGGCAGTAAATATAAGATGTTAAATCAGTTACAGATATCATCTTTTCTTCTTACCCTGATTTTTTTGTCTTACAAGCCTTAAGGTGTAATTCACAGGATTTTTTACCTTGCTGCATATATTCTCCTGGCATTTTATGCCTAATCCAGAATAATACATCTCATTGCTGCAGTTTGGAGGCAGTATTGGTTTTATATTTCTTTTATGCCAATGCATCTGGGCTTGGATATATCCTTTTCTTAAAGGCTCGTAATTCTTTTCATTCCAATCTAACAAATATTTCTCGATATCCTCCATTGTCCAGCCTAAATTCCTAAAAAAATTAATCAATATGAAAATTGCTCTCTTTCTTCCGTCTGTTTCAACGCCTTTTAAAATTGATTTTATGCATTCAGGAAAATATTTTTCATCTTTTATTGCTATTGTTGGAAGTTCAAATTTTCTCTTAATATCTAATTTGGGAATTTCCTGCTTTTTTTGCCTTGCATACCAGTCAAAAGCCTGTATTATTAAGTTAGAAGCTTCCAAGTCATTTATTTTTGAATCATCCAGGAATTTTAAGTTATACTCCACGTTTTTTGGAATTGCTCTTGAAATTTTAAAATTCTTTAACTCATTTTCTGTTATTGGCAGGGACACTAATCCTTTTTTTTCATTCATTGAATAAGGCATTCTTATCATATGCCTGCTTGAAGTTAATGCTGAGTCAACTTCGATTACAGAGTAAGGATCGAATTTGCCATTTTTAATTAATTCTTCTCTTGATTTATTAGTGAATTCTGATATTTCTTTTAAGGAGTTCAGTGACAATAATTTATCTGATAAATAAGGCTTGATCATGTCTTTCAAATAAGAGGATATTACCCTTGTTCCTTCAGGAAATAATAATTTTGTTTTTTTATTATCAACAGATTCTGGAAAAGCTTTTGAGGGAATACCAATATGGAAACCATTAGATCCTGAATACTTCAATGAAATGTTTTTAACATCATGAAATTTTAAAGCTTCAACCAAAAGTAAAGCTGCCTCTTTTGCATAATCTAGGAATTTAGTATCAAGGTCTAATATCAGGCTCCAGCCAGTCCTTAAATCCTCCAATTCTTTCTGAGACATTCCAGATTTCAATTGCAGTGGGTCTGACCACTGTTCGACAGAATAATGAAAGCTTGTTGCGCCTTTTTTAGCCAATTCAAAAACATCATCTTCAAACTGGAGAATATCAGGTCTCTTGCCAAAAGAATTTACACCAAACATGACAGATACTTCCCTGTTTTCAGAACAATCAACGAATGCTTTCTGTATTTCTTTTCTAGAATAATAATTTAGATAATTTACCCCCATTTTTGCTTTAAACTCAACAATGTTTATATACTTTATGCATAGAATATGTATATATTGCAGATTATAAGTTTTATAAGAATTTATTCATCTTTTTTGTTATCTTCTACAATTTTAAGAAGGTCTTGCTGAATAATCTGGACTTGATCTGAAATATCTAAGAGGCCATGTTCTACCTCCATAGCCAAGTCTTCCATATTCCTTATTTGATTAGAAATAATTTTTTTTGTTTCATCTATATCTTTGCTAACATGAACTTTAGATCCAACACCTAAAAGAAGCTCATTATTATCCTTCAAATCTGCCCTTGCAAAAATTCCGCTCCCCAAAGGGACAAGCATTTCTGTCCCTTTTTTTGTCTTCTTTATTTCATCAAGAGCGACCTCTATCTTTATCAATTCCTGGATATGGTGGGAAATATTTATTAATTGCTCTTGGGCTTTTTGAATCTGATGTTCTTTTGTCTGTATTTCAATATACTTTCTCTGAATATTTGCTTCTTTTGACATCTTATTTTTTGGCTTTTTGTTTAGAAATTTCAGGCTGTTTTACTTCAACTTTCTGTCTTGTTTTTCTCTCTCTTTTTTCTCCTTTCTTGATTATTTTAAAGCCTTCTTTCTTAAGAAGCTCCCTAATATTATCTCCGGACTCTTCCTCTTTTATTTCCAGAACTTTGTCCAAAGGCTCCAGATGTTTTATACTGCACCTTTTCCTTCTTACGTTGCCATCTACTAATACATGATTATTATCTATTTTTTTTATAACAACAGCTATATTATTTCCGTCTCTTCCAGCTATTTTCATGCAAACTCTTCCAACATCTAGCATATTACATTCTCCTTGTTCTTTCCTTTAAAGTTTCCCTTGTACACTTAGAGCATAAATTTCCAGCAAAAGGTCATGACGGAATTTTTTTGGATTTTGGCATAGTTCTCATCTTATATGGCCTTTCTGCAGCCATTCCCTTCAATACTGCCCCGCAATTTCCGCATTGGTGCTTAGAAGGCTTTCTTTTTAAATAAAATAATTTAGTCGTGCCTCCTGGCAGCTTCTTGTAAACCCTTCTGAATGTTCTTGACCTAAATCTTCCCCTTACCATCTTAATGCACCTTCAATAACTTCCTTATAA
>JAGVZH010000015.1:0-11647 GCA_018302745.1 Candidatus Woesearchaeota archaeon
GATATGAGGTAAAAGAATGTGAGCCTGCAGGCGGCATAGAAACTAAAAAAGAAGAAACTCCTACAACTACTCCTTCTACAACAATAGAAGAAAAGAATGGTAAAATAGGATATAGTCTTAAACTAAGTCTAGGTGAACTAAAAAAAATTAATCCTGAAGACCAACCACAAAGTGACTGGTGGTATGTGGAGACTGATACAAAGAGTATGAAGAATGTCTATTTTAAACCATTAATATCAGAGACTAACTTCTGCTCAACAGACACCATTGAGGAATGCGAAGGAGAAGCTAAGGAATATAAAGATGACGAAACAACACGTAAAGCTGTTCTTCAAAGAACTGTAAATACTTACTGTATAAAGATAAAGGCTGCTGATTTTAAAGCATGTCAAGAAGAACAAATGAAAATCTATTTAGCTGATTATACAGCATATGTCTTCTCTACTAACTGTCAAAAAACTTGCTGTCCTGG
Organism: Candidatus Woesearchaeota archaeon; assembly: GCA_018302745.1. GTDB lineage: Archaea > Nanobdellota > Nanobdellia > SCGC-AAA011-G17 > JAGVZH01 > JAGVZH01. The sequence continues at coordinate 473 of JAGVZH010000015.1, forward strand.
AGATGAAATTTCCTGCACTATAAATGCTCCTATGTAATAATTTTATAACTAATAAGTAATAACAAAAAGTAAGCTTTATAAACTCTAAATTTATGTTATTTTTATGGAAAAATACAAAAACATTATAGCATCAGGATTATTGGGGTTTGGTCTAATAGGGCTATCATGCAGTCAAAATTACTTGGAAAAACCTAAAGACGAAATTAGGCAGAATTTAGAGAAAATTACCATTGCTCCAGATTTTGAATACACAACCTTGGAAGGAAAAACAATTTCTCTTAAGGATTCTGAAAATAAGCTTTTGATTTTAGAATGGTGGAGCATTGATTGTGAATTTTGTATAGAACAAATCCCAGAAAACAATAGAATATACAAAAGATTTGGAAACAGGGACGATTTTTTATTCTTGGCTGTAAACGGAAATTATGCCTCTGATGTTGAAGACAGAGAAGAAGCAAAGAAAGCAATGATAAAGCATCTTAAAGGTTATAAGGAAAAAAAAGGTATTCTGTATCCAATGGCAAGCGATCCTTTATGGGAAAGTGGCATAAAAGATAAATTTAATATTTCAGGAAGACCAGTAACTGTATTAATTAAAAATGGAAAAATTATAGAGAAGTTTAAAGGCAAGCCGGAAGACGGTGTTTTGGAAAAAACAATAGAGGACTTGTTGGATTAAAATTCTCCCAGACTTTTTTGCAATTTTTTATTCTTATGGTTTTTCCAGCTTACCCATGATTTTCTGAATATTTCAGGATATTTATCCCAGTTTTCTTCAAGAAACCTTTGAGTTATTTTATTAGACATATACCCAGGACCTGTATTTCCGTATTTTTTCTTTATTTCATCCATCTCATCTTCTCTAGCGCATTTTGCTATTATAAGATGACCAATTACAGGACCTATTGGTCTAGTAAAATTTTCCTTAAACTAGTCTACCAGCCTCATCAATCAGGGCAAACTCAACCATCACGTAGGGAAGATCTGTATCAGCTTACCTCGACAATGATTGTAACTATGTGCTGCGTACTATTAAAATGTCCTAAGAGAATAGAATGCTGCAAATGCAGAAATATTAAGCAGACAAATCAAGTGTTCATGCCAGAAAAACAACATTCCCAATATTCTTGAAGTGCCTGTCTCCGCTTATGATTTTGCAGTTGAACTCTTTTTGTTTTGCCAGAATCACTGCATCTATAAGGCCGAAGTCTTTTTGTGACTTTCTTTGTTCAAAGCGTTCTTTCGCAGCGTCAATCCAATTATGTTCAGTAATTGGAGTAATGGTTGAGTTTGCACGGATTGCCTTGAAGAGCTGGTCAAAGTCCTGCTTGTTGTTGAGCGCCCAGCCCATGATTTCTGCCAAACAGCACTCAATGGTGAGAAACCTGTTTTTCTGTTCATTGAACAGTCTTCTTAACACTTCGCCCTTGTTTGAGCCTATAAAATATTCAATCCAGGCATAACTGTCTATTATGTACATCATCTTTACCAGAACCTGCCATGCCCCTCTTTTTCTTCTTTAAAAGGTTTTGCGCCCTTACAAAGACCAAAGCCGTCTATTTTTTTCTTCTTAACAATTGCGATATCTATCTTATCGCCTTCGCCAAGCTTGAGCTCTTTCAGCTTTTCAGCTGGCAAAATGACTCCTATAGAATTTCCCCATTTCTTTAGTTCAGCTTCAACCATGTTTAAACATAAAGTATAACTAATATAAATACTTTTCTATTAAATTTTTCTTAGCACCGGAAGGATCATAAATTTGTTTTCAGACAAACTTCACATCTGGATTGTAGCCAGTATTATTAAATAATTCATATGTATGAAAAAGATTAGAATGATTGAATAAGAACATTCTTTTTGGAATAATCTATATTATGTTTTTTCAGGACTTCCTCAAATTCAAGCGAGTTTTTTATGGGCATTTCTACAACTCCAGGCGCCAGATGTTTTCCTTCAAGCATTTTTACAATGCCTTTTGCATTTCTTCCTGCCAGAACATAGTTGAATTTTACTTTTTCCGTATGGCTTTTCTTTCTTAAGTTGTATATAAAAATAGCGCGGCTTTCAAACCCAATTTTGCCAGCAAGTCTTTTGCCATCAAAAATGCTTATACCTTCCAGAAAAATTCCTGAACGGCCAAAAAAATTTTCCTGAAATAACTCCTCAAACAAAAAACCCTTAATATCTATCTTTTTTTCTGTTTTTATTTTCCTCTTAATGAGCTGAATCTTATCCAGCCTGTCTTTTAATGCGCCTTCCCTGAAAATAACAGCAATGTCAATATCTCCTGGAGAGTATTTGCCTTTAACAGCAGATCCATACAGCACAATATCAAATATAGACCTATCTTTTTTTTCAGCTTTCAGACATCTTCTTAATTCTTTCAGCATCTTTCTTAAGCACCTCGGCGGACTCTTTGTTCATCTTCTTGGTATAGCTATCCTGATAAAAAGGGAAATCCCTGTCAAGAATATCATAAATTTCAGGATATTTTTTCTGGAGAATTCTGAACCTGTGGGTGTGCGATGATGGGACAAAACCCTCTTTTTTTAAAATAAAGAGGTCAGTAATTGCACCAATAGACTTGAAAAAGAGAGTAACTGCAGAATTATATTTCCTTTCCTTGAAAGCCTCTTCTCCCAGCTCAAAATACTCGTTGAAATTATCCTTTAAAATTTTTTCTTTCTCATTCATATGTATGATACAACTAAATACTTATATTTAAGCTTTTTGGTTGTAATATACTAAAATAGAAAGTATGATTGATGATATGAAAAGCACGTCTGCCATAAATAAAAATTTAAAATTAGCTATATAAATATTGTTGAGGTGCATTAAGAGTAATAAAAAATTTATAAATCCGAAAGGTTTATATATATATATATACAATATCAAAAAAGTATGATTTTTAATAAAAGAGGAGAGGTAAATAATTCTTTTTTAATCATCGCCATTATAGCAATTGTTGCTATTGTTGGCATATCTATTTATGGCTCTAATAATGGAATTACTGGTGAAGTAATAAAATGTGGATATGTAAAAGGTGTAGGTTTTCAATGTACTGGAACAAGTAGTTATACTTCTCCTGATACCTCTACTGATACCTCTACTGCTACTTATGGAACTACTGATGACTCTACTTCTACTAGAACTGCTATTCAACAACCTGCTTTATCATATCCTCAATTTATTAATGCTAAAAAAAAACAAATGGCCTTTAATGAATATAAATTTAAAGCAGAAGAGCTTTTAAAAAGTTGGGCAAAGTTTACCACACCTAATAATGAGGATGGATATAACAGATATTTGAGGATAATTAAGAGTATACCTATAATTTCTCAACTACGCGAAGACTATCATAGTGGAAAGCAAATATATGATACTGAGGATATACAAATAATTAGGGCAAACATTAATGATGTTAGTGGGACAAACGGAAAAATGTATTCTATAAATAAAACTATCGTTTTTCTAACAAACGAAGATCTTAATAAACCATTGGAGTGTCAGAAACTAATGTTCACAAAACCCCCAAAAACTCCAGGTTCTTTTTTTGTTATGGGCGGAAATAAAGGATATTGGGAAGACGAAAATCCTGAAGAAAAAATGATTTTCGCTACTATAACAATGGATCCTGATGAAGGGGAAGCTGTGTTGTCTTCTACTAAATTTATAGATACTGCTGCTGCTAAATTATCTACTACTCAAACTCTCACATCTCCTTCTACTACTGAAAGAGTTGCTGCCCCAGGTTCTTGGGCACTTCCAAAGGTAATTATTGTAGGAGTAGGAGTAGGGATAGCAATTGGTATAGCTGGATGCAGCGACGATGAGCCTGCGCCAGCAGCACCAAGATGTGGGGTAGGAACTTCGCTAACAGCAGGTTATACAGGTCAAAGTTGTGTATATGGTACATGTCCTGATGACAAGAGATGTGGTATTAAGGATCCAGTCTTTAATGAAGTTGAATATGTAAAAGAAGGATCTCCAATAATCATAGCTAGTGGTCATACATGTGGTTGCTTTTAAAAACGTTTAAACAAACTTCGCATCGGATTGTAGACGGCTTCGGCATTAAAATCATCAGTGGAGTATTCAAATTTTGCTGTGAAAAGCGGTTCATTGTGCAGCCCTGGCCTGAATCTCAAACTCCACTTTAGGCAGGAATAAAAGACAAAGATTTATATATGATTGATACATTTTCTATGACAATTGATATAAGATGTATGACAATACTGAAATTAGGATTTTGGAGCAAATTTATCTCAATCCAGGCATCCATAAAAGAGAGCTTTCCAAAAAGCTCAAATTAGGCATGCCTTCTATAGATTATGGACTTCAGAAAATAAGCAGATTAATTAAGCAGAAAAAGGCTGGAAATCAGATTAGATGCTTCCTTGATTACTCAAAAGAGGATCTCACTCCTTCACTTAATATTGTTGAGCATTACAGATTTGAAAAACTTCCAGCAAAAGTGAGATTATCTGTAAATGATTTCTTAAAAGAATTAAAGGATAAACCTGTGATCATTGTTATATTTGGTTCTTATGCTAGCGGCGCTTATTCAAAAAATTCTGACATTGATATCTTATTAGTTTTTCAGAAAATTGAGGATTCTAAAAAAATTGAGGATATTGCAAAGAAAATAAGTATGAAAACCAATACACAATTAAATTCAGTTTATCTTAACTATCAAAAGTTCAAAGAATCCTTTCATAATCCGACCAAAGAATTTTTCAAAAAGCTTAAGAAAGATAAGATAATTCTGATTGGAATTGAATGGTGGAGGCAATTAATAGATGAAGAAGCCTGATTGGAAGCTTTGGTTAAACGAAAAGAAGGAATGTAAATTTTGGTTAGATGAGTATATCAGGAAAAAGATTCTAAAGAAAAGTTCTGATGAATCAAGATTGCACCTAAGAAGAACTGATCATAACTTGATTTTTGCCAACTGGATTATTGAAAAGCATAAAGATGAAATTCCAGAAGTTTTTGGAGAAGATAATTTTTATGACTGGGTGATTAATATTTATTACTATGCAATTTATCATTCTGCTCTTGCGCTCATGAGTAAAGAGGGATTTATGTCTAAAAACCACTCTGCTACACTGGCTTTTCTTATTTATCATCATTACCATTCGCAGAAAGCGCTTGAAAAAGAGGATGTTGAATTAATCGCTAGTTCTTTAAATAGGGAAGATATCGAAACTCTCGGTGTTTCAAAGGAATTGAGAGAAAAAGCTTGTTATGATATTCATGAATCTTTCGAAAAGAAATTAACTGAGCAAATTAGAGAGCAAGCTGTTGATTTTGTGAATAAGATAAAATCTTTACTCAAATAAGAACTAATATGAACCTGAAGATATATTTATCATGCTTTTTGTAAAACTTTACTAAACAGAATGAGGGAATCTTAAACAAACTTCACATCTGGATTGTAGCCGGCTTCTTTGTTAAAATCTGCCAGGTTGTAATCAAACTCCGCTGTGAAAATTGAGTCATCACGCAGGGAAGGTCTGTATCCAGTCAGCTGAACAATAATCTGGCTTATAAGCTGGGTTGCATTTCCTGCCAGATGCACATCATACATATCTTTAAAATGGCTGAGTTGCAAGTCCCAATTCAGCGATGGAAAACCCTCTTCACATATTCTAATAAGTCCATGAGAAGGATTCTTCCCATAAACAGCAGTTTTATATCCTAAACTAAGATTACTTCCAAACGTTTTACTGTGTAATCTTTCAAGAATTCCTCCCTTCAAGAAAGGGGATGATTGGCCGATAACTCCGTCAAGAGTAATTTTATAAATACCCCTGCCTTCCACCGTTTTGCTTTTTACATTAAAAGAAAGTTCAGGATGCCATCTTTTCGGCAGTCTTCCTTCTAAGCCTGAAGGTTTGGTATTCTTAGTTATAATATCATATATTTCTGCCATATATATTAATTTAAATAGACTATTTATAAATGTTTCGTTTTTTTACTACCAATTAGTTACAATTAAAAATGTTGCTATCACCAGCATTTGACTTAAGAATCCTCGCCTATTGCTGCACACAGAGCTGAAAAATAGTGCATTGTTAAGTTAATTGGTCTTGCAATTGGTCTTGCGAATGATTTAAAAGATTAAAGAACAAATCTAAACAAAGCGTGATCTTTTGAGGACTATTCCTCATTCTGTAGAAACAATCTTGCTCTATGAACTTCTTATTGCAGTTCTTGCAGGAATATCTCTGCCTTATTCCATGAGCTTCTGTTTTGAAAGAGCGCCACGTTTTATTGTTTTTTGGCTTTTGCAGTTAAGGCACACTTTTTCCATAATATAATTAGGCACCCGAACTATATAAACCTTTCGGGTTCCGAAATGACCTATACAATTATTAATCATTTAATGATAAAGTTTATATACTAAACAATTAAACAATTAAATATGACGGATAAAATAGCTTTAGATGCACTATACAATCTTAGTGGCGAGAAACTTGTAAAGTATGCAGAAGGAGAAATCTTTGATAGAACCATCTCAAGTCAAGATAATATTGGAGTAAGGATAGCCGCTTTTGGAACTAAAAATGGTGGCATAATCCTGGTGGGGCAGAAGGATTTTAGAGAAGGGGGAGAAATAATAGGAATTGATGAAGAAGAATTCCAAAGAACATTTTCTCAAGCGATAAGCAATGTTCGACCCGCTCCATTAACACAATCTAGAATTATAGAATATAAAGATAAGAAATTGGCAGTTATAGAAGTAAGAGATGTTGGTGAACTTAGACCGTGTGCTTACAAAAAAAATTTCTATGAAAGGAAAGGTGAATCTTCATTACCCTTACAACCGGATGAGGTAAGGAGGTATCATATCGTTTATGGAGGAGTCAATATTGAAAATATGCCTACTCATGCCTCTAGAGAGGATATAGACAAGGAAGAGTTAAAAAAATATTCTGAACTATTAAAAAAAGAAGAAAGCAACATTTTAGAAAGTATCTCTCATGATGGCTCCCTTACAATAAGAGGAGTAGTAGCATTATCTAGAGATCCATTAAAACATTTGGAAGGAGCATTTATAGAAATACAAAAGTATGATAATGTTTTGGGTAGTCCACCAATTCCCATTGGTAGCCCCATAAAGCTCTCCAAGCCTGCAGGTCTTTTGATTGAAGAAACAACTCAAATACTTCTTCAAAATTTACCGTTGGAAAGAAAATATGATGGTGCTAAAATGGTAGAATCCCCAATTATCCCTGTAAGCGTTATCCGAGAAGTTATTACAAATGCTGTCGCCCATAGAAATTATAGAAGTACCGAACATGTGAGAATAAGGATTTTTGCTGACTGCTTTGATATTGCTAATCCCGCCGTTGTTTCTGAAAAAATGTGGGCGGATATACTTGCTACTCATTCTACTTATCACCCCAATGAAGGTCTATATACTTTCCTTAATCCCAAGCAACTTTATGAAGGGCGAGGAGAAGGAATTTGGAAAATAAAAGAAGAACTTGAACGTTTACGTAAAATAGAGCCAGAATTTAAAGTAATTGGGGATTCACCTTCCTCATTCTATGTTAAGATAAATTTAACTCAAAAAATAGCTAAAGATGTGAAAATGTTAAGATTAACTGCTATGATAAAAAAAAATGAGAAAATAACTTCTTCCAAGGTAATGAAGCTTTTAGGTGTTTCTAGGGTAACTGCTTTGAATATGTTAAATAAACTAGTAAAAGAAGGAATACTAGATCATGAAGGGACAACAAAAACAAGTAAGTATAAATTAAAGAAGATTATATCTTCTCAATAATGATTTTGTTGTTCTTTAGTTCTGCTTTAATCTCTTTATCTAAGAAATCCCCTTTTTCAACAACTTCCTTGGGCAGATTGACACGATATTTATAGTAGACTATATTCCCAACTTTCTTATCCACCACTTTCATAACTTTCATTAAAAAATTAGGAACCAGAACTATTTAAATTTATTTGATCGAAATATTTACAAATCAAATAATCTGGTTTATTTTATGAATGGTGTTTGGTTAACAATAAAAATCTATCCTGTTTGTGAAACTCAAGATCTAGGTAAAATCTTTTCTAAAGAAGTATTTCAATGTGCAGACACCTACACAGAGGAGTTAGAAAGTTTATCTAAATCTAACTTCTTTCTACATTATACTACTTATAGACACGCTCCAGATGGTCCAAATTTTACATTTTATGCATATACTGAAGAAAAAGAAAAAATTTATGGGTGGAAAGAAAGAAATGAAAATAAGCAGTTTATCCAAAGAATTAATATTTGTGAAGGGAATGAAAATGAGCAAATAAAAGAAGGGGTTATTGCAAAAAGTCTTTACAATAAATACAAGCTTCTTCCAACTAATCAAATTTATATCCAAGTGATTCAAGAGACAGAATACTAGCAATTAGCGAGAGAATATGGAAAACATTATTTCTGGAATATGTTAAGAATGAAAGATTATTAGAGCAAAGTGGATTAAAAATCTCCTAAGAAAAGACTAATTAACTTAACAATGCAGAAAAATAGAAAGGTTTAAATATATAAAATAATTACATGTAATTACAGGTGATTATTATTGTTTATTAAGTTAACTAAGTATGCCGAAAGGAAAATGATTGAACGCGGAATAAGCATGGCAGAAATCGAAAAGGCAATAAAAAGTGGCAATAAGTATATACAAAAGCCAAACAAGATTATAGCAGAGCATGGATACTTTGCAGTTGTTTATAAAAAAGTTGGAAATGTACATTATGTAATCACTGTAAAACCAAGGTGGTGAATTATGAATAAATGCCCTTTATGTGGGAAAGGAAAACTGAAACTAGTTAAAGAAAAACATGTAATGTTCGGAGTAGACTTGGGAACATATCCTGCAGAAAAATGCACTTTTTGCAGTGAGATATTTACAGGTTCAAGCATAATCAAGAAAATTGAAGAAATGGCAAAGAAAAAAGGCATATGGGGATTAGGAGCCACTACAAAAATAACCAAAACAGGAAATTCACTAGCTGTCAGAATACCGAAAAAAATAGTAAAATACTTAAAATTGAAAAATAGTGAAGAAGTGTATATATATCCGGAAAAAGATAAAATTATAATTGAATCAAAATAACTGGTGAGATGAATGGCATTCTGTGAGATGTGCGGAAGGGAATCTTTGCTGTCAAGGACTAAAATAGAAAACACTGAATTACTGGTTTGCGGCTCTTGCTCAACCTTTGGCAAAGTTATAAAAACTAATATTGAAGAGCCTGAAGTGCCTAAAGCAAGAAAGCCTCAGATATACAATGAAACAGTTGAAATAATTCCTGAAGGCTATGGGAAGAAAGTAAAAGATGCAAGGACATGGGCAGGCTTGAACCAAAAAGAATTTGCCTTTAAATTATCTGAGAAAGAGTCTGTGATAAATAAAATAGAGTCAGAGCACTTGATGCCAACTCTGGAATTAGCTAAAAAAATAGAAAGATTATGTGAAATAAAGATAATAGAGTCATATAAAGAGGAGAAAAAGCCAGAGGATAATATTAATTTCAGGGACGGCGGATTAACAATCGGTGATATAATTAAACTAAAAGATGAAGAATAAAAAAGAACTGGCTTTAATTCTTTCAAAGCTGAAGGATTTTGAATCTTATGATGTTGAACTTGAGCAGTACTCCACGCCTTCTGAGATATCTGCAGAAGTTCTATGGACTGCTTGCCTTAATGCAGATATTGAAAATAAAGTTATTCTTGATGCAGCCTGCGGTCCTGGATATTTTGGAATAGGCGCTTTGCTTTTAGGTGCAAAAAAAGTTTATTTTGTTGATATCGATGAGAAGATTTTGAAAATTGCAAAAGAAAATATAAATAACATAAAAAAAGGATATAGTATTGGAAAATTTACAATTCAAAATAAAAATATCTCTGATTTTAAAAAAAAAGTAGACACAGTAATCCAAAATCCTCCTTTTGGAGTCCAGAAAAAACATGCAGATAAGATATTTTTGGAAAAAGCAATGGAAGTTTCTAAGAAAATATACTCTATACATAAAATAGAGTCTGAAGGCTTTATCAAAAAAATAGCAGTAGAAAACAATTTTATGCTAAACAAAATAATGCCTTTGATATTTTCAATAAAGCAAACCCAGAAATTCCACAAAAGGCCTATCTATAGGTTCAAGGCAGGATGCTTCATACTAAGTAAGGTTTAAATATATTAATTCTGACAATAAACTAATGAAAAAAAGAGGTCAGGCTAGTATTTTTATTGTTGTTGGTTTGATAATTCTAATAGTTGCAAGCTTGACTTATGTTATATCAAAGGATATTATTCTTAGCAAATTAAGCCAAGAGCCTGCTGTCTTTTCAGCAAGGGCAGAGCCAATTAGAACCCACATCCAGTCCTGTTTAGAAGATACTTCCAAAAGTGCTATAGGTTTAATAGGATTACAGGGCGGAAATATTGAAGTTTCCAGGGAAGAAGGGTTGCATGTTGTGATAAGGGATTTCTATGAAGATGGAAAAAATACTGTGTTGCCTTTAAGGCTATTGGAAAAAAACTTTGATCAGTTTCTAGTTGACAATTTTCCTTTGTGCATTAAGGATGAAGTAATCGGATATAGCTTAAAAAAAGGAAAATTAACTGTTGACAGCAACTTTAAAGAAAATGAAATAATAGTAAATGCTAACTATGACATAAAAGCCATAAGGGAAGATGTTGAAATAAGTTATAAAGAGTTTGAATATCAAGTTCCTGTAAGAATTGGTTATCTTCACAACATAATTAATGAAGTTGTTAATGAACAAGTTAGAGAGCCAGATTTAATTCATTTCTCAACGTTAACATCTTATGATGTTAATTTTTTAGTTATGCCTTTAGATGAAGCAAATTACATTATTGGCGTTCAGGATGATAAGTCAAAATTAGATGATAAGTCATACACATTTATGTTTGGAATGAGGTTTAGATGAAAAGATTATTAGCAATTTTGGTGATGTGGATGATATTACTTAGTACTCTTTCTATTGCACAGGATAATGAATACTATAAAGAATTAACTCAAAAAGAGATTAAATCTATTAAAGCCCAATTAGAAAATGATCCAGTATCAGTAGAAGATTGGTCTGTGATAGATCCAAAAGATTATGCATTAGTCCCCCCTAAAGAATGGAAAAATATTGATCTA
>JAGVZH010000015.1:11658-17125 GCA_018302745.1 Candidatus Woesearchaeota archaeon
TGCCGAAGCATGGAACTTCATAGACATAGACAAAATAATAGACAACAGGGCTCAGGCAGAAATTCCAGAAATAGGATGGCTGCAGGGAGATAATTTAAATAAGATATCCTTTGGAAACAACCTGCCAAACGCAGTTGAAGCATTTAAGAAAAAATTTCCGGATGTAGATGTAAAATTCAGTGTTAAAGGAACCTTATACATCAAAGATGGCAAATTATATTCTGGAGAGTTACTTAGGGTTAAAGCTGCTTTTCCAAAGGAGCCGGAAACATTTGAGGTTGCTATTAAAAGCAGGATAGATCCTAAGGAATGGCCTGAAGAAAAATACAATATTGAAGTTACTGAAAATGGATTTTTGATAAAAGAGAAGAAAGACGGATTAAATAGCTATCAAAAACAGATAGATATTAAAAATGAAATTCCTGGAAGCAGGGATTATGCAAATTTCATAGATTTGGTAAACAAAGATGGAAAATTAACAATTTCTGAATCATCAGGATCAATACAGATTGATTTTGTAGGTGACATAGAATATATTTCCAACTTAAATGATATTACTATAAGGAACATTGGCCAGAGAGAAGTTGTTGGCATAATCTTTAATCTAAATGAAAAAGAGCCTAAAACATTAATACAGGGAAGTGTTAAGACAAAAAGTCTGAAATTAAATCCAGACGGAGAATTTTCAATTTCCAATAATGAAGGCTACAGAACTTATCAGGGCAGGAATTTTGATTTAGATGTTGAAGTAACAAGAAATGTTCCAAAAGACAGCATAATCTTGGATTATGAAGTTTCTGTTGGAGCAGAAAACAAAAAAATTATAATAGGAACAGCAAGCCTAAGTGATTTGGACAATAATGATTTGGTAATAAGAGACCCAAATACATTGGGATTTTTGGAAGAGTCTTTCAACCGAGATAAAAAAATAAGTGATCAAGCTTTAATAAATTCTGCGCATAAGCATGTTGGATTTGCTGTTAAAGACAGCGTCAAAGTTTCTGTAAAAAATGCAAAGACTGGAGAATCAGTATCTTTTAATCCAATCAATCCTCCAAAAGATCTGAAATTTGTTTATGGTGTAACAGAAGGCATTGCAACAGAAAATGGAATTGGAAGCGTCTTGGTAGAGCCCCTTTCCAGAGTTGATGGTCGGGAATTGTTTACCTTAGAGCATTTAAGCAAAGGCACTGATGGAAAAGTTTATGGTAAAAAAGATACATACAAAATAAAAAATGATAAAGTAGTTTACGATTCAGACAGACAGGAATTGGGCAGATTAAGCAGAGCTTTAAGAGACAGGCAAGTTACTCCTGAATCTTTTAAGTTGAACCAAAAATTAATTCAGCTGACTCAGGACCAGGTAAAAAAAGTAGACGATGGAGAAAGGGTTGAGGTTAAGATTCCTTTAGGTAATAAGAATATGCTTTCTGTAAAAGTTGGAAGCTTGTCAGTAGAAGGAGAGAATTTTGTAGAAAGAAATGGTAAACTAGTTTCAGTTAAAAAGGTTGAAGTTGGAGCAAGAGTTGAAGAAGGCGGTGTTTTGAAAGTTGATGAAGGGATTAAAGTTGAGGAAGCATTCACAGCTTCTGTTGACTTAAAAGTGAATGATAAGGAAAAAGGCTCTGCATTTGTTTTGATGGATCCGAAAGCAGCAAAGGTTAATTTTCAGCTCGACCAAGATGTTGCTGAAATAATAGCAGATGATATTTCAAAGCTTACACAAGATCATTCTACTAATGTTAACTTAGATTATGAGGTTGAGTCTAAATTTGGTCCAGCCAGAGCAATTGATAATACTCTTGGAGCATTGTCAGAAATACCTATTTTAGGATTTATATTTGAATTAATAGCAGCTTTCTTTAAATTGTTATTTGCACCATTTGGGTTTTTGGTAAGCGGAGAGGCAACAATTCCTTTTGGGGAGGAAGAAGCCGAAATAGCAGAAGGAAGTATTGAAGAAACAATCCCTGAACAGCCTCTTCAGAATGAGTAATTCTTTAAAGTCAAAGGGAAACCTTTATATAATAGTATCTATTAATAAGTAGTAACATGATAGGTGAATTTAGAAAGAGGTTAATGGCAGGTTTTCTAGCTACTGCAGTTTTAACAGGATGTCATATAGGACCTAATGCAAGAGGCTTTAATGTAGAGTATTTGGATGATTATAACTCTGCACAAGGCAATCTCATCGTTTTATACAAAAATAGAAAGGATTTGGATGATGCATTCAGGATTATTCGCTCATTCAAATGGCTTGGAAATGATATAGAGGCTGTAAGGGTTGAAAATCCTGACGATTACTACCAAACTTATGCAGGGCTTAACGGAAAATTTGATAAAATGGTGAAAGAAAGAGGATTAAAAGTATCTGATGAAGAGGATCCTGTTATAATCCATAGAGAGATTAACCGACGTGGAGAATTTGAAACTAAAGCTTTATACAGACCGAACTAATTGTAAAATGAAAAAAATTAAGAGATTTTTAAGCTTGGTTACATTAGCTGCATCCTTAGCAGGATGTACAAGTTCTGAACTGAAATAAGAATTCAAAGGCGGAAAAGTTATTGTTGGTTTTAGTCCTGGTGGGGATGGAAGCAAAGGCACTGCAACAGCTAAATTTGAATTAGAGCCGGAAATTGCAAAAAAACCCAAATTATTTTAAATGATTTATCTTCTGATACAATAAGGCACTCAACTCAGGTAGATTATGAAATAAAATCTAAAGTTGAAGCAGCAAATCCAATTATAAGTGCTGCAGATGCTTTATCTGATATACCTATTATTGGACTTATCTTCAAATTTCTGTCATTTTTATTCAAGTTATTATTAGCTCCCTTTGGTTTTTTGGTTAGTGGAGAAGCTTCTATTCCTTTGGGTGATACAGAAGAAATTGCTGATGAAGAGGAAACTGAAACATCTTTAGAAGCAGAAAAAACAGAATAATTAAGGCCTGTACCAGCCTAAAATTCTTTCACCATTTTCTGTAAATTCTCTATGAATAACCACAGGATCATCTTTGTCTCTTATTTTAAATCCCATTTCTTTAGATAATTTGTCAAAATCACCATTAATCCTTTTGTAATAGACTTCAGGATTTTCCACTTTTACGATTTCTACATTTTTATCTAACCATCCAAATCCTTTTACTATATTTAGGGCTTTATCTAAATCTCTTCTATTTTTGTAAACAACAACGACATTGCCTCTGGTATCCTTATAATTATCGAAATAAGTGACATTTAACCCTCTTGCATTAGGTCCTATATGGCACCCTGTTAATCCTACTGCTCCTAATGAAACTGCAATAGCTAGAGCATTTTCCCTAAGCCTCTTTCTCAATTTCCCTATCATTTTACTACTAGGAGATAGAAACTAATATATAAAGGTTTGGTTTTTAACAGAAATGTTTATAACAGATCAAGAAAAAGAAGATTTAATGAAAAAAAGAAGAGAATTTAACAGGTTTTTTAGAAGCATTTCTCTAGCTTCAGCTTTATTAGCTGGCTGTATTAGTATGCCAAATAAACAAGAAATAAAATCTAAAGAGCCAGATTATTTAGGCATGTCTTATAAAAAAGCTATTGAGGAAGTCAAAACTCCTGAAGAAGCTGCAAAATATGTAAGGCAGTTAGTCAAAAGAGCAATAGATAGTGATAGTCTTGATAATGGATTCAATTACTCTTCATTTAAAAGATCTCATGAAGGTTATAAAATAGACTGTTCAGAAGCAGCAGCTTCAGCAGCAGCTTTATTGCAGGATGATGGCTTTAAGCCTTTAGTGCTTTTTATGCTTGGCAAAGAAGGACAAGGACATTGTGTTTATGTTTATGAAAAAAAGAACAAATTAGGAATAATCGGCATTAATAATGAGGATAATAATTACGGCTTTAAAGACACTGATGAGATTGTAAATTATTATAATAAAATATTTGAAGGAAAAGGGGCTGATAAAATAGAACATCACTTTTTTGTAGATTTAAAAGAAAGGTATGGTGATGATTACATGCATTATGAAAATGATTATCAATTAAAGAAAATGCTGGATGACATGGAAAAACCTGGGAAAAAATAATCAAAACCTTTTTAAATCCAATACTTAAATAATAAACTATGGAAGTCAATATTCTGGAAGATACTAAGGAGAAGCTTAGAGCAGAAATTAAAGATGAAGATCATACTTTGCTTAATGCTTTAAGAAGAGAGATTTGGAATGACTCTAAGGTGAAATTAGCAGGATATAATATTGCCCATCCTTTGACAGCAGATCCTGTTTTAACAGTAGAAACCAGTTCTGGAAGCCCAAAAAAAGCATTAAAAGATGCTGTTAAAAGGCTTCAAAAAAACAATGAAACTTTAATTAAGAAAATAAAAAGTTTGAAGTTATAGTTGGCTATATTGAGAGTCTTTAGGTTTGCAGGATACCTTTTGTTTTCTCAATGAAGTTTATAGTTTGCTTCAAAAGTGCATTAATTCTCTCTTTTTCTATTAAGGTTTCTGTGCCGTACTGGAATCTTTCTCGCAGGTCAACGATGTCTGCTTCTTCCAGTTCATTTTTTCTCTCACTCGCGAATATCTTGTACAAATCTGCCTTTTGCAAGCTGATTTTGCCTTGCTCGATTAAGTGTTCAATTGCCACAAATGTGCATTCTTGGTTCCTGCTTTCATAACCGAACTTTTGCAGGATTGCTGAAAGACAGTGATAATGGGCGTAAAATGATGCGCTGATTGCCCAGTCATTGAATCCGCCGCTGATTAGATAGCGCATGACTTCAAGGTTGTGTTCTGCTTTCTTTATGTAGTCATCTGCCTTTCGTGTGTCTTGTGCAATTATGTGCAGTCCGCGATGCTTGCGCCCTTCTTTTTCTGCTTTTTTCAGGCACCAGTTAAGCTTTTTTTCTGCATATGTCATTGTCTAATTGCCCTATGTATTGAGTTTACAATGGTATCATGTCCCCATAAAACCTTTCCGGTTCTGAGGATTTCAAGAATCACTTTATCAGGCTTTTTGAGGTTGTTCACAAGGTCTTTGGAAGTTTGAAAAATTGGTTGGATGTGCTTTGTCTTGAGCATTTGGAGTTTGTCCAGTGCTTTTTGGAATGCTTTGTAGTTTTTTTCTTCAATTACAACCAAAACATCGATGTCGCCTGCTTTTTCGCCCTTTTCCAATACTGAGCCAAAGAGCATTGCTGCAAGCACAAGTGGTTTTAGCCTTTCCAAGTCCTTTGCTTGGGCGCGAGCATAAGGCAGTTTAATGTCCTCAAACAAAGAGAGTTCTGCTTTCTTTCGAGCAAGGTCTGATGCGAAGTTGAGATGATAAAATACTGCATTCGCAAGCCTTAATGGAATTACTATTTCTTGCAGCTCAAGTTTTTTCAGCAGTTTATGGCATCCCTTTGGTGTCATTCCAATGTGCTTTGCCAGTTGGTTAATGCTATATTTCTCACTAAAGTGGCGGGTCAAGAAA
>JAGVZH010000015.1:17151-20643 GCA_018302745.1 Candidatus Woesearchaeota archaeon
CTCAGTACTTTTTGCTCATATCGCGATGTTCTCACCATAGGAACCAATAGTACATAATTATGTACTAATAGTATATAAACCTTTCTGCTCTTAGAAAGAAAGCACTTGTTTTACCAAATTAAAAGGCTTCAAAAAAACAATGATAGCTTGATGAAGAAGATAAAAGGTTTGAAGTTATAAGGAAGCAATCAATATTTCAATAACTGATTTTAAGTCTCCTCTGCAGTCTTGTATCCCTTTTGATAAGGTATTGACTAAATCAGGATTAAACTGATTCTTTTGATGATAACATGTCATTGAAGTTCCCTCTAGCCTGTTTCTAATTTCTTCAGGTTCCTGTGCTGAAACTAAAATAACCCTTTTAGTAATTGTACATTCTTTATGGCTTCTAAAATCAAATATAGTCCCTTTTAATTCCTGAGAAAAAGTAGCTTCTTCACAGCTATTTGCTTTTTTAATAAAACATTCCGAACTGGTGCATGCCTTTACTCCTGGTTTAATAAAAGTTATAGCTATTATCAATCCAAGTATAATCAAGATTATTGCTAAAATAAAGAAAATTGTTTTTATTGTTATTTTTGGCTTTACTTCTGTTAATATTTTATTGATTAAATTTAAAGAAAGTCCTTTTTTACGAAGCTCATACCTTATTTCCTCTTCTATAAATCCTCTTTTGTAAGCTTCTTTAACAGTATTCCTCAATTCCTTTTCAAGCTCATAAGCCATGATTTTTGTAAAATTACAGACTATAAAACTATTTCTAATCACTTTAAAGTCAATAGTAAGTTTAATATTATAGTAAGTCTTCTATAAATAGACATTATTAATGTGCTGACTTTGGTGGGATTACATGGAAAATACATATCCTTTACTAAATCGTGCAAGAGAATATGCTAGAGATTTTACAGAAAGAATTAGGTTAAAACAAAAAAGATTCTATGAAAAAGACTTTAAAGATATGATAAGTTTGGAAGAAAAAATCAAGAATTCTGCCAGACGCATAAATTTAGATTTTCTGGACCCAGAAGCTTATTTCTCATTAGGAGAGAGCCTTTATTCTTTGTTTAGAGAAAATTCTTTGATAAACAGGGATGTTGATGAAGATATTCTGAACGATTCTATTAGGGCGTTGTTAAATGTAAAGGAGATAGTTCATCTGGAAAATCCCCAAAAATTAACAATAACAAGATTCATCGGTAAAGATCTTTCTTTATTGCCACAAACTTTGTTTATTCTTAGTCAGGCTTATCTTGAAAAAGCTTTTATTGAGATGAGAAAGCAAAATATGGATATAGGTAATGCTTGTTTATACCTATCCTTATCAGAAGACAATAGGGATTTAGTAACTTACTATGATTCTTTTCCGCTAAAGAGTAAAGAGGTTAAATATCATTATAAACGTTTAGATAAGATGAAAGAATTTTTAGATCATAAAAGGCAACAGATTATTAATCACTTATAAGTAATTAAAAAATAGAAACCTTTATAAAAGTCTTTCAAGATCATATTTTTATGGAGTAATTCATGGAAAATACATATCCTTTACTAAATCGTGCAAGAGAATATGTGAGTAATTTTGCAGAAAAAATCGGATTTGAAAGCAAAAGATTTTCTGAAAAAGACTTTGCAGAGATGATAGGTCTTCAAGGAAAAATTAATGATGCTAGCAATAAAATAGAGTTAGATATAACAGATAAGCAGGCTTATTTCTCATTAGGAGAGAGCCTTTACTCCTTGTTTATGGATAATTATCTTATTAAGAGGCAGGTTAATGAGAACATCTTGAATGACAGCATTGAGGCATTATCAAAGGTTAAAGATATTCTCAGTTTACAAAATTCAAGAAGAGTATTGCTTGATAGTTTAGCTGATAATGATAAGGAATTGTTAGTAAGAACTTTATTTTATCTTAGCAAAGCTCATCTGGAAAAAGCCCATATGGCATGCAGAAAAAATGATAGGGGAGATGTTTATTTTCACTTAGGGCTTGCAGAAGCTAATAAAGAGATAGTTACAACATATTCTGATATAGCAGAGGTTGAAATTTATTATAAAAGAGCAGAAGAAATAAGAAACATGCTTGATAATAGCTAAAAAATTAATTCCTTATAAGTAATTAAATATAGAAAGGTTTAAAGGCAGAAAGTAATTTATAATTATAAAATGGATGATGCCAGAGATAATCTGCTTACTGTATTGGCCTATGCCAGACATTATTCTGAAGGGAGCAGATTAGAGAAAGAAATTAAGGATGAGATTAAAGCTATAGAAGTAAATGAATTTGATACAAATGGTATTCCATATGGTGCAAAATTCCAATCATCTTTTGCCCTTCTTAATCTTGGAAAAAATCTGTTTCAACTATATAAAGAAAGAATAGCATATAAAGGTTTAAGACATTTTATGAGCATATTATTAACGCTTAAAGATATAATTTATGATAAGAATCCACAAACTTTTTCAGCAGATGATATGGTGGGGAATGACAGGGAATTATTACCTGAGATATTCTTTTATCTCAGCAAATGTTACTTGGAGAAAGCAAAAGATTATCATAAGGTACAATTAGAATGTAGAAAAAAAGAAGATAGAGACATATCAGATACTAACTATTATTTGACAAAAGCAGAAGATAAAGCAGAGATAGTTAAAAAGCATTATGTAGGTTCAAGCCAGTGGAAATTGGTAGAAGAGCATTATAAAGAGATAGAAAGTTTTAGAAATAGTATTGGTAATCAAGATTAATTCCTAAATATGAGATATGTAATATTTTCAGATATACAGGGAAATTTAGAAGCAATAAATATCTTCAATAGATGTATTAATCAGACTTATCCTCTTCTTAAAAAAGATTATGTCATTTGCCTGGGAGATATAATCAATAGAGGAAATAATTATAGTGATAATAGAGTAATTGATAGTGTTAGAGGCTTGCATTCTATAAGATGCGTAAAAGGAAATCATGAAGAAAAAATAAAAGATGAAGGTGAATACAGAATCAATCAGGAAAATTTGGATTTTCTCAGACAATTGCCTATTAGCCAAAGTCTAGAGGATCTGCTGTTCTTTCATTCATCTCTTGCGAATCCAGGAAAAAGATTAAAGACTAAGGATGATATAAAAGAAGAAGCTAAATATATATCACAAAACCGTCCTGATTCAAAATTTATTCTATTTGGACATTCTCATCAAGCAGGTATTTTCTCTTATGATTGTAGAGACGAAACTATAGGTGAGATTGATGTAAAAATTGATAGTATTCCCATGAGAAAGAACATACCTTTAGATGACAGATTAATGTATTTTATTAATCCAGGAGGAATTGGTCTTTATTATGGACTGGCACAAACTTTTGCTATTTTAGATACTGAAAAAAGTAATATCCATTTTTATACCTTAGACCAGTTAGAAGACATGGATGCAAAGAGAAATTTAATTTATATGTTTGCTATAGAGTGGATGCCTCATCTTAAGGGAGATGAATGGAGCTGG
>JAGVZH010000016.1 GCA_018302745.1 Candidatus Woesearchaeota archaeon
ATAAGATTAAGAAATATGCTTTTTCAGGAGGACAGGCTACTTTAGATGAGCACAGAAAAAAAGGGGGAAATCCTGATATTGATGTTTCATACCAGTTATTGAATTTTTTTGAGGAAGATGACAGGAAAGTCGAAAAGATTTACAAGGATTACAAGTCTGGAAAATTATTGACAAGTGAGCTAAAGCAGATTACAATAGAAACGATAAATAAATTTCTAAAAGGGCATCAGGAAAGAAGGGAGAAAGCTAGCAAATTAATAGATAAGTTTGTTTATAAAGCCTAGTTTATTTTTTAAATCGTTAAACAAAGGTTTTTCTTTCATTCATTCGAATTGATAGGCTCATTTTCTATTATAAGCGTTTGAGTAACAATTAGCAGTTCGTCCAATAATTCTGTCGCTTAAACTTGCGCTGACAAGAATCAAATCATATATTTTACCTTGATACTTATCTCTCGTTTTATAATCACCAGAAACCTGTCTTGAAATAGCAGCCCAGTCTTGAGGATGAATTTCATTTTGTTCTCTAAAACTCCATTCTTTTCCTATATCTGGAAAACCTAAATCAACTTCGTGAAAACCATTTTCAACTCTATCAAATCTGCTATGTATGATTTCCATGTTAACTTCATCCAGACTAAGAATTGACATTCCATTAAAAAATCACAGAAGACTTTTAAACTTTTTGATTATACTTAATATTAAGTTTTCTAATTTGAGAATAATAAAATAAAAAAATTAAAATAAAGACTCATCAACACTTAAATCATCCAGTTCTGAAGTGTCTATATCCTCTTGCAATTCAGAATTGCTGTCAGACGGCTCTGAAGTCTGTCTGGAGCCCTTGCCTTCTTCTCCTCCAGTTGTAGCAGGCTTACATCCAGCCAATACAACTAAAGCAATAAGCAAGACAGCTATTAAACATATAGTCAGTTTTTTCATCTTTAAAACCCCCTATTATGCAATTTAATGACAATTAGTCATATTTAAACCTTTTTAAAATAAGTAATTACTTAGCTTTCTGAAGTTAATTAAAAGTATATTCTACAGAAGCGAAATCTATTTATACCTTATTAGCTACTTTGTAGCTAATGAGAAAAGAGACAAAAATAGAACTAACTGGTTTTGAAATGTTAGAAAAATTTGTAAACCAAAGCGGGAATAGTGGGCGTGTTTATGTTCCTATTGAATGGATAGGAAAAAAGGTGAAAATAATACTTATAGAATAATGGACAACAAAGATAAAATAAAAGAACTTGAGAAAGAAATTTTAAAACTGCGAAAAGAAAATCAGCGTCTTAAAAAAATAGAAGAAGAATACGAAGAACATAAACATGAGTGTTCAATTCTAGACAAAAAGCTTCCATATTTTATTAAAGAAGAAATAAAAAAAAGGCATAAAACTTCTGGACAAAAAATAGGGCATAAAGGCTATTCTAGAAAAATCCCAGAAAGAATTAATTTTATCAAAAAAGTAATTCTGGACAAATGTCCAGAATGTCAAGGCAAAGATATTAGCAAAGTGCAAGAAGTAAGAGAAAGATTTGTTGAAGACATACCAGAACCAACAGAGACTATAATAACAAAATATGAAATTGAAAGAAAATACTGTAGAAATTGTAAAAAGATTGTGGAAAAAGATGTTGAAGATGCCCTTCCAAATTCAAGATATGGATTAAGAGTAATGTTGTTAGTTTCATTCATGAAAATAGGCTTGGCTTTGCCAAGCCAGAAAATAATACAAATGCTTCAAGCACAATATGGTCTAATAATTAGTGATGGAGAAATTTACAAAATGCTTGAGCAAGTAGCTCAAGCATTTGGATTGCATTACAAAAAATTACAGCAAAAGATAAGAGAAGCGGCAGTAAAACATTCTGATGAAACTGGCTGGAGAATAAACGGAAAAAGTCACTGGTTATGGCTTTTTATCAATAGTGAAGCTGCAATTTATATAATCAATAAGAAAAGAAGCAGCAATGTTCCAGTAAATTTTTTCAGAGACCAAAAGAATAAAACAATTATAAATGATAGGTATATGGCCTATAATGTTTTAGCGAAAAAAAGTGGATGCTCATTACAGCTCTGCTGGGCGCATCTTTTGCGGAATACAAAAGATCTTGCAGAACATTATGAAGAAGCAGAGTATATTCACAAAAGATTCAAGACTATTTTTAAAGAAGCTGATAAATACGAACATTATGCAAACAAAAAACAAGTCAATGACTTGTTTCATAAGATAGATTTGATTGCAGAAAAAAGATACAAACATTCTGAAGTAAGAAAGTTTGTAAAAAGTGTTTGCAAATTTCATAGAGAAAATTTATTTAGAGTTATTATAAGAAAAATAAGCAATGGGAATAGAAGTAAAAAAGGAGTAGATATTCTAGGAGTTTTATTGAGTGTTATAGAAACACTCAAAATTCAAGGGAAAAATCCCTTGAATGAAATGAGAAAAATAATTCAAACTTCAGAAAGCTAAGTAATTACTAAAATAAAAAAAAGAAAAAAAGAGGATTATTCCTCATCCTCTTCAGATTCTTCCTCAGACTCGTCTTCAAATTCAAACTCAACTATTCCACGCACACGCTCTTCACTTAAGCCTGTCCGAGCAACAATTTCTGCAATGATATCATCTTCATTTGTTGTTTCAAGTTCGAATTCCATTTCGATGTCACCTACTTCGACTTCTACTTTTGCTATGCCATCTTCTATTTCTACTTCAATTTCATCTTCTTCAGTCTCTTCTTCCAGAGATTCTGCTGCATCTCTACCCTGAGCCTTTATTTCTTTAGTTATTTCTCTCAAGGTGTTTCTTGCTTCTTTCAAGTCATTTTTAGCCTTTTCCATAGATTCTCTGGCAGCTTCTGTTTCATCAGCTTTAAATTTAGCCAAGGCATCTTCGAAGTTTTTCTGTGCAGAGTCTATTAATGAATGAAACTCATCCACCAATGGCTCTGCTTTTGAAGTGTCTAGTCCATGCTCAGCCATTCTTGCCAATGTTTTTTCCAATTTTTCTGCAAGATGCTTGCTCTGGACAATTATGCCTCCGAATCTGTGGGTTAAAATTCTTCCAGAAGCTTTTTTTGTATGTTCCTTTACATCTTTAACTAAGTCTTTAGCTTCAGAAGCTAAGTCTTTTAGCTCGTCTCTTGTAGTTGCTGCCTCAGCTCTAACCCTTAAATCTGCTGCTGCTTTCAATCTTACATTAACATCAGCTTTTATTTCTGCAACCTGCTCTTCTGTAAGGTGCTCACTTTCATCTAGTTTTGCCAAGATCTTGTTCAAGTGGTCTTCAACAGCATCCAAAACATGGCTAAGATACTCTTTTCCATGCTCTACTTTTTCCTCATCAGAAGCGTCTCTTAACCTATCTCTTGCATCTTTTATCCTTTCTTTAGCTTCATCAAATTCCTTTTCTAATCTTTCATGCTTAGCTTTAGCTTCCCTTAATCTTGCTGCAGCCAAATGCCTTGCTTTTCCTTCTTCATCAAATTCCTTTAATTCCCTGTGTTTCTTTAAGGATTCAATTTCTTCTCTAACCTCTTCACTAGAATCTAAATGCCTTTTTAGTCTTTCAGCATCTTTGTCAGACAATCTAGCAACCAAAGCCAGCCTTTTTTCAAGATCTACTTTACATTCAGAGTTTTCGCTACATCTTTCTAAAGCTATTCTTAATTTAGCTTCATGGTGAGCCCTTATAGCTTCAAAGTCTTTAGCTGAGATGTCTCTTACCCTTTCTCTTATTTCAAGATTTAATCTTTCACCAGCTCCGTCTTTCATTTCTTCTCTTAGTCTTGTTCTTCTCTCACCGTCTTTAACTTCAGTTTCTTCTTTTGTTTCTTCAGATGTTGTTTCTGTTCTAACTTCAGTCTCAGACTCTACTTTTGTCTCATCTGAGTTTTCAACAGATGTTTCTGAATCTGCTGATACTTCAGTTTCCTGAGCAAATACTGGCACAGCACTCATTACTAAAAGCGCTAAAACCAATACTGCAAATAGTTTTTTCATTTTTATATACCTCCCATAGTATAATATGAAGATGAAATTCTATGCCTATCTCTTATTTCTTTTAATTTGGAATATAATAAATTAGTATCTTGAGCTATTGATTGCCCTTCTGTATTTATTAGGCTTTCAAGCTCTTCTACAATCTTTCTAGGATAATTATTTTTAATGCAATGAAGTACACTTTGAGTTATATTTTGCCTATCCATTTTTCCTCCCTGTTATTATAATACTGGAACCAAATGAGGGAAAAGAGGTGTTGAACCCAGCAGATGGCCCCAGCAGTTTATAACCTTCTTTTTTATTTTTTATCAATGAAGTTAAATAATTATTTAATTTCATAGAAGTATTATGGATGAGTTTGTTTATATACATACTTTAATGAAGCTTAAAATCAGGATTAATGAAACTTTATGAAGCTTTACAAAGGCTGAAATGGGCTTTTTTGGCTTTATAGAAAGGCTTTTATATCTTTTTAGCCTAAAGAAAGCGTTATGAGATTTTTATGGTTAATGATGCTTTATGCAGTAATTTTTGCCAGTTTTGTGTCTGCTGCAACAATTCAGGGTGATGTTTACGATTTAAGCCTGAAAAAAGTTAATGATATTATTGTCAGCGTCAACAGCACTCCCAAGCAAAACATGGTTGTTAAAGATGGAAGTTACAGCTTTACATTGAGCGAAGGCTCTTATCTACTGGAAGCTGAAGGAGAAAAAGGAAAAGCAAGTGAGATTGTTGAAATTGATGAGGAAGGAGAATTCACATTAGACTTAATATTATTTCCTGAAGATGAAGAAATAAAGGATATTGGAATAAGTGTAGAGGGATTTGAAAAAGGAATTAATGTCTGGCTTATTGTTATAATCATAGTCCTGGTTTCGTTAATAACAGCTGGAATATTATACTGGAAATTTAAGCCCAAAGAAGCTAAGAAAGAAGAAAAGGAAGAGACTAAAGAAGAACAAAAAATTGAAGAAGAAAGTGATTTAAATCAGGTTGTTAAGTTTATCAAGGAACAAGGCGGAAGGACAACTCAAAAAGATATCAGGAAAAAGTTTGGCTTGAGCGAGGCTAAAATTAGTTTAATGGTTACTGAATTAGAACATAATAAAAAAGTTAAAAGGATTAAAAAAGGAAGAGGGAATGTAATAATTCTTGAAAAATAATATAGCTGTTTTAGTTAATAAAAGTATATAAACTGCAGATGGTTTTCTTTATTATGGAAAGGTTTAAGCAGAGAATACAAACCAGGCTGGAAAATGAGTTTCCTAAGCTAACATATTATATAAGAAATAATCTTAAATTGAATTTTTATTTTGGAGACCAAATATCTCTCGGAGTAGGATGCAATAATCTTTTAAGATATCCTTTGATTATGGATGGCAATAAGACTTTGGGAGAGGTGCAAAAGATATCCTCTTTAGACTTAAGAACAATAATATCCAAAAAGGCAATACTAATAACTGGTGATGGCGAAATTGAACTGATATATTCTTTGGAGGAAAATATCAGAAAAGATGACCATAAGCACATACCTTTTCCATAATATTAATAAACAGGAAGAGACTTTTATTCAGCAATGATAGTCAAAAAATATATTGAAGACATAAAAAGAGTTTATGAATTAATTGAATTAATTTTATCAAGAGAGGATTTTGACCATTTATGCGCAGGGTGCCCAGAAAATGATTCGGTTATTGGAAGAGGCGATGATGGTGTTTATTTTCATCTTTTTAACGGATTAGATAAAATTTCAGACTCATTTAGACCAATGCCGGATTTGGATGGATATTTTGCATATATTGGAGTGAGAAATAAAGCACTTCCTGTAAATTTTACAGATGAAGACTTTAACAGAGAGTCGCAGATATTTTATGACGATTTGGAAAATGCCATCAATGAAAGCGGAAGAATACCTATTGAGGCAGAAGGAACTTTTAATAAGCCACTTAACTTAGGCTATGTAATAATGAAAGTAGAGCCAATAAAAAAAGAAGCTAATCAAGCAATTTAGGGAATTTCTGTCTAATATAATCATTTAGATCATGAGCATAAGAATAAGATAAAAATCCGATTGAAGCAGGAATTATTGCTGTGTAAAATAGAGTGCTGCCAGATAGCGCAGGATGGAAGCTTATTAATGTATTAATCCCTCCAAAGACAAGACAAGTTGCTCCCAGCCTTTTAGATTCTCTTCGCTCTTCAAGAAGTTTTCCAGTATTTTCTCCAATGATTTTATCCTCTATAGTTTCTGTTTTCATAATATTAATGAGAACTAAACCTATTTAAACTTTATTGAATTCAATATTTTTTAGTTACCAATAGGTAGTATAATAAGAGAAAGCTTTATATAGGGGTTATTATTATTGTTTAGTGGTAAATAACAGAGGGAGACACGCAACGGAGCAAATTAAAAATGATAGTCAAGGAAGATTTCCTAAGCAAGCTAAGGCAGACATTCAATCTAAATATTTATGAAGTAAAGGTTTGGACTGCCTTATTATCAAGAGGTGTTAGCACAGCAGGAGAGTTAAGCAATATATCAGAAGTACCGAGAAGCAGAAGTTATGATGTTCTGGAAAGCCTTGAAAAGAAAGGCTTTATTGTAATGAAATTGGGAAAGCCAATACAGTATCTGGCTGTTCCTCCTGATGAAATTATGAAAAGAATGAAGAAAAAAGTCCAGATAGATGCTACAAAGCAATTAGATACATTGGACAAAATAAAAACAGACACTATATTTTCTGAACTGCAATTATTATACAAGCAAGGAATTGAATTCATAGAGCCTTCTGAATTAAGCGGAGCATTCAAAGGAAGAGACACAATTTACAGCCACTTAGATGCTATGGTCAAAAATGCAAAAAAGAGTATTATTATAGCAACTACAGCAGAAGGATTAGTAAGAAAGAATGACTACCTAAAGACTGCATTAAGAAAAATGAAGGAAAAGGGAGTTGGAATAAAAATAGTAGCTCCAATAACAAAGACCTCATTAAAAGCAGCTAAAAGCCTGGCAGAAGTTGCTGATGTAAGGCATATGGATAAGCTTAGTGCAAGATATGCGCTCATAGACAGCAGAAATGTTTTGTTCATGGTTGTTGATGACAAGGAAGTCCATGAAAACTATGATGTCGGTATATGGGTAAACACACCATTTTTTGCATCAGCTTTAGAGTCTTTGTTCAATACAAGCTGGAACTCATTGCCAAAATATGATAAGGTGAGGGCAAAATAATTTTTTCTTTTTCATAAAGAGGTCAAAAT
Organism: Candidatus Woesearchaeota archaeon; assembly: GCA_018302745.1. Lineage (GTDB taxonomy): Archaea > Nanobdellota > Nanobdellia > SCGC-AAA011-G17 > JAGVZH01 > JAGVZH01. Next base: position 7,275 of record JAGVZH010000016.1, read on the forward strand.
GGCTATTGATGTTAACAAAATTTTAAGCAGAACTCCTGCAGAACATTCAAGGTTTTTAGGAAATAGAGACCAATTATTTGAAATTCTTCAAGTAGATGATGTTTTTTTTGCTTCTAACCCTGAAGGAGATTTGAAACTTAAGGAAAGGTTAGCAAAAAAAGTTCCTAATGAGGCAGAGGTAGTCATTGATTATAAAATTAATATACAGCCCCTTAATGGTGAGTATGTTATAACACAATCTGGATTAGCTTTAACTCCTGCAGAAGAAAAAAAAGTTGATAAACAAGATGGAGATGTTAATGATATTGCTGTAAGAAGATTTTTAAGATATATTGACAGAATGAATGATGGGGAATTATCAAGAGTTTTTGGTCATTGTAAAAAAAGATTTGGCGAAATTTATAAAAGAATAAAATAAATTTATAAAACATTGTTAAATATTTTATTTCTACCCTCGTTTTTGGATTTGTAAAGCATTCTATCTGCCTGACCAAGAATTTTCAAACAGTCATAAGACTTACAATTGCTTGTGCATATTCCCAAGCTTACAGTTACTTTTGTGTTATTGTTGAAATTATAATCTTCAACATTCTTCCTTATTCTTTCTGCCACATGCAGAGCCTGATACTGGTTTGTTTCAGGAAGCAGAATAACAAACTCTTCTCCGCCGTATCTTGCCAAGGTATCAGGAACCCTTAAGTTTTCTTTAACTACTTTGACAATCTCCCTTAATAATTCATCACCGCCCAAATGGCCATAATTATCATTATAAGCCTTAAAATGATCTATGTCTAAAATAATAACGCTTAATTCTCTATCATTCCTTTTTGTCCTTTCCAGTTCCCTGTCAAAAACTTCCATAAAATATCTTCTGTTGTATACCTGAGTTAAAGGGTCTGTTATGGCCTGGTTTTCTATATTTTTGTATAAAATGCAGTTTTCAATTGAAAGATTCAGCTGCTGGATTATTGTTGATAGGAATTTTTTCTCATTGTCATCAAGATTATAATCATCTGCACCGAAAATCAAAGCTCCAAGAATATTATTCTTGAATTCAAGAGGAAAGGCAATAATCTTTTTTGACCTGTAAAGACTGTATTCTTCTGTCTTGTCAGCATTGTTTATTATCAGGCTATTTCCTGTTTTTTTAACGTCTCCAGCAAGCTTTAAATCCAATTCATGATTTTTATCAGTTGCTTTCTGAGCCTGGTCAAAAATAATTATACCACACCTGTTTATTTTAAAGCTGTCTTTTAGGAATTTAACACTGAAATCCAAAATAGAGTCTAACTCCAAGCTTAAGCTCAAAATTGTGCTTAATTTATGCAGTAAAGACATTTCCCTGAATTTTATATCCTTTACACGACTTTCATACTCTAATTGAGGGACAGTCTCAGATAAAGTATAAATTCCTGCCCCAAGATACTTTAAACTGTCAACATTGCTTCTTTTTATATCAGAATAGAGATCTTTTAAGTCATTTTCCATAACATTTGTTCTTCTCTTTAAATCTGAAAAAACTTTGTCATCAGGCATTCCCTGCGAAATAGAGCTTATGTTTAAAGCGCCAACTTTTTTGCCTTCTATTTCTACAGGAACCATTATGTTCAATAATCCTGCATGGCATTTATAAAATCTTATTTGGTTTTTGCTTTCTTTTAATTTCTGAAAATTATCTGCCCTGCACATATCACACAAAGCCTTGTTTTTATTCATAACAGTCTCGCAGAACAGGGGAAATTTATTGCTTAATACTTTTACTTCCCCATTTTCATCTATCAAAGATACAGGCTTGTCTATATGCTTAGAGAACTTGTCCTGTATTTTCTGCCAGTTTCTCAAATCAATGAATGCATCTAACATAAAATGTGGAAAATTCTGGAGTTTTTAAAATTTGCAGAACTACCCTTATATAGTGAAGTTAGAAACCTTTTTAAAACTGCAAAAATAACAAGAATTCATGGATATTGAGGAATTAGCTAACAGCTTGCATCCATTGGAAAGAGCCATAGTGCCTTTATTAAAAAAAAGCAATGATTTTAATGAATTGGTCCAGAAGTCTGAATTAAAAGAGGTAAATGTTCTTAGGGCTTTGCAATGGCTTGAAGCTAAAAAAGCTTTGGTGATAAGAGAAGAGGACAAAGAGGTTGTCAGCCTAGGAAAGAATGGCAAAGAATCACTTGAAAAAGGTCTTCCAGAAAGAAGAATTCTAAATATACTTGACAAGGATTTAACTCTTGATGATATTGAAAAACAGGCAGGCATTACCAAAGAAGAATTCAACGTTGGAATCGGATTGCTGAAAAAAAGAAATAATATTGAGATAAATAACAAAGTAGTCAGCTTAACAGCTTCTGGAAAGAAATTAAAGAAAAAAGAGACTTTTGAGGAAATATTTATCAAGAAACTCCCTTTGGATACTTCTAAGCTAAAAGAGGATGATAAATTAGTTCTTAATGATTTGAGAAAGAGAAAAGAGCTTGTTTCTGTTGATTTGAGGAAGCAAAGGACAATAGAGCTAACTGATTTTGGGGAAGAGTTAAGCAAGGTTAAGCTTGAAAAAGATTTGATTGAAGAAGTTACAAAAGAAGTTATATTAAACAAAACATGGGTAAAGAAAAAATTCAGAAGCTATAACTTAGAAAGCTTTGCTCCAAGAATTTATCCTGGCAAGAGGCATTTTGTGAATCAGGCTGCCGATTATATTAAAAAAGTCTGGCTTGAAATGGGCTTTAAAGAGATGACTGGAAATTATATACAGACATCTTTCTGGAATTTTGATTCCTTGTTTACAGCACAGGACCATCCAGCAAGAGAACTGCATGACACCTTTTTTATTGAGTTGCTTAATGGGAAACTTCCAAAAGATGAAAGAATAACAAATAGAGTCAAGGCTGTGCATGAAACTGGAGGAAATACTGGAAGTCTGGGATGGGGATATAAATGGAATCCTAAAGAAGCGATGAAATTAGTGATGAGAACACATACAACATGCTTGTCAGCAAAAACCTTGTCTGAATTGAAAGACATGCCTGCAAAATTTTTCTCAGTTGGAAAAGTATTCAGGAATGAGACTGTTGACTGGAGCCATTTGTTTGAGTTTTATCAGGTTGAAGGAATAGTTGTTGATCCTGATGCAAACTTCAAGCATTTGCTTGGGTACCTAAAACAATATTACAAAAAATTGGGATACGAAGATGTAAAGGTAAGGCCTGCTTATTTCCCTTATGTTGAGATGGGTCTTGAAGTTACAGTTTATGATAAAGTGCATAAAAAATGGATTGAACTTGGGGGAGCTGGAATTTTCAGGCCAGAAGTAGTTCAGCCTTTGTTAGGAAAAGACATTCCTGTATTAGCATGGGGACAAGGGTTAGAGAGATCAATCACAAATTACTATAACATCAAAAATTTGAAAGAGATTTATGAAAATGATTTAAAGCAGTTAAGAGACATGAAGGTATGGATGTAAAATGCCAACAATAACTTTAAATAAAAATTACTTATTGAAGCTTCTCAATAAAAAGATTTCTGACAAAGAATTAGAGGAAAAAATTCCTATGCTGGGGACTGACCTTAGTAAAATAGAAAAAAATGAAATCGTTGTTGAAGTATTTCCAAACAGGCCAGATATGCTGTCAGAAGAGGGCTTTGCAAGGGCTTTAAGCTCTTTTTTAGGGATAGAAACAGGATTAAGAAAATATGAAGTTAAAAGATCTAATCATAACTGCAAGGTTGAGAAAGAGCTAAAGAGCTGGCCTTATGCTGTTACAGCTATTGTTAAAGGTTTAGAGTTTGATGATGAGAAAATCAGGGAAATAATACAGCTGCAGGAGAAGTTGCATCTAACTCATCTGAGAGACAGGAAAAAAGGAGGGATTGGAGTTTATCCTCTTGATAAGATAGCAATGCCTATAAAGTTTACATCTGAAAGCTTAGACAAGATTAAATTCAGACCTTTAGAAAGCAATAAAGAAATGACAGGAAGGGAAATTTTGGAACAGCATCCTACTGGAAAAAAATACAGGCATGTTTTGGAAAATGAAGAAAAATATCCTGTTTTCGTTGATAATGATGGAAATATAATGTCAATGCCTCCAATAATAAATTCCCATTTGCTTGGCAAGGTTGATGAAACAACAAAAGATGTTTTCATTGAGGCTACTGGAACTGACTTAAATGCACTGCAGCAATGCCTAAATATAATAGTAACCACCTTTGCAGATATGGGCGGGGAGATTTATTCAATGGATGTCTTGTATGGCAAGGAAAGGTTAGTCAGCCCTAATTTAAGACCTATCAAAATGAAATTAGACGTTTCTTATGTAAATAAGCTGCTTGGCTTGAAATTAGGGACAAGGGAGATGAAAGTATTTTTGAAAAAGATGGGATTAGATTATGAAGATGATTGCGCATTAATCCCAAGATATAGGGTTGATATATTGCATCCTATTGACTTAGTGGAGGAAGTTGCAATCGCACATGGCTATGAAAATTTTGTAGAGCAAATTCCAAATGTCAGCACAATAGGAGAGGAAAGTGAAGAATCTGTTTTTTATAAAAAAATAGTTGACACAATGGTTGGATTAGGCTTTCTGGAAGTCAATACTTATCATCTTACTAATGAAGCTAATACAAATGAAAAAATGAATAATGATACTAAATTTGTTGCTTTAAGAAATAGTTTGAATGTAGATTACAGCATTTTGAGAAATTGGATGATTCCTAATCTGATGGATGTTTTAAGCAAGAACAAACATAATGAGTATCCACAGAAGATTTTTGAGATTGGAGCATGCTTCAAAGATGATGACAAAGAAGAGACCTCAATTAAAGAATTTACAAGATTAGGAGTTTTGATTGCACATAACAAAGCTGATTTTACTGAAATCAAGCAGGTATTGGACAGCTTATTTAATAATTTAGCTTTAGATTATAAGATTGAAAAAGTTAAGCATGGAAGTTTTATTGATGGAAGAGTTGGAAGAGTTAATGTAAAGGGAAAGAATGTTGCCTATATTGGGGAGATTCATCCGCAAGTTATAAGCAATTGGGATTTGGAGCTTCCAGTAGTTGCTTTAGAGTTGAACTTAAGTGATTTGATGGAAGTGATATTGTAATCAATGGAAATCCATTATACTTTACATGCTATGAAACAAATGAAATAAAGGAAATTAATAAAGGAATGGGTTGAAGAAACAATAAAATCTCCTGATGAAACTAAACATCTTGGAATAAAATATTATGTCACCAAAAAACTTAATGGAAAAACACTAAAAGTAATTTATATCAAGTAAAAGTTTATAAAGGTTATTACCTATTTCTTCTTATAAGATGAAGATAAGATATAATCCAGACGCAGATGCAATGTATATCACTCTTAGAGAAGGAGAAATTGATCATACAAAAGAGATTGATGACAATACAATAATTGATTTTGATAAATCCGGAAATGTAATTGGTGTTGAGTTATTGTTTGTTAGGGAAAGAAATCCAGAAATTCTGAAAAGTATACAAGTCGAGAATTTAATTAAAGTATCTTCATAAGCATATTTTCCTTAAAGAAGCCAAAGCTTCTAAACCTGCTTTAATATGAGCATCTTCAATTTCTTCCTGCATTTTTTTAAATTTTGTCATGTCAACATGTTCAGCTTCTTTAACTAAATTATCACTTATTGTTAATAGATTTCCAACTTTTATATTCCTGTTATCATCTCTATTGTACCTGTCTCTAAGGGCGCAATAAACACTGAATTCCATTGAAACTGCGAGAACCTCGCCATGGTTTTTTCTTTTACTTTCTAATGCGTCAAAGTAAATATCATCTGTTACTCTTGTTGGTCCTTCATAAATATTCTGATAATCCTTTTTTGTTTTTCTAGCCGCATCAATAAGCGCTTTTCTGACTTCAAAATCTGATACTGCGTTATAGCCAGGATACATTATTTTATCGCATGTAGTTTCAGCTCTTTCTACCCACGTTGTTGCAACAAAATCTCCAATGTTAAGGTTTTTTTGAAGGGCTCCAGAAGTCCCTAATCTTATTATTTTCATATTGTCATCATCACATGCCTCAATTACTTCAGGCAGAGTTATTGAAACACTTGCAGGACCCATGCCTGTTGAGAAAGCAGTTATGGGAATATCCTTATACCTGCCATGAATTGTTACTAAGCCCCTCTCACTTTCAATTGATTCATATTCAGTATCAAGATAACCTGCTATCTTTCTTATGCGTCCCGGGCTGCCTGCAGATAAAACATTTGGGAAAGCAGAATTTATACTAAGATGATACATTACATCTCCTGTATCAAAAGTATATTTTCTTCTCATAACAAAAATAATCTGTCTATAGTTTATATTGTTTTATTTAATTGAATATATCTTTTCAAATAATTAACTTTATATACTATTACTTTAACTTAAATGTTAATTATGGGGGCTTTAAAATACATTTTAATTGTTCTTGGAATTATAGTTATAGGTGTTTTAGGAACAGCAGGTTATTTTTACAACTCTTTGTCAAAAACAGTTGATGCCCAGCTGCATATTGAATCAGGATATGTTCAGGTTAATGGAAATTCAGTTACTGGCAATGTTAAATTAAGGCAGGGAGATGTTGTTGAAACTTCAAACGGCCTGGCAACAATCATACTTCACGAAAGTGTTTTGATAAGCCTGAATGAAAATACAAAAACAACCTTAGAGGATTTATTGTTAAAGCACCCGAAAATTTCACAGGAGACAGGAAAGTCATGGAATAAATTCACAAGGCTTTCTGGTGTTGAAGGATATTCCATTAAAGACTCTGAAAGTGTAGCTTCAGTAAGATCTACTGCATTCCAGTTTAGTAATGGAAAGCTTATTGGATTTGAAGGAGAAGTCGATTATAATATTGCTGACACTGATTTTGTTGTTGAGGAAAGGAAAGTTGTTGAGATAGTAGATGGAATTCCTGTAAAGAGGGATATAACAGCAGAGGAACTGGCTGAGGTAAAGCAAAGCCTTGAAAGACAGGAAAGAGAACTTAAATATTTGAGGGAATTGGAAGTAAAGAAATACACTTTTATAATTAATAAATTCACAACAGAGGAAACAGTCATGGAAACTCTCGAGCAGGCAGATTCTGGGGAAAAGGATATAGAAGAACTGAGAAAACTAGTTCCTGTAAAAATTAAGTCAACCCAAAAAGTAGTTGACCTTACAAATAAGATAAAAGAAACAAAACAGCAGATAGAAAGTTTGTAAGATGATTTTAAATGAAGAAATTAGACTATAAGGCTATTGGTATTTTTGTTTTTTTGATATTAATTTTTTTCTTTTTGATTTACTTTAATTCTTTTTCCCATGTAAGATCATCTATAACAGACAAGCTTTACGGTGATAAAGAGATCTTGGATAGCATAGTCATAATAAAAATAGACGATGAAAGCATAAATAAGATAGGAAGATGGCCTTGGAATAGGGATATTTATCCATTAATTCTGGAAAAAGTTAAAGATGCTAAATTTATAGGAATGGATTTGTCTTTTTTTGAGGAAAGCTTTAATGATGATAATTTGAGAGATAAGCTAAATTCTATGGATAATGTTGTTTTGGCTGCTGAAGTTAATGAAGGTGTTTTGTACAAGCCAATATTCGAAGCTGATTACGGATATGTTAATGTTGTAACAGGCAGTGATGGAGTAACAAGAGAAGTAAATCCCAAATTAAAAGAAAACGTACTCCCGTTTGCCTTTGAAATATACAAGAAAGGATGGAACAATGAAGCTGAGTTTCTGAAGAAAAATTACATCATAAACTTTGCTTCTAATCCAAACAGCTTTAGTTCAATAAATGTGAATGGGCTTTTGGATGGCAATGAAAGCTTCAAGAATAAGTTTGTTTTGATTGGAGCAACAGCACCTGACCTTCATGACAATTACTTTGTCCCTACATCAGAAGGTGTTGCAATGCCTGGAGTAGAGATACATGCAAACATACTTCAAAATCTAATACTGGATAATTTCCTTAAAAAAGAAGGGTTGTTTTTAATGTTATTGCTGACATTTATCATAGGTTTTATTGGGTTGTTTTTTATTTCAAAATTAAAGATTTATTACTTTATACCTTTGGTTGTTTTGATAATAATTGCATACAGCTTTATTGCTATTTTTATCTTTGATCAATTTAATTTTGTCATGGACATGTTTTTCTTTCCTTTGGCATTATTAATATTTACAGGAACAGGAGTCGGAGTTAATTATCTGTCAGAAAAGAAGCACAGCCAGTATCTGGCAGATGCATTTGGAAAATATATAAGCAAGGATCTTCTTAAAGAAATTGTAACACATAAGAAAGAGCTTAAGCTTGGAGGAGGAAAAAGAACAATTACAATATTCTTCAGTGATATCAGAAACTTTACTTCCATAAGCGAAAAATTAAAGCCTGAAGAATTAGTAAAACTGCTTAATGAATATCTTACTGAGATGGGGAAGATTATTTTGGATTATAAAGGAACTGTTGATAAATTCATTGGAGATGCTATAATGGCTTTCTGGAATGCACCTTTAACTTTAGACAATCATGCTGAGATGGCATGCAGAGCCACTATAGAACAAGTAAGAAAAATCAAAGAGTTGCAGGAAAAATGGAAAAAAGAAGGAATGCCTTTGGTTGAGATTGGATGCGGACTGCATACAGGTTCTGCCATTATCGGCAATATGGGAAGTGAAGACAGGTTTGATTACACTGCAATAGGTGATACAATTAACTTAGGTTCAAGATTAGAAGGATTAACAAAGCAGTATGGTGTAAGTATAATAGTTTCAGAAGATGTTTATAATGCTGTTAAAGACAAATTCAATTTTAGAAAGCTGGATACTGTCAGGGTTAAGGGAAAGAACATTCCTGTAAGAATATATGAGCTAGTTGTAGATGAGAATAAAGAGTTTAATGAGAAGTATGAAAGAGCTTTACAATTATACTCAAAATCTGAATTTAAAGAAGCTGTAAAGGAGTTTGAATCTGCATTAAAATTAAAGAAGGATGATAAGTCATGCATTTTATTCATAGAAAGATGCAGGGATTATGCAAAAAACCCTCCTGGAAAAGACTGGGACGGCGTTTTTGAGTTAAAAACTAAATAACAATAATCTTTAAAAAGGGTCAAATTTTGGAAATTAAATGGAAAGATTTAGAGTTAGAATTTTGAGAGGGATAAGATTTGATTATAGCCTTTATTCAGAAGAATGGGACAAATTACAAGTGCATATTCAGAAGCTTAGATCATTGAGATCCTTACATGATGGTTTAAAATATAGAGAGGTTGCGTTAATTCCTCATGAAGACTCTTTAATTTATAGGTTACGTGAATGGGATAATCTTCAAAATTATGAAAAAGGAAATTCTAAATTTGAAGAAAAATTTTATACTCCTGAAAAATTAGAGTCTATGTAAGCACAAACTATAAAAAGGTTGAATTATAATTACATTCTTAAGGGTGTTAAAATATGCTAAAGATAGGCCAGAAGTTAGAGGAAGCAGCTGATAATCATGAAAAATTTAAAGAGTTAAATGCAGAAATATTAAGCGTGAGCACAGATACTGTTTTTGTGCATAAGGCATGGCATGACAATTCAAAAGCAATAAGCAAAATCAAGTTTCCAATGCTGGCAGATCCTACTGGAAAGCTATGCAGGGAGTTCGGAACTTATATTGATGAGGAAGGATTAAGCTTAAGGGGAAGTTTTATTGTTGATCCAGATGGAGTTTTGAAAGCTTATGAGATTCATGATAACAGTTTAGGAAGAAATACAAAAGAGCTTTTGAGGAAATTGCAAGCTGCTAAATTTATAAGAGAAAATAAAGGGCAGGTTTGCCCTGTCAGCTGGGAGCCTGGAAAAAAGACATTAAAGCCAGGGCTTGATTTAGTCGGAAAGATATAAAGGAGGAAAAATGGCATATGAATCAATAAATTTTGACAATCTGTTGGGAATGAAAGGATTCAGTGATAAGTTATTGCAGAATCATTTTAAGTTATATCAAGGGTATGTTGCAAATACAAACAAGTTAATTGATACTCTAAAGAAAATGCTTGATGATGGAAATACTTCAAGTCCGGAGTTTGCTGAATTAAAAAGAAGACTGGGATGGGAGTTTAACGGAATGAGATTGCATGAACTTTATTTTGGAAACATGTCTAAGGAAAATAAAGAAATAGGTGATGACAGCCCTTTATACAAAAAAATGCTGGAGACTTTTGGCACTGGCCAGAAATGCGAGGATGATTTCAAGGCAGCTGGAGCAATGAGAGGCATTGGCTGGGTCATTATGTACTATGACAAAGTGGCTGATAAATTATTCAATACATGGATTAATGAGCATGATGCAGGGCATTTCTCCGGATGCATACCATTGTTGGTTATGGATGTTTTTGAGCACGCCTTCATTACAGATTATGGACTGGACAGGAAATCTTATATTGAGGTTTTCATAAAAGCAATTGACTGGAATGCTGTTGCAAGAAGATTTGAGGCAGCTAAAGTTTAAAAAAATACTTTTTTAAATCAATTCTATCATTTTTTATTTTTATACCCTCTTTTTTTAATAATTCAATTTTCTTTTTTACTCCATGGGCAAATCCTCCTAATTTTCCAGAAGAAGATATAACTCTATGGCATGGAACATTTTTGTAGGGATTTTTGTTTAATGAATTTCCGACAGCCCTGTAAGCTTTGGTTTTTAGCTTATGCGCAATGTCTTTGTAAGTAGAAACCTTTCCTTTTGGGATTTTCCTGCATAATCTGTAAACTTTATCTGAAAATTTCATGCTACATATCTTGCTAATCTTAATTCAAGTATTTTTTTTGATCTTGATACAGAACTTGTAAATGTGCTTTTAGGAACATCCATTATTTCTGAAACCTCTGCTTCTTCCATACCTTTAAAATATTTTAATTTTATGAATTCAGACCATCTTTCATGCAGATTATCAATTTCTCTTAATACAACCTGATTTAATTCATCTTTTTCAACATTCTCAACTTGTGAATCTGGAACACTAAACTCATATAGACTATCTTTTACCATATTATCTAAAGACTTCATTTTAACCGAATGTTTTTTTCTTTCTGGCCTGCCGTTCAGCCATCTTAAGTAATCGCAGGAAACTCTTCTTGTTATAGAATGAATATAACTTTTGGGATTTTTTATTCTCGTCGTAAGGAAACTCCTACAGACTTTAGTCTGTAGAGGAATTACGACCTCCTTCTTCTATTTTTGTTAACATTTTTCAATTTTTAAA
>JAGVZH010000017.1 GCA_018302745.1 Candidatus Woesearchaeota archaeon
TTCAACCCAAAGGGTTGAATTAATAAGCAAACTTATTGCTTATAATTTAGACAGGAAGTTAAATTATTTTTTGCTTATTAGAGGATTGCACCAGAGCCATTTTTAGAAAAGTTTTTAAATAATGATTATTTAACTTAACTAATATGGGAGTAAAAGGATTATTTTTTGGTAGTTTTTTTCTTTTTGGAGTTCTTGGTGCAGGAGGATATTTTTTCTACCAACATCAAGAAGAGGAAAGGGTAAAGGAAGAAAAAATAAGGAACACAGCTGCTACAAAAGATTTGTTGAGAGACTTGCAAGAAGAAATAGATGATTATTTTAAAAAAAACCGCAGTTATCCTTCTAAGTTAGAATCTGATATTAACTCAGATAGTAGGGATAGTTGGGGGAATAAATTAAATTATAAGAAAACAACTTATAGTGATCTAAGAAGAATAGATGGTAAACTTACTATATTTGAGAACATTCCACATTACGAGCTATCTAGCAATGGACATGATGGAATACCAGAGACTTCTGATGATATTAATGTATGGTATAAAAAAGGTCATGAATGGGGCTCTACTTCAAGATTAAATGCTATTTTTGAAAGCGATTTAGCAGAAGCAAAAAAGACTCCATTAGACAAAACCTTTGAAAAAGGTGAAAAGCTTTTAGATAGGCTAAAGTCTTTAAAAGATTTTAGATAAAATCTGATATAGATAATTCAACTGAGCCCTTTTATTGAGAATACATTAAGTATAGTATTATTATAAAGGATAGAGAAGATATAATATTACTAATTTTTGTAATCCATTTAGGGTAATAAAAATAAGCTTTAAGCCCTTTAATTATAAAATTTTGTTTTTTCAGCCCATCTGTTTCTTTATATAATCTTGAATTTTTTGAATCTAATTTGGAAGAATATATTAAAAAGTAGTATGTTCCTTGAATTGAGTATAAAAAATTGATAATAAAAAATAATGTAATAAATATTTTAATAAAAATAACAGAATTTCCATAAGATCTATTAGTTATCAAAAATAAAAAAAGTCCAAAAAGAAGAGAAATATTAAGACTAGAATTAAAATTGTGGTTTATATAATGAGTTGTTCTTTAAGTATTTCTTTAGTCATTTTTATCTTTTCCAGACTTCTTCCTTAAATCCAGCTTTTTTATTTAATAATCTTGATAAGTAGAATAACAAATCAGATAACCTGTTTAAGTATTTTAGAGTGTTTATGCTTATATTATTATTTTTAGCCCTTAAGGCAACTACTCTTCTTTCCAATTTTCTGGATAATGATCTTGAAACATGAAGCAATGAAGCAGATTCTATGCCTGAAGGAAGAATAAATGTCTTTAATGCAGGAAGTTTTTCGTCCAATAATATCATTTGCTCTTCCATATGAATAATATCCTTATCACTAATGCTTTTATTAGTAGTATTTACTATATGTGATCCTACTAAGAATAAATCACTTTGTATTTTTTGAAGTATTTTGTTTACTTCCTTGTCTTTTATCTTTGACCTTGCCAATCCTAAAGAAGAGTTTAACTCATCTACAGTTCCCAAAGTCTCCATTATCAGAGAGCTTTTGCTGATAAAATCATTCCCAAATAATTTTGTCATTCCTTTATCATATTCTTCTTCATAAGTTTTCATAGAATTAAATAAGAAAGCAAGTTTTTTAAGCCTTTTGACTTAATCCAGTTGAGCCAAATCCGCCTTTTCCCCTAACTGTTTCTTCTAAGGATTCTGACTCATGGAAAATTGCTCTTGCTACTTGGTTTATTATTAATTGAGCTACTTTATCCCCTTTCCTGACTTCATATTTTTCCTTTCCTAAATTAATTAGGATTACGCCAATCTCTCCTCTGTAATGGGAATCTATTGTTCCTGGGGAATTTAGAACTTTTATTCCATGTTTTAAAGCTAATCCTGATTTTGACCTTATCTGACCTTCATAACCTTCTGGAATTGCTAACTTTATTCCAGTATTAACTAAAGTTCTCTCTCCAGGATTTACAATGTAATTCTCAACGGAAAACAAGTCTGCTCCAGCATCGCCAGCATGAGCATATTCCGGAAGTATTGCATATCCATTTATTTTTTGTATTTTTATTTCTACCATTTACATTCCGCATCCGCCTACTTTATCACCGCAATTTTTACATTCATAGCAATTTGGAGCAGTTTGCCCCATTATATTGCCGCAGGTTCTGCATAAAACTCCTCTCACATTATTTTTACTTAATGAGCCATTATTTTGTATAGAAAGGATTTTCTTTGAATCATCTGGTTTAACAAATCCTCCATATTCAGGATCTTTCATAACTTGCTCAAAATTCCAAGGATCAACCTTCATTCTTTCATATGTTCTGAATGCACCATTTTTTGCTCCTCTTAAATCTTCAATTTTAATATCTTTTTTATCTACATTAGATACATCTAAATCTCCAAGATACTCTAATCTAAGAAGCTTGCCAGCAAAATCTAGAGGAGATAAACATAATTTTATGTGGGGATGGCCAGAAACAAGGCCTTTTGGCTCAAATTCCTGCCCTATCCAGCCTTCAATTATATCTTCTAAATGAACTCCTCTTTTTAATGATTTTGAAGCTTGTATGCCGCTTGTTGATAACAAAGCTCCTAAAGTTGAGCCTGCTTTATGGGATAAGAAAGTTATCTGTCCTGGCCTTCCATCTTCATATTCACTCACTAAAACATGAACTTGTGTTCCTCCTATTGCCACTTCAAATTCAGAAGCATTCCTTCTTGCTGGAAGATCATCTTTTTCTCCTCTTTCTAGTTTCTTAACGCTTTTATCTCCAAATCCTAATGCTGCTGTTGGTTTGCTGTTATTTCTGAATACTGCAACAGCCTTTAAGCCAAGCTCATGAGCTAATAAATAACCGTCATAAATATCTTTTACTGAGGCACTTTCAGGAAGATTGTTTGTTTTCGAAATTGCACCAGAAACAAATGGCTGTGTTGCTCCAAGCATCCTGATATGGCCTTCAAATGGAATACATCCCTGCCCATTGACATTTCCAATAGCAGTGTCAAATATTCTATAATGCTCAGGCCTTAAGTGAGGGGCCCCAGTTACAGTGCCTCTTGGAATATCCTTGGCTATTTCTTCTTTTACATAATCTGATATATCTTTTATATTTTCATCAGTATAGCCTAAATTTCTTAATGCATTTGTAAACTCCTTATTCACTAATTTTAATGTTCCGCCTCCAGCAAGATTTTTATAAATTATCAAAGAGATTGATGGCTCAACACCTGTTGTATCACATCCCATTAAGTAAGATATTGTTCCAGTCGGGGCTAAAACAGTTGCCTGAGCATTTCTAAATCCATTTGCTCTTCCTTTTTTAAGAACATTTTTCCATGATTCATATGAAGCTGATTTTAAGTCTTCTGAAACATATTTCCATAAAATATCATCAAGGTTTTTCCGATGTTTTTCCATAACATCCAGCATCGGCTTTTTATTAAATTCAAAATGTGTAAAATGTCCTAATTTTTCTGCTAAATCAGAAGATGCTTCATAAGCTGTTCCAGTCATTAATGCAGTTATTGCACTGGCAACAGCCCTTCCTTCTTCTGAATCATAAGCAAAGCCTTTTCTCATTAGTAATGCCCCTAAATTTGCATATCCAATACCAATTGTTCTGAACTCAGGGCTTATTCTTGCAATATCCTCAACAGGATATGAAGAGGCATCATTAAGTATGTCATGGGCAATTGTTGTTAAGTAAATTGCTCTTCTGAATTCATCAACTTTAAAATTCCCTTTTTCATCACTATACTCAAGAAGATTGTGAGAGCCTAAATTGCATGAAGTATCATCCAAAAACATATACTCTGAACATGGATTGCTTGAATTAATTCTTCCTGAATTCTTACAAGTATGCATCTCCTGGATTTTTGTTTCATATTGGATGGCTGGATCGCCTACACGCCAGCTGCCAAAAGAGATTTCCTGCAATATTTTTCTTGCAGACTCTTTTTTTACAACTTTTCCGTCAATAATCCTTTTTAACTCTATTTCACCATTATTTTTAACCTGTTCCATGAAACTATCATCAACTCTTACAGAAATATTTGTGTTTTGAAATGCTGTGGTTGCTGCTGCTTCACCATCCATTCCAGTAGAATAACCAGCCTGCATCAAAGTAAGGCATTTTTTATCTTCTTTTACTTTACTTCTGATAAAATCCAGGCTATCTGGATGCTGAACTCTCATTGTAGTCATTCTTGCAGCTCTTCTGCTTTTCCCGCCAGATTTTATAGAGCCTGCAGCCCTGTCATAAATTTGGAAAAAACTCATTGGTCCTGAAGATTTTCCTCCTGATGAAAGAGGCTCTCCTTGGGCTCTTAAAGCTCCTATTTCCTGCCCTATTCCAGAGCCTGATGAAAATATTCCTCCCTCATCTATAATATGTTTAAGAATACTTTCAAGATTATCCCTTGGACCTTTTATAAAGCAAGCATGGCTTTGCGGTTTTATGTTACACCCATTTTCTATTTTACTTACTTCTCCTGTTTCAGGATTTTTGAAGTAATTTATTCCTGGTGAGCCTTCAATCCCATACTCATTATATAATCCTGCGTTAAATTGAACTGGAGAATTAAAGGCAAATCTTCTGCTTATCTGCAGGAATTTCAATTCATCTGCAAATGCTTTTTTATCCTCTTCTGTTTCAAAGTAACCAAGTTTATATCCTTCATCTGCTATGAAATTTGTTACTCTGGTTATTAAATTTTTAATAGAATACTCATGATCATTTCCAATTTTCTCTTTTAATTTCTTTTTCCACTGCTCTTTATTCGGCTTGCTGAAATATTTCTGGGCAACAATTTGTGCGTGAACATTATCCCATGACTCGGGAAATTCAGCATCATCCATTTGAAATATCAATTCTCCAGTTTTAAATTCTTTTATTTCTAATTTTCTTCTCCCATAAGGACCTACTGTATCAAAAGGATTTGTTTTGCCGTCTGTAAAATATCTTTCAATTGTCAATCCTTCTTTTTTTCTTTGTTCATGGAAAACTCTTCCTATGTCTAATCTGTCTAAATATTCTTCTCCTTTAAAATTATAAATATGAATCTTTCCAGAATCTCTTGCAGCAATAAGTTTAGCTATCTCATGAGTATTATGCATCCCTAATAGGTCAAAAGCATCACTTGTAGCAATATGTCTTTCCCTGTCATAAGATTTTATTAATTTTGGAGAATAAGATTCAACTTTGTTTTCCAACCCATCATTATGTTTAATACTTTGTCCTTTGTATTCAGATATATCCACCATCTTTTTACTTCTTTATTTCCTTTAGTTCTTTTTTGAAATCATCTATGTCCTTAAATTCCTTATATACAGATGCAAACCTGATATAAGCAACCTTGTCAAGAGCTTTTAGCTTCTGCATTACTAATTCTCCGATTTTTACAGACGGAATCTCTTTTTTGTTTATAGCTTTTAATTTGTTTTCAACCCAGTCAATTGCGTTTTCCAGGTCTTCCTGCTTAATAGGCCTTTTTTCACAGGCTTTCTTAAAGCCAGTTATTAATTTATTCCTGCTGTATGACTCTCGATTATTATTTTTCTTGACAATACTTAAGTTCAACAGCTCTATTTTTTCGTATGTTGTGAATCTTTTTTTGCAGTTCAGACATTCACGCCTTCTTCTTGTGGAATCCTCTAAGTCTCTTTTATCTACAACTTTTGTATCATCTTTATGACAGTATGGACATTTCATAATACCCCAACATATTGTGGTGTATTTATAGGCTATAACACAACAACTTGTTGTCTGAAGATGAACTCCTTTATATATATTATTTAATTAAGAAGTATATTTTATAGGATATAATTAAGATTTATCCAATATACTTTAAAATATCATCCCATGAATCAAATCTAGTTATATTTTTAGGAAGACTATTAGATTGGTTCCATGGGTAATTTAACAATAAAACCTCTATACCTTCAGAAGCACATTCAACAGCATATTCTAGAGTATCCTCAATTATTGCATCAATACTTAAATCTTTACACAATTCCGATTTTGTTTTCATATCACCTCCTAATTTAGTCCATATATTTTTTGTAAATTCTAATCTTGCAAATTTATCTGGAAAGTTTTTTTGAAGCCAAAGTGCTGTTTCTTCATAAATTTCTATTGGTCTCGATGTAATAACATATAATTCATGATTTTGAGATAATAATTGAACAGCTTGTTGAGAACCTTCTACAGGTCTTAAATTTTTGAAGTATTCTGTATTTTGAAAATTCCATACTTTTTTTATAGTATCTTCTTTTGTTCCGCCCCAGACTTCCCAGAATTTATATGAATGAAAGTCTTCTAATTTGAGAGAAGTTTTATAAGTACTATTATAGTATTCCACCAAACCTAATACAAAACGTGATAATACTTCATCCAAATCTAATCCTATTCTCATTTTCCCCTCAAATTCTTTATTTTGCCAAAATTATAAATTTTATCCTCAACAATAAATACCTCAAAATTATCCAGGTTTTGGTCTAAAAAAGGAGACAAAAGGTCTTCTTTTGAAATATCAGTTCCTTGTGTTACTAGATTAAATGAAGGAACTACTATTAATATTTTTCCCTTAAATTTTCCTTTTATAAAGCATTTATAAGTTTCAGTTTTTAAGTTGTCAGTTATTGAAATGGCAGGATGCTCATGACCTATAATGATGATTTTCGCTTTTTTATAATCTTCGTTCTCTTCTGGGATTATATGACCATGCAATAGGAATATATCATCTAATTTTACATTATCAACAACTTCCAAATTTCTTTTTTCTGCTATCGGCTCTAAAACTTTGTCGTGGTTTCCTTTGATCAAATAAATTTTTTTAGTATACTCTGATAAAGTGTCTATGAACTGCAAAGTATTTCTCCATTCTGTCTCTGAGATTGTTCCAAATTCATGCTTTACATCCCCCAATAAGATAATAGAGTCAAATTTTTTTCCCTTTACAGCCTTTTCAAACCTTTTTAGAGTATCCTTAAACTGAAATCTTGGAATTAAAATTCCCTGCTTGTTTAATGCCTCCTCATATCCAATATGTACATCTCCGATTACCAAAGAGTTAAATCTCTTTAGATGCAAAAACAAATCTACAATCTCAATGTCTTTGTGGATTTCCATCATTTATTCAGGCTTATCTTTGCCAATACCTGGCTATGCATTCTCTTTAAAAATTCTATCTTATCCTCTATTTTTAAAACATCAAGATGTGCCTGCAAAATTAGGTTAAATGAAAATGGCGAAGGTATTTCTGTAAAGATCGCCTTTAACTCTATTTTTCCATCTTCAATATTTTTTAAAATATCTATTGTATGGTCAACATCCATTAAATCTTCCAAAACTTCCCTTTTAGCCTCTTTTAATATTGAGAAATCATCTGAAATTCTTTTTAAAGCACTCATCAAAATCATTGAAGAAACTTGCTGCCTTCCAACCCTTTTCTTCCTTCCTTTATACTGCCTTAGAATCATTAATGACCTTGTAGCACAATGCCTGAATCTTCTCCTGAAAATCTCTGTTTTTTCAATTGCCTGCTCAAGAATTTTCCTTAATTCCTTTGATTTTAATGCTTGTAGAGCCCTTAAAGCATTGATTGGTTTGCTTGATGAAATATAAAATCCATTGTCATTAATCCCAATCTCAACATCCTTATGCTCTAATCTTGAGATTGCAAATGCGACTGCCCTGGATAAGCAGTCATTTACCCTTCTTCCGAACATTGTATGGAATATAATTTTTTTATTTCCTCTTTCATCTTTGAACTGCTCAATTAAAATCTTCTTGTCATTTGGAATGTGCTTACAATAATCATACTGCTCTTTCATATAATTGTAAATTGCTGTGGAAGTCTGCCTGTTTGTATACAAATATTCTGAAATAAAATCAATCATCTCATCTTTGCTTTTTTTGTTTTCAAATTTCTGCTCAATTAACCTTCTGAATTTTCCAATATCATTAGCAAGATCAAATGACAGAGGAAGCATTTCTGAAAACCAAGCTGGAACAGTTGGAGGCCTTCCTGGAGAAGCCTGAACTTGTGCCACCATCCCTCTTGCAAATAAAAACTGATAAACTTGCCCCCCTAAAACAAACAAATCATTTCTTTTTAGCCTTTCCAAGAAAGCTTCTTCAATATAGCCTATTTTTCTTTCTCCAATCTTTACTGTAACTGCTGTTTCATCAGGGATTGTTCCAATGTTAGTCATATAAATAACCCTGCTTAATTTGCCTTTCTTTCCTATTTTGCCTTCATTTCTCCATATTTTAGCGTAAACATGCCTGTCTTCCAAAGAGGTATATGAACCATCCAAATAACTTAGAACATCATCAAAATCTTTTTTGCTTAAATCTTCATAGCAATAAGAATTTTTTATTAATTTGAATAATTCTTTTTCTTCCCAAATTTGCTGGTTAGCCATTCCATAAATTTCCTGGGCAAGAACATCCAGAGAGTTTTTAGGAATATGGATTTTGTCTATTTTATTCTCCAGAGCGTTTTTTGCCATTACTGAGCATTCAATCAAATCATCCCTATCTAATACAATTACCCTTCCTTTTATTGTTGCATTTAACTGATGACAAGACCTTCCAATTCTTTGCACAAACCTTGCTACTGATTTTGGCGATCCTAATAAGATAACCAGATCTATATAACCGATGTCCAAGCCTAACTCCAATGATGTTGATGATACAACACATTTCATTTTACCATCTCTCATTCTTTTTTCAATATCTAATCTGTGCTCCTTTGATAATGAACCGTGATGCGCTCCAATGTTTTCAGTATAGTTTTTTGGAAATTTATCCTTTAAATGGTGGACAACTCTTTCTGTTGCCGATCTTGTATTTGTAAAAATTAAAGTTGTTTTGTGTTTCTGAATTAAACCATCAAGTAATTCATACATTTTCTGGTGCATTAATCCAAATGGTTCTTCTATTAAATCTGAACTTGGTGACAGAACTTTTAAATCAAGCTGTTTTATTAAAGGGGTATTGATTATTTTGCAGTCTCTTTTAGAACCTGCAACAAATTTTGCTATTTCTTCTAATGGCTCAATTGTTGCACTTGCTCCAATTCTTGCCATTCCAAGAGATAAGTATTGCAGCCTTTCAAATGCCAGAGATAATTGTGTTCCTCTTTTGTTTTCTGCTAAAGAATGAACTTCATCAATTATACCAAAGTCTACATTTTTTAAATGGTCTTTAAATTTTGGTGATGCAAGTAAGATTGATAAGGACTCAGGTGTTGTAATTAAAATATGTGGTGGTGTTTTTAACATTTTTTGCCTTTCTGCTGTTGTTGTATCCCCAGTCCTTACTGAAATTCTTATTCCAAATTTCTTCCTTGCTATTTTCTCCATTTCTTCTAAAGGTCCTTTTAAATTTAGACTAATGTCTGAGTTGAGCGACTTCAAGGGACTCGTATAAACAGCATAAATCTTGTTTTGCAAAATTCCTTTTTGTGAACTATCAATTAATTCATTTAATATTGAAAGGAATAAGCAGAGAGTTTTCCCAGTTCCTGTTGGAGCAGAAACTAAAACATTCTGTCTTGAATGAATTTCAGTTATTGCAAATTTTTGAGGCGGCGAGAAAGTTTTAAACTTCTGCCTAAACCAGTCTCTTACTATCGGATTCAATAGCTCAAAGATTTCTTCTTCTTTGTCCTCTTTAGTCTTGTAAGAAATCATTTTATATTATAAGGCAATTAAATTTATAAACTCTGCGTTAATGGAACCTTTCAAATTTTATGTTTTCTTTAGAAACTCCTTCAAATATAAGAATTTCCCTTGAATTTTCAACCATTTCTGGAGGTCCGCATATGTAAAAAAAATTATTTTTTAAATCTTTTACATATTTTTTTATTAATTCAATACTAATCCTTCCTTTTTCCCCATTCCATTCTTTTTTGCTTTCATTAATTCTTGTTATTGTTGGAACATACCTGAAATTTTTATTTTTCCCCGCTAATCTTAAAAATTCTTCATGAAATATCAAATCTTCTGTCGTCTTGCATGAGGAAAATAAAACTGTATTTCTGTCTAAATTTTTTTCTTCAATAAGTTTTATCATCCCCCTTATTGGGGCTATGCCGGTTCCTGCTGATAAGAAAACAACATTTTTTCCGTCTTCTTCTTTATGAACAAACATTCCAAAGGGTCCTTTAGCTTTTATTTTATCCCCTAACTTAAGATTAAATAAAGGAGGAGTAAATCTTCCAAAAGAATAAACTCTAAAATTAATGTCAATCCAGTCTTTTTTTGCTGGAGAAGATGCAATTGAATAGGCTCTTTTAATATTTTCAACTTTTCCATGTTGGTCTGGAATGTCCATGTACAGCATTACAAACTGGCCTGCCTGAAAGTCCAGAGGCTTGTCTAGCTTAAACCTCAGAGTCTTGACATCATGGGTTTCATTAAAAACTTCAATTACTTCTAAATTTAAGTCCTGGACTGCCATACTATTATATTCTAAGAAGGTTTTTTAAGATTATCTGAGAGAAGCACAAGGATCTAAGGCTAATTCATAAATATAGGGCTCTGGTGCAATCCTCTAATAAGCAAAAAATAATTTAACTTCCTGTCTAAATTATAAGCAATAA
>JAGVZH010000018.1 GCA_018302745.1 Candidatus Woesearchaeota archaeon
TAATTCATGGCTATACTTATACATTAAAAAAACTCATAAATGCCCATAAAAACAAAAAATATTTAGAAAGGCTGCATAAAGCACATATAGCTCAAATAGAAGATTGGGCAGAGAAAGTTGCTTCAGCATTTGAAAAATTAGATCTCCTCTTGGAAGTTTTAGACAGAGACGCTAAAAAATTAGAAGCTGTTATAAAGAATGAGCCCCAGAAATGGCAATCAGTTGTTTCCGATATGGCTTTAGGCATGGTTCTTACTGGATTGCATGATGAAGAAGAGGATATGAAGAGGTTAAGGGGGATTGCTCTTTTTGAAATTCATGAATTGGAAGAAATTATTAGCCACGACAAGCACAATAAAGAGGTCCATGAATGGGAAAAAATTATTGATTATGAAAAACATTTTATAGAATTGCTTGAATAAAATCTTTTTCTAAAAATTATTTTTTTCAGATAAATTAATAGGAAAAAAAGAAAAAGAAAGAATTACTCTTTTACACCATAATATACACCCAAGGATATTACTCCTAAAACCAAATGCAATACGCTAATAGGTGCATTTATGTTTAATAGGTTGAACAACAGTGTATTTGCTCCTGGTATAAATCCTAAGATACCTAGGACAACACCTATCCAACCAATGCTCTGGTTAAATCCTGGGCCTTTTCCTTTAGTACCTACGTAAATACCAAAGGCAGCTGCAATAAGGTGTAAGACGCTTTGAAATGCATTAACTCCGAACAATCCTAGGATACTTGTTGTAAAAAAACCCCAAATACCTATGATGCCTAATACAACACCTAAAATTAATGCATATGTTTTTTGAACATTTGCTATATTTGCCACCTCCTTTTATTAAGTAATCAAATATATTAATATGGATTCAGACTAATTTGTTTATAAAAGTAGTGTTCTTATTTTTGAGTAATTAATAATTTAAGGAAGAGAAGGCTCAAGTTCATTAATATCTTTAAAGAAAGCATTTTCTAATTGTCTGTCTTTTTGTATTATTTCTGCTATATTCCTATCAATTCTTTTTTTCTGTTCTTTAGAACTTGTATTTGCTTTAAGTGTTCTTAAGCCAGTAATAGCATCATTATGCCTGCCTTCTTTCATAGCTTTGTTGATATAAGCAAGTAAAGATTTTGTTGCCTGAGATGCCATGATATTTTAGAAGAGAAGAAGCTTATATAATTTTTGTTTTCTTGTTCTTATCCAGAATTTTTTTCTTCTCTTTTTTATTGCTATAAATCATTAATCCTAAGCCAATTGGAACTAAAACAACACCTTGAATGATATGGTAAAAATGGTCTGTTGGATCTTCTTCCTCATTCAAAACAGTTACATGGGCTACATGAGGCAGCATCATCCATAACAATCCAGAAAACAATATCAGGCTTCCGATAAGATAGAGCATTTTAATTTTCATATAGCATAACTTTATCTCCATTTCTTAAGTTAAAGCAGTCTTTTCCAGGCTTATAATTCATTTCTTCTGCCAAAGTTTCAAAGCTTTTGAACATACTGGAATCTCCCTGGCATGGAATAACTGCTCTTGGCTTTGTCATTTTGATAAAGTCCCTCATATCTTCTCTGCTTACATGCCCGCTAACATGCAAATCCTTGAATATTCTTACCTTCTTTTGTTTTAACCTCTCTTCTACTTTAGCCCTATTTTCAATATTAATGTCAACAGGAATGGTCTGGTTGGAAAAGAGAACATTGTCTTCCTTTTCAAACTTGAATGGCAGTGTCTGGTTAAGCATCTTTGTTAAGACAGCTTTTGGCTCTCCCTGCCCACCAGTGCATATTATTGTATACTTATCTCTTTTTTGGCTTTTGAATTTTTTTAATCTTTTCTTGATCATATTCCCATATCCGACAATATCTGCATGGGATGACAATTTTGTCAGTCCGCATTTTTCAGAAGCCTCAATATATTTCATCATGCTTCTTCCTAAAAATATAGGCTTTCTGTTTAATTTTAATGAAAAATCAACTATTGACTTAATCCTTTCAATATGAGAAGCAAAAGTTGTCGCAATAATTCCATTTTGCGAATTTTCAGTGCCTAACATTACATCCTTCAGCATCTGCCTTGCTACTTTTTCAGAAGGAGTTTTTGTAGCTGATTTTGAATAGATAGAATCAACAATAACAGCCAGAACATTTCCATTTCCAATCTGCTTTAATCTTTTGTAATTTGGCTTTTGCCCTAAAACAGGAGTGGAGTCTAACTTAAAATCATTGGCATAAAGAACTGTTCCTTTTGGAGTATGGATTGCAACTATAGCAGTCTGCAATGCTGAGTGTGTTATGTTAATTAGTTCTATTTCAATATTTTTTGATATCTTAATGGATGAGTTATTGTTTAATTTTTTTAATTCATTAGGTATTTTTATATCATCGTCTCTTAAAGCTGTTTTTATTATTTCGATTGTCATGGGGTTTGAGATTATCGGAGCTTTATAATGGGAAGCTAAGTAAGGGACTGCTAATGCATGATCTAAATGACAATGCGATGGCACAATAGCCTTAACCATATGCTTGTATTTTTCAATAACCCTGTGATCTGGTATTATTCCATAATCAATTAATTGGTTTACAGAAACATATTTTTTATGTCCTCCTTCCTCATCAAAGCTGACAACTTTTGGAATGTAAAGACCCATATCAAGAATTACAGCTTCATCTCCGACTCTTAATAAGGACATGTTCTTGCCAACTTCTCCATATCCTCCGACTGGGATGAATTCTATTTCCATTCAATAAATTGAACTATAATAAGTTTATAAATATATTCACCAAAAGCTTTATAAATTAGTATACACACTAGTGTGTATGATATTCACTAAAGATGATATTGTAAAGTTGAATAAAGAGGTAGAAAATCATCCATACAAAATAATTAATGAAAGCAGTTTGGAGTTTGCATTATCTGCTGCAAAGAAATCAAAAGACTGGACTACTCAGCTAGCATACATATTAAGGGCAATTGTTGTTGATCACATGTTTGAGGAAGGCAATAAAAGAACAGGCGCAGCAGTATTTGTCGGATTCTGCAAAGCCCATAAAAAAAGATATGATCTGTATAAAATAGAAAAAACAGTAGGAAAAATGGTTTTGGGAAAAGCAAAAAATATAGAAAAGATCAGGGAGATGATTAAAGATGCCACGCAATAAAAAAACACTGTATGATTACGGAAAGGAAGGGATAAAAGAGCATCCTGAACTGTTTGAAGCATTACTGGAATTTGAAAGAACTGGTAAATTAAAAAAACCAAATCCAAAAACAAGGGCTAATTTTACTATAGACAGCAATGTTCTAAAACAATTTAGAAAATATTGCCAGGATAAAGGATTTAAAATGAGTGCTTTGATAGAAAAATTTATCAAAAGAACCTTGGAAAATTAAATCTCTATCTTATCATTTATTTTTATGTCTAGATTAGGATTGGTCTCTAAAAAATACATAGCCTTTTCTTTTGGAATGATTAAAGGAGTAAAAGGGTATGCTAATTTGACATCAACAACCTTTAAATTTTTATTAATCCATGCTACTTTTATCGGATAAAATACAAACATCATATGTATTGGGTGATATTTTTCCTTGTTGAATTTAAACAAAAGATTTTTTCTTCTAGAGAACATTAATCCAGTAAACTTAGAGGCAAATGTGCTGCATATCTTAACATCTATTTTTTTGTTGTTTATTTTTATTTTATTCACTTGACTTTTATCTTTATTTTTTTCTTTTCCTTTATTTTTTCTTTTTTAGGTATTGTTATTTTAAGGACTCCATCTTTGTAATCAACTTTTGCATTTTCAGCATCTACATCTGAAGGAAGTGTCAATGCTCTGTAAAATCCTGAAAAAGACCTTTCCTGCTTAAAATAGCCTTTGCTCTCTATCTTTGACTCTCTTTTCTTCTGCGCTTTTACTTCCAACCTATTTTCAATAACAGAAACCTGGATGTCTTTTTTATCAACGCCTGGCATGTCAAGATTGATGACTACAGAATCTTTTGTATCTTTCACATCAGAAGGAGGCGTCCTCATTGATGACACTTCTTTAATCTTTTTAAACTCGGAGCTTTGAAAGAAATTGTTAAACATACTATCCATATCTTTTCTCATTCTCTTTATTTCATCAAAAATATCCTCTATCATCCTAGTTTTTCAGCAGTTTTTTGAAATTTTTAAACTTTGTCATTTTTAAAATTAGAAAACTTAAGGCTTGAATCAAGAAATAAAGAAAGAATACCAAGATAATCCACCTAATAATTACAAGCATCATTTTTTAGTAAAAACATCTTTTATTTTAAAAAGAAAAAAAAGAAAAAATAAGCTTACTCATATGTACCGCTTACCTTTATGTTTAGTGTGTGGTTAGTTCCGCCTGTTACACCATAAGCAACTGCTACATCTTCTTCTTTAAAGCAGCTTCCTGCTGTGCCAGCTGTTATGCCTGCAGCTTGAGATGTTACTTCCTGAGCTGAACCGCCTTTTGTTAAGGTTACTGTAACTGCATCACCTGCAATGGATGTAACTGATACATCATCTGGTGCTCTGTTTTCCATGACTAATGTAATTGCACCATTAGCTAAAACTTTATGATCGGTTATAGCAACATTCTGCCCTAATGTACCACTGATAGATTTTCCGCATTCTCTTCCACCAATATATACCCATAGAAGACCGCCAATAATAACTATAGCTAATAAAGCCCAGCCATAAGTCATTAAGAATTCCATAGCAGCTTGCCCTCTTTTTTTGTTCATTTATTATCACCTCTTTTGATTTTTAAGTAATTTTATATCTTTAAATAGGTTATTAAAGATATATAAAGCTTTTTATATCACAATACTTGTGTTTTAGTGTGGGAAAAATAGAGGTTAAAGGCCAGGCTGCTTTAGAATATTTGTTTGTAGTTGGTTTAATTTTGCTAGTTTTAATACCTTTGTTCTCATTATCTTACAACAGGGTTAATGTTTCTGTTACATTAAGTGATGCTTCCACTGCTGCTAACTTAATAGCTAAAACAGCAGATGAAGTTTATTTTTTGGGTCCGGGAAATAGAAATACAATAGATGTTTATTTTCCCTCATCCATAGACAGCGTAAACATAAGCGGGAGAGAAATCATCTTTTATCTGAATATTTTTGATGAAGGCGCAGAGATTTTTCAGATAAGCAAGGCTAATCTGACAGGAAGCTTATCAAAT
Organism: Candidatus Woesearchaeota archaeon; assembly: GCA_018302745.1. Classification (GTDB taxonomy): domain Archaea; phylum Nanobdellota; class Nanobdellia; order SCGC-AAA011-G17; family JAGVZH01; genus JAGVZH01. The sequence continues at coordinate 5,222 of JAGVZH010000018.1, forward strand.
TTCAAAGGGACTCATATTGTTGTAATAGAATATCTGGATTCTGGAATGCTTAATATAACTGAAAAATGAAAGGGCAAATAAGTATAGAGGCGATAATAGCTATAATCCTGGCTATTGCAGCATTTTCCCTTATCTCTGTTTTGACTTATGATAAAGAGCTTGAAGTAAAGGAAACAGAAAATTTTCTTGGCAAGAAGAACTTATGCTTAAAATTATCAAACAACCTAAACAGCATCTACACTTCTGGTGACGGAGCTGTTTCTAAAATAAAAACAGAGTATGATGCTTTTTTTGATGGCCCTGGAAGAGAAATTTTTGTTGAGGATGCAAGATGCTCTATTCCTATAAGCAAGGTAACAAACGGCATAAATGACACTTTTACAATACCAAAAGGAACTTTGCAATTAGAGAATAGGGATGATACTGTTTATGTAAGCTCAAACTGCATTATAACCAATCCAGAATATGCAGAGGTTGGGGATATTAATACAAGCCTCCCAAAAATAGTTACCAACTTAGTCAAGAAGGATGACAATAAATATGCACAAGTAAGATTTATTAGCCTTTTAGACAGCGAGGAAATAGGAAACTCACAGCTATATGAAGGGGGGAATAATGTCAATATAGCTTACTTAAGGCTTGGTGGGCATTGCACCCAGTCTGAGCTGGAAGCATTGTTAGATGAGTATGCTTGCGAAAATTATGATGAAAATGTTGGAGTTACAAAGTGTGATATTTTCTTTAATGCTAATTCAATAAAAAATGATTTCTTTGATGATGAACTATACAAAGAGTATGGAATCTATGTGATAGAGGATGTCCAAAACACTTTAACAGACAGTCATGTGTCAATTCTGGAGAATGAAACGAGCAATGGAAAATGGGTATTTTTTAGCGGAAGATTCGGAAATGATGGAATTAAGTTTAATGTAAACTATTTTAAGGATGATGGAGATGGACCTGCTGTTGTTTTGAATTACACAGATCCATTTTTCCAACTGCAGGAAGGGCAAGTTTATTATGAAACCCTATCTGACGCCCCTGCTACTTTAAATAATAGCATTGACAGCTACATAGCAATAGCTAATTTCTCAAATAATTATGATGCTATATCTGCATGGGATTATGGGGATGGATTTGTTTATTTTGTAAGTGATATATGCGAGGAGGGAATACCATCTGCATTGAAATTAGCTGTAGAAAGCATAATTGGATTAAAAGGATCAGGATGGATTTATGCAAGGTTTCAGTTAGTGCCATTGCTTAATGCTTTAAGTTTAGAGAGTGCTGAATTTTCATTAAACCATAAGGTTAATGACACTTCAATATACTTAACAAATGTAACATACAGGGATATAGGAGAGTGGACAGAGATATGCACAAATATACCAAGTTCTTTGGATGAGATTACTACAACCTGCAGTATAGAAAGTATTGTTGGGGAAAGAATAGAAACTTTAGTAAGTTTTAATGCTAGTTTGAGCAAATCTCAGGAAGCTTTAGTTGATGTGGAGAGTATAAGGGTTTGTTATAATGATACAGCATAAAAAAGGACAGACAATTATAATTGATCTTTTTATAGCTATCTCAATTTTTGTTCTTTTAATAGGTGCAACAGCTTTAATATGGCACAATTACAGGGCAAAATTGGCCAATGATTTTATTTATGAAGATTTGCAGGTCAAGGCTTTTCAGGTTACAGATTTATTAGTCAAAAGCACTGGAAATCCCGGTGCTTGGGAAAACAACATAAGCAGCGCAGCAGTTATAGGGTTGGCAGAAAGTGACAGGGTATTAGACAGAAACAAGGTAGAGGCTTTTGCAAATATAAGCCATAATGAAGGCGTCAAATTACTGAATCTAGGGGATTATAATTATTATTTTGAGATAAAAGATGTTAATGGAGGAAATCTTCCTAACGGAGATGTAAAATTCAATGTTGAAAGATATGTTTCTTATGAAGGCTCTGATGAGATATTCAAATTCACACTATGGAAATAAAGGCATGATATTTACCTTAGATGTTGCAGTAGGTGTAATCATCTTCGTCTTATTGCTAGGATTGTCCTCTTATTATATTTCAACATCGCAAGAATTAAGAGATGTTGACTTCAAAATTATAAGAACTGGCTCTGATGTTTTGGCTTACTTGCACCATACTAGTGTCTTACAGACAATGGATATAGATGATATAGAAAATAGCAGAGACAGCATCCTGCCAAGCCCCTATGATTTAAAAATAAAGATAGAATGTGAGGATTCTTCAGGAAGCTCTTCAGGATCTGTTGAAACTTCAGAGATAATTCCTGATGACAGATTTGTTAGCAGCGGCAAAAGGGTTTTTGCGAGAGATAATGATAATTACTGCTTAGCCAGGTTTTTCATATGGAGAAAATGAAGAAAGGAGTATTATTTACAGTTGGAATCACAGGGATGATGCTGATAATAGTTACTTTTTCATTGATAATATATAATAATGCAATAAATTCAAAAGAGATATCATCTCAAACAGGTGTCATAGAAAGGATTAGTGATATAGAAATTAGCGTAAAGGAAAGCATGAAGGATATATTTGAATTTAAGGCTAACATAACTGTGGATGTAAGCAACAACGTTGTTTTCAGAGAGAGAATACCAAATACAGGCAGCCACTTTACAGATTCAATGGAGGATTTCATGAATTATGTTCAGGAAGAATTTTCAGACTCTCCTAAAATAAAGATAAACATAACCAAAGTTACTGAAGAACTGCCTTTAATAATAAAGCCGCATGGAATTACTTATAGCCATACAGACGGATTTGGAGAAAGGCAATTAAGCGTAAGGCCTGAAGAATATAATTTTAATGCCTATGAGCTGGACATTGACGGTCTGGGCAAGAATCTTGCAAGTTTTGATATAGATAATGAAAACACATGCGTCAGCGGAGACAGATGCAATATACTAACAATAATAGTAAATGACAATCTGCAATATAATCAGAGCATTGATATGGACAAAAAAAATAAGTACATTTTAAAATTTGCCGGAAATAATATAGTAGAAATAAATTTAGAGACTCCTGGAACACTTATAGTAGACAACAAAGGGAGTACAATTGACTTAAAGACAAAGATATATCTGGACAAGTTTAATGACGAAAGAATTAAAGTGGACTATCCGGAAAATATGATAGAAGTTGATTTAAAGACTTTGAATGTTTTTAAGACTGGAACAGTAACAGTCGCATATTGAAATACTATTTAAAAATAGTCACATAACCTTAATAAATTATTATTTTAGTATTGAAGAGTAAAAATAGGGGGATTTGATGGACAGGTTTGTAGTGTTGTACTGGTTAGGTGCTTTTGTTCTTGTTGTTAGTTCTATAATAAATATATTCAGCGAAATAAGCTTGATTACCCTTGCCATATCTGGAATTATTGGATTAGCTGCTATGATTACTGCTGTTATTGACTTTAATATAAGGAAAAATTATAAACAAATGGAGTTCAGGCATATCATAACATCTGAGATAGCTTTCTGGATAGGACTTTTTGTAGCTTTTCTGTCTTTTATAATTAAATTTGAGATGCTTTTTTTAGGTCTTGCTATAATGATTATGTCTGTGTTTGACTTCCTGCTTACAGAAAGAAAAAGAGGAAAAACAATCTTTGAAAATTCATGGTATAACAATCTTAAAAAAAGAAAAGTTGGCGTTTACAGGCTTTACTCTGCTACATGGTTTATTTCTTTAATATTAATTATCAGCAGTTTACTCAACAATAAATGGGTGACTTTTGGGATTGGAACATTAAGCCTGATTTTAAGCTTTTTAGGTTATGAGCTGACTAGATTAGAAAAAGCTGTTAGTAAAGAAAAATATTTGCTGAAACAAAAAAATTATATTTTTTATAGCCTAACATGGTTTGGAAGTGCAGGCTTGATGCTTTTGGCTTTCATTAATCAGATGTATATAACTTTTTTAGTTGCTTACGGAATAAATCTGTTATCCTCATTAGGATACGGCCTAAACAGGCCAAAAATAAACAAACTGCCTTTAGCCGCCCAAAAGGCTGAAAAGAAGACATTTATTTTAACTATGGAATTCTTGTTCTTTTTAGGTTTTTTTATTATTGTCGGAGGTTTTGGATTATATCAGTTTAAATTAATAAATATAGAAATATTATCTATAGTTAGTTTAGCAGGCATAATCACAGTTATTGCCCCTTTGCTGTCATTTAAAAGATTTAAAAAGAAACATCCGCTGCCAAATGTTATCTATAAAAAGGCTGAGAAAAAAGTTTCGCCAGTTAAAAAAAATTACTTATTTTCTTTGGAAATTGCTTATCTTATAGGTAGCGGCCTAATAGTATTAGGATTCATTCTATTCCAGCAGTCTAAAATAAGCCTTAGAGGTTTGACCATTATACTAGTTTTTGGATTGCTAACTGGAATTATTACAAGCCTGATAGTCAATAGCAAAATGCATAAAAAAGGAAAAGATATCTATGTAAACAGAGAAAAATTAATTAGAGTTTACAGATTAAAGCCATTTAAGAAAATATCTGAAACTCAATTTGATGACTTATACAATATGGTAGATAGTGTTGGGATTGTTAAAGTTTCTGAAGTTTCCAAAAAATTTGGCATTTCGAAACAACTAGCGGAAGAATGGGGCAAAATTTTAGAAGGGCATAAATTAATTATGCTTCATTATCCTGCTTTTGGAGAACTGGAATTTAAAAAATGGAAGAAATAGTTGAAAAGTATGATATTAAAGCTGATGGAATCAATGCAGAAGTTAGGATTATGGGCGGCAAAGGAATTTTAAAACAATATAAAATAAAATTAATGGATTTTAGCAGACCCACCATGGCTTTATTAGATGAAATAAGGCATGAGCTAATAACTGAGGTAAGTGTTTCTACAACTGAGATATTAGATCCTAAATCTGTTATCCACCTTAAGCAAAAGTTTCAGGAAAAAGCTACAAATCTTCTAGAAAAGCATATTCCTGACTTGAGCCCTGAAAAGAAAAAATATTTATCAGGAAGATTAATGCAGGAAATGCTTGGTTTAGGAAAAATAGAATTTTTATTAAATGATATAAATCTGGAAGAGGTAGTCATTAATTCTGTTCAAGAGCCTTTAAGGGTCTATCACAAGACTTATGGCTGGTTATTAACTGATTTGACTGTTGAGAGTGAAGCTCAAATACAAAATTATGCCAACATCATAGCAAGAAGGGTTGGCAGGCAGATAAGCACATTAAATCCTTTATTGGATGCGCATTTAGTCACAGGAGACAGGGCAATTCTAATAAAGGAAATACAATCACAATAAGAAAATTTTCTAGAGATCCTTGGACTGTCACAGACCTAATAAAAAACAATACTGTTAATTCTGAGATTATGGCCTTAATTTGGCTAGCAATACAATATGAAAGCAATATTCTTATAAGCGGCGGGACTGCCAGCGGAAAGACTTCTTTGCTGAATATTTGCCTGCCTTTTATCCCGCCAAATCACAGAATATTAACAATTGAGGACACAAGAGAATTAGTTTTGCCAAAATTTCTTTATTGGTGCCCGCTTGTAACAAGACAGCCAAATCCTGAAGGCAAGGGAGAGGTTACTATGCTGGATTTGTTAATCAATTCTTTAAGAATGAGGCCTGACAGGATAATCCTGGGAGAGATAAGGAAAAAAAGAGATGCAGAAGTTTTGTTTGAAGCCATGCACACAGGACATAGTGTTTATGCAACAGTTCATGCTGATACAATATTCCAAACTATAAAAAGGCTGGTTAGTCCTCCTATTGAAGTATCGCCGAATTTATTAGAAGCAGTTAATCTAAATGTTGTTATGTTCAGAGACAGGAGAACAGGAACAAGAAGGATATACCAAGTTGGAGAATATGAAGTTAAAGAAGATGCTTTAAAACCTGATATAATTCCCAATATTATGTACAGGCTTGATCCGAATAAAGACAAACTAGTCCCACATCGGCCAAGCAAGAGATTATTTGAAGATTTAAGCAGACATACTGGACTAAGTTTGACAGAATTGAATAAGGACTTGGCTGTAAAAAAGAAAATATTGGAATGGATGGTCAAGAATAACCTCAGAAAAATTGATAATGTTGGACAGGTAATAAATGAGTATTATATTGATCCAAAACATATTGAGCAGTTAGTAAACAAAAATAAAAAACCGAAAGAATTGTTAAAATGAATATACCATTCTCATTATTACCAAATAAAGTATTGGGGAGAAAATCAGACATCTTTATAGGTATTGGAGAAATTTTACAGCATATATTTCCTTTTTTAGAACTTAATCTAAAAAGGGCTGATTTTGATTTAATTCCAAGAAAATATATCAGCATGTGCTTGCTTAGTTCTCTTATTAACTTTATTTTATTATTAGCTATCGGAACCTTTGCATTATTTGTTTTTGATTTTGAAAATTATTATATCTGGGGGCCTGTCGGATCTTTGATTATATCATTTTTAATCTTCTTGCAGCAGGTATTCTATCCAAAAGTTTTTGCAAATCGAAGAATAAGAAGCGTAGAAAGAAACTTATTGTCTGCCTTAAGGAGCATTTTGATCCAGATGAACTCTGGAGTTCCAATGTTTGACATTCTGGTTTCTATCTCCTCAGGCAATTATGAAGAGGTATCTAAAGTTTTTACAAAAGCAGTAAGGCAGATTAACAGTGGCATAAATCAGGTTGATGCTTTAGAAGAGATGGCTGAAAATAATCCTTCATTATACTTCAGAAGGGCAATATGGCAGATAGCAAATGGCATGAGGGCTGGAGCAGACATATCAATTGTGTTAAAGGAAGTTATAGATGCATTATCAGAAGAGCAATTAGTTCAAATACAAAACTATGGCTCTAGACTGAATCCGTTGGCAATGTTCTACATGCTGGTGGGAGTGATATTGCCTGCCTTAAGCATAACCTTTGTAATAATTATTTCAGCTTTTGCAGGATTAAATGAGAGTGGGACCAAAGGGATATTTTTGGGCTTATTTGTCTTTTCAGTTTTTGTTCAGGTAGTTTTTTTAGGCATGATAAAATCAAGAAGGCCTAACCTTCTAAGCGGTTAAAATGGATTTAGCAAAAAAAATAGCAAGGTTGTATCCAAGAAAGTTCAGGGAGAAAACAGGAGCTTTACTCAATTATGCCCACATAAACATAAATCATGACAGTTTTCTTGGTTCTGTTTTGCTGGCTAATATAATAATCTCCTTAGCTCTTGCTTTAGCTTTAAGATTACTATTTGAATTAAATTTTATTTTTATATTTTTTTCATCATTTATACTGATAATGTTTATAATTTTTTTCTGGTTGATTTTGCAGGCAGATGCTGCAGGAAAATTTGTAGAAACCATCCTTCCAGATGCACTGCAATTAATGGCCTCTAACCTAAGGTCTGGACTGACAACAGAGACTGCTTTTATGATGAGTTCCAGGCCTGAGTTTGGCCTTTTCAAGGAAGAAATAGATCTTATAGGCAAGGAGATAGCTACCGGCAAAGAAGTTATAATTGCATTAAAAGATGCGTCAAAAAGAATAAAATCAGCAACTGTTGAAAGGGCAATTGACTTGATTGTTTCTGGCTTAAAATCAGGTGGAGAACTGGCAGAATTGCTTGAGCAGACTGCAAAAGACATGAGAAAACAGGCCATAATTGATAAAAAGATAAGAAGCAATGTAGGTATGTATGTTATTTTTGTTTTTATTGCAGTTGCTTTTGGTACGCCAATATTATTCGCTCTTAGCTCTTTTTTAGTGGAAAACTTAAAGAGCAGCTTTACCAATATTAATATTCCGCAAGCTGCTTTACAAACAGCATCTTTGCCGCTAAACATAACTGCAATTACTATATCCAGCAAATTTTTATTGATTTACATAATAACTTTTTTAGTGGTTAATGCAATATTGGGAAGCATGATAATAGGACTGATTGGCAAAGGCAGGGAGAAAGAAGGCATAAAAAATATCCCAATAATTTTATTTTTAAATCTATCTATCTTCTTTTTAATAAAATTCTTATTAACCAGTCTTGGGGCTGGTTTAACTCCTTAATCTCTTTTTCCTTAATATTTTCCGAATTTTGTCTGTTTTTTCTGAAAATCCGAATTCCTTGCTCATTATAAACATCTTTCTTGAAGCCAATCCAAATATTATGAAAATTAAAGACAAGAAGGCATACTCTGTATAAATGTGCCTGAAAGATGTTAAATTGAATAATGCCTGCATTATCTTCCATATAGCAAAGCCCAATAGTAATAAAGAAATTGCCAAATAATAATTAACGTAAGTTTTAAATGTTCCTGCAGAAAGCTTTGACCTTGCTTTTAATGTCAAAGTTAAAGAGATTACACCAATTAGTGCTGTTGCAAAAGATATTAATGCCTCGTTTAAAACTATTTTAATCACCTCCAATATTCATTTCAATATCACAAAATTGCAGTAATTCATTAATTAACTCTTTGTCTTTCTTTTTTCTTAGAGAGATTATAATGCCTTTAACCCCCCATAGCCTTATCTTATTTGATAAAAAGTGTATAAATCTTGCTACAGTAATGGGCTGATTATACAATAGTAGTATTGACAGGGAATCAAAGAATATAAATTTTTCTTTGCCTGGAAGAGCATTAACTGCCTGGTCCATGGCTATGCTGATATCAGACATTTTTTCCGGACTTCCAATGAATAAGCAGTCTTCTGTTTTTTCAACACTGCCATTTGCTAATTTTGTTACAGCATCGATAAAGATGATTACAGTTGTGTCTACGCCATTGTCTGATAATCTTTTTTTAACATGGTCAAATGGCTTGTTCAGGGTCACATAAACACCAGGAATATTCTCTTCCTCAGTAAAATATTTTATTAATCCCATATTTGTTTTTTCATAATTTTTAGAATTAACTTCAACCAGTGCAACATAATTTTTTTTATCACCAAGTTTCTTTTTATAAATTGATTTTTTTACCATGTTTTATGGTTCTTTTACCACATTATAAATTTTTTTGTTTATCCATACAAAACATTTATATAGCTGTTTTGGATTAAGTATTCAAAAGAGGGATTATGGTAAAGACTGGGA
>JAGVZH010000019.1 GCA_018302745.1 Candidatus Woesearchaeota archaeon
TTTAAAAATTGAAAAATGTTAACAAAAATAGAAGAAGGAGGTCGTAATTCCTCTACAGACTAAAGTCTGTAGGAGTTTCCTTACGACGAGAAATGAAAATTAAAAAAATCTTAATAGACAAAAAAGAAAATAAGTATTACTGGAAAGAAGGAGATTTTCACAGCTCTCTTGGCAAGATTGGTGAAAAGGACATTATCTCAGGTAATATTAAAAGCCACCTTGGAAAGGAATTTATCTGCTTTAATGCTTCTTTTGCAGATAATGTTTTGAACATGGGAAAAGGCCCTGCTATTATGCTTCCAAAAGATATTGGTTTTATAATAAGTTACTCTGGAATTAATGAAAAAAGCAGAATTGTAGAAGCTGGTGCAGGCTCTGGAGTATTAACAGCTTTCTTATCAAATATAAGCCATGATGTTTACAGTTATGAAAAAAATGAAAGTAATTATAACTTAGCCAGAAAAAATTTAGATGAACTAGGTATCAAAACTAATTTAAAAAATAAAGATATTACAGAAGGTATAGATGAAAAAGATATAGATTTAATCATGCTGGATTTGCCAAATCCATGGGAGGTCTTAAAGCATGCTGAAAAGAGCCTTAAAAGCGGAGGATTCTTAATTTCCTATCTGCCGGCAATAACTCAAGTTCAAAAATTGGTTGATAGTAAAGGTGATAATTTCTTCTTTGACAAAGCTATAGAGTTAATAGAAAGAGAATGGTATGTTGAAGGCCAGAAAGTAAGGCCTAAAAGCAGGATGATTGGCCATACTGGATTTTTAGTTATATTTAGGAAAATCTAAGATTGTTACTTTATATAAGTGGTAACAAAACGAAAGATTTATAAAGGACTGAGTAATATGTAGAATATCAAAATTTACTAGAAAAGAAAACAAAAATGAGGGATAATAAATAAACAAGATTTTATAATTTTTTATTTTGAATTATAGCAAAATTCTTTTAGAAAGATTTAAAAATCGCAATATCGAACCAGATTAGATAATCCTACTAAAGATTTCTAACCTAGTTCTAAAAACAATAAAATAATAGGAGTTTAAAAACTTTACGAAAATGGGAAAAATAGAAAAATTAGTTCCAGACACATCTGTAATAATAGAAGGTATTGTGTCTAGGAAATTAGAAAAAAAAGAAATACAAGTAGACGAATTAATAATCCACGAAGCTGTTTTAGCAGAGCTGGAACACCAGGCAAACAAAGGAAAGGCAGTAGGATATTTGGGGCTAGAAGAATTAACCAAATTAAAAGAACTAAGCAAGAAAGGCTTATTTGAAATAAAATTTTCTGGCAGCAGACCCAGATATGCAGAAATAAGGCATGCCTCTTTAGGAGAAATAGATGCTTTAATTAGAGATCTGGCATGGAATGAGTCGGCTACATTAATAACAGCAGATAGAGTACAAAGCAAAGTTGGATTAGCAAAGGGAATAAAAATAATTTTTATCCAGCAGGAAGATATAACAAAAAAGAAATTATTGCTGGAAGATTTCTTTGATGAAACTACAATGTCTGTTCATTTAAAGGAAAATGTGTTTCCTTATGCAAAAAAAGGGCAGCCCGGAGATATAAAATTTGTAAAATTAAGAAACAAAGAAATATCCCATGACGAAATTAAGAAAATTTCAAAGGAGATAATAGAAAATGCTAAATTAAGAAAAGACAGCTTTATAGAAATTGAAAGGGAAGGCTCAACAATAATCCAGTTAGGAAAATTTAGGACTGTGATAACACAGCCGCCTTTTTCAAAATCATGGGAAATAACAGCAGTAAGACCTGTTAAAAGACTAAGCTTAGACGACTATAAATTAAGCGAAAAATTATTAGATAGAGTAAGCAAACAAGCTGAAGGAATTTTAATTGCTGGCTCTCCAGGTATGGGAAAATCAACTTTTTCCCAGGCATTAATTGATTTCTATGCTTCTCAGGAAAAAATTGTTAAAACAATTGAAGCTCCAAGGGATTTAGATGTTGGAGAGAATGTAACTCAATATGCTATAAGCCATGCCGACCCGCAGGAAATTCATGATATTCTGCTTCTGACAAGGCCTGATTACACTTTATTTGATGAGATGAGAAACACAAAAGACTTCAAGCTGTTTGAGGATTTAAGATTAGCAGGAATTGGATTAGCTGGAGTAGTTCACGCTACAAATCCGATTGATGCTATTCAGAGATTTTTAGGAAGAGCTGAATTAGGGGTTATTCCTCAGGTTGTTGATACTGTAATCTTCATTAAGTTTGGTAAGGTAGACAAAGTATTAGTCTTAAAGATGATAGTCAAAGTGCCTAGTGGAATGCAGGAAGCTGATTTGGCAAGACCAGTTGTAGAAGTAAGGGATTTTGAGACTCAAAAATTGGAATATGAAATTTACAGCTACGGAGAAGAGACTGTTGTTATTCCTATTACAAAAGAGGAAAAATCAACTCCAACTGAAAAACTCGCTTCCAAGGAAATTGAAAGGGAGATTAGAAAATACTGCAATGACTGCAGTGTGGAAATAAAAGGAAGCAACAAAGCTGTTGTAAGAGTTCCTAAAAGGGATATCGCGAGAATAATTGGAAAAGCAGGTGAGATGATAAACAAGATAGAGGCTAAATTAGGGATAAGCATAGATGTTGAGGAAATCGGAAAAGCAGGTGAGGAAAAAACTGAAGTTAAGTATAATATAAATGAGAAAAATGCCTTCCTCACTTTTTATGTGGATAATAAGTATATTGGAAAAATGGCGGATATTTACATAGATGATGATTATCTGTTAAGTGCTACAATAGGAAAAAATGCAGATATAAAAATTCACAAAAAAAGCCAGATAGCAAAATCCTTATTAGATGGATTTAAAAACAGGAAAATTATCAAAATCCAAATATGAAAGAGATTGAAAGAAGCATAGGGGTTGCCGCAACAAAAATTGCAAAGGACATTAACGCTAACTGTATTGTGTCTATTGAAAAAAATCCTAAATTTGACTTTAATTACAATGATCAGGGAAGACTAGAAGCTAAGGTTGCTGTTTTTAGGGAAGTAAGAAAGGGAGTTTACAGCAAGAATGAATATAAGCACAATATCACAAAGCCTACAGGTGGATCAATTCTGCCGATAAAAATGCTTGTAGCAGGCGCAATATCAAGAAAATTTATAAAGAATAAAGAAAGAGTTGTTTGCGTAGTCAATGAAAACTTATTTTCTGTTTACAAAGGACTATTGTTTGTTTTTGATGTAGACAAAATATTTTTTGATATAAGCCAGGCAAATTTAGTTGAGGATATAAGCCCTGATATAATTGAATCGATAATTAATATCTGCCTTGAATTAATAGAGGGCAGGGAAGGAAGAAAAATAGGAAGTGCTTTCATCATTGGTGATGAAGAATCTATAAAAAATCATACTAAGCAGATGATTATAAATCCATTTAATGGCTATGACGAAAAATTCAGGTGTATAACAGACCCGAACATTAAAGAAACAATAAAAGAATTCTCCCAATTAGATGGTGTATTTATATTAGACAAAAAAGGAATAGTGAAAAGTGCAGGAACTTACATAAATATAGATACTGGAAATATAGAGTTTCAGGGATTAGGGACAAAACACAGAAGTTGTGCTGCTTTAACAGCAAAAACAAATTCAATAGCTGTTGTTTTGAGTGAAAGCAATAATATTAAAATATTCAAAGAAGGAAAGATAATTCTAGAACTGCCATAATTTATATACTCTTTTTATCAAGAAATTTCTATGCTCGGGTAGCTCAGTTTGGATGAGAGCGACACACTCCTAATGTGTAGGTCGGGGGTTCAAATCCTCCCTCGAGCGTTTAACTAACTAATAATATAGAATCAGAAATTATATCTGAGTATCCTTTGTCATTTCTGCATTGATAATAAACTTCTTTATCCCCCAAACCTTCAGACAAAACCCATGTTTTTTTAGCAGTATATGGTCTCCAGTTTGACCAATATGAAACTTCTGAATTTTTATACTTGCATTCTAAAGCCCCTTCTGCGTGCAGATTTAAATCAACTTCATTTTTATCTGTACTGTAGTCATAATTGTTTATTGCAATATTTAAATTCTTAGGAATACTGTCATAAACTGCTGAGCCTGTTATAGAAGCCTTTCCTATTATGAATGAGGAAGCCCCTGAATTGAAGAAAAATCCTAAAAAAGCTAAAAGGAATATTGCAGATAAAATAATCTCAAACTCTCTCAGATCCATAATATTATTATGAATTTTACTTATTTAAATCTATCTATCATTTTTACTATTTCTTCTGCTCCTGTCCCTCTAACTTTTAATTTATTGAGCCTTTTCTGAACTGATGGTATTTTTTCTATGAAATCATTTATATAAAACTCCAGATTTCCATCAAGAGACTCAAGATTTTTAACAATGCCATATCTCTTTTTTTCTATTTCATAGGCATTTAGTATCTGCTCAATATGGTTCCTTACAGGAAATATCAATGATGGCTTTTTATAAACAATAATCTCAGATAGAGTATTGTGCCCTGCCAATGTTATGATTCCTTTGCATACCTTAAGATATTCCAAAAAATTCTCCTTAAATCTGAAAATTTTAATGTTCTTTCCTGTTTTTTCTTCAGGATATCCAAATATGATAAAGTCTTCACCAAATTTGGGAATAATTCCTAATAGCTTCTTAACTAACCCTATTCCAAAATTAGAGCCTCCTATTGTAATTAAGATTGGTTTTTTCTTTAATTTTAGTTTTTTCATTAATTTTTTTTCACTTTCTAATTCATTAGGCTGCATTCTTACAATAGGATTTGTATAGAAAAACTTTCCAGAGTTTCTGTTAGGTCCAAAAATGGTAGGAATTACTACTTTGTTGCTTTTTTCATAATAGTGTTTTACATAACCTGCCTGTATCCTTACTGAATGGTTGCTTCCTTTTTCTTTTCCATAATCTTTCAATGTATTTGGGTTAAAGTTAAATATTGCAAAGGATTTTTTATCTTTTGATATTGCAGAAGGCTCAAAATCGCTTATTAATATATCCGGCTGAAATTTTTTTATAATATTACTTATTTTTGCTTTATTGAATAAATAGTGTATTGGATAAAACAAATTAGATATCATAATGTTTCTTATTTTATAGTTAAATTCATAATCGGGTAGTTTCGGCCCTTTTATCTCAGTTAATGGAAATTTATTTTTAAATAATCTTGAAGAAATCCCATATCCAATTATCCTTATTTCTGTTTTAGGGTATTTTTTAAAGATTTCATTTATTAAAGCATAGTCTCTAAGTGTATGTCCAAACCCTATTCCAGTTACAGCAATTAATATCCTCATTGTATTTTCTCAAAACACTCTGCAAACTTTGAATTTAATTTTCCTGCAGTAAGCCTTGCATTATAATGGACTGACGGAAGCAGCTGGTAGGTGTAAAGCTTCTGGCTTTTATATGCCTCTATTGCCTTTAATTTAATCTTGAACGTATTTGTAATGTCAACGCAAAGTTTTGGCCTTTGTTTTTTGATTATGTCTAAAATATTGGCAGGATTCCATACATCAAAAGTATATACTTCTCCTTTATAGCCCGCCTCTTTAACTGCCTTTAGCACAACTTTATTTACAAATCTATGATCCTGATGAATATCAAACTTAGAATGGCAGAATACTTTAGATGGTTTGTATTCTTTTATTAAATCTCTAACTTTCTTTATTGCCTCATTTTTTTCAGACTCTTTTTTTCTCCTGAATTCTGGTACTTCTAAATGTATTGTCTTTGACACTCCTACCATTTTGTGTATCTTTCTTGTTTCTTTTATTCTTTCTTTTATGACTAACTCTTCCTTAAGCCATGGCAGACTCGCTCCGCCTGTATGGAAAGTTACAGAAATAATCTTCTTTCCTTCCAGGGAATATTTTTTAATAGTTCCTCCAGCTGCTAAAATTTCATCATCAGAATGTGCTCCAAATATGATGATAGTTTCTTTCTTCATAATATAAATATAGAATTGGCTTTTATAAATTTAATGGGCTTTAGAAACCTTTTTAAGGCTTTTTTCTAATATGTATAATATGTTCAAATTTTTAAAGGAAAAGATAAAGAAAAGCGTAGAAAGCATAAGTGAAAAGCTGAGAAAAGATAAGGAAGTAATTGAAGAATCAAAAGAAATAGTAAAAACAGAAGAAAGGCATGTAGAACCTGTAGAAGAAAAGATATCTGAAGCCACAGAAGAAATACCGAAAGTAGAAAAAAAGCCTGAAGAACCTGTTGGGGGGCCAAAAGTAGAGGAAGCTAAAAAATGGCCCGAAGCTAAGGAAGAAAAAAAAGGCTTTTTTCAGAAAATAAAGGAAAAAGTAATTTCTACAACAATCAGTGAAGAAAAATTTGAGGAGTTATTTCAGGAATTGGAAATGGGCTTATTGGAGAATAATGTTGCTTATGATGTTATTGATAAGCTAAAAGATGACTTGAAGAAAAATCTCGTTGACAAACCTATTAAAAGAGGAAAAATAGAAGAAACTATTTTTGAAAGCTTAAAGAAAAGCCTAAAAGAAATTCTTCTTGAACCTGAAAAGGATTTGGTAAAATTAGTTAGTGAAAAGCAGGAGAAGCCTTTTGTAATTGTTTTCTTTGGGATTAACGGCTCTGGAAAAACCACTTCAATAGCAAAAATAGCTTATCATCTAAAAAATGAAAACTTAAAGCCTTTGCTTGTTGCAGGAGACACTTTCAGGGCAGCCGCTATAGAGCAATTGCAGGAATGGTCTGACAAATTAAACATACCTATTGTTAAGCAAAAATACAAGAGTGACCCTGCCGCAGTTGGTTTTGACGGAATTTCTATGGCAAAGGCAAGAAATTTTGATGTAGTTTTGATGGATACTGCTGGAAGGCTTCATAGCAATGAAGATCTTATAAGGGAAATGGAAAAGATAGTAAGGGTTACAAAGCCTGACTTAAAATTATTTGTTGCTGAAAGCATAACTGGAAATGATGCTGTATTACAAGCCCGGGAATTTGACAAGAAAATCGGCATAGATGGCATAATCCTAACTAAATCAGATGTTGATGAAAAGGGAGGAGCGGCAATTTCCATAAGTTATATAACCAAAAAGCCTGTTTATTACATTGGCATAGGCCAGCTAGAATCTGACTTAAAGCCATTTAACAAAGATATAATCCTGGAATCATTAAATTTAAAATAAAAAAATTAAGCAAAGACATTGAATGTTGTTGAAGTTCTGTCAACATACTTGTAAGTTAGCTTAATATTGATTTTATCTTCATAGTTTTCCTCACCAACACTTACAGTCCTAAAGCATGTTACTGTCTCTGCCCCATTATCCAATGATATTATTCCTTTGTCATTCTCTCCATCATCAAAGAAGCAGTTTATGTCATCCGGATTTACATCAACTTTGATTAAGCCCTCTTCTCCAGGTAGCTCGCAGTTTGTTTCAGGCAGATAAACCTCCCCCATGCCCTGATTTTTTACAATGAACTTAATCTGCAGTTTATCCCTGCCAAATAATTTTTCAGTCAAAGAAGTTACTTGTATAGGAGCGCTTGAAACATCTCCGCTTTTGATCTTTTCCCCGTCAATTACACAGACTTTTTCAGCTCCAGTTTCAGCAGCTTGGGTGCTTCCAACACAAATGTTTGACTCTATATTTGTCTGGTATCTATAGCAAGATTTTGCTCTCATAGTAAAAGCATAGCTTCTGCTTACTATCTCTTCATCATATTTTAAATTACCAAAGTTCACCCTTACTTCTCCAGGCTCTGTAAAAAATTGGTTGACTCCATGCACTTCTGAATTTACTTTCTGATATTCTTCAGGCAGATTAAATGATTTAAGGTTAATTCCGAATAATTTCACTTCCAAATCGCCAGCCGGAATATCATACTCCCCTCCATTTTTTAAAACAACTTCTACTGGAATAGAATCTCCTCTGCTGAATTGTGATAATGGCTTTCCAGAAACAAAGGACAGGCTTACACCTTCTTTGGTTCCTAAAAACCTTTCTGGACCTTCTACTTTTTCAGTTTTTTGGCATCCAGAAAATAAGAAAATCATAGATATTAAAAGTAAACTTATTATTATGCCTCTTTTATCCATATTCACACCTCTCTAGCCACTAAAGGGAATATTCCCACATTTTTTGTTTCCCTTACCCCATATTCTACTACAAAAGATACTGGGCTTTCAATAATTTCATCAACGCTGAATTTTCCTACGCATTCAATTTCTGTGCTGCTTTTGACAATCTCTATTATATTGTCATTGTCGCATGCAAATTCTCCAATTCCAGCATAATTTGCTGTTATAACAACATCATTATCCTTAATAAATCCTTCTAAATCAACAGAGTCGACTAATTCACTGCTTATTATGTCTGAATTGCCTAATTTTTGCAGTGTAACAAACAATCTCATAACTACTTGGTTTTCCTGCTTGCTCATCTCTTTTTTAACAGAAGTAATCACTAAAGGACCAGAAGAAAAATCCAAAGACTCTCTGCTGAATGTTTCTGCATTCTTGCATTCTGGATTTTCAAACAAATCAGGCTTTATGCACACATTTTTAACTATTCCCTGCATCTTTGCCTTGTATATTATATATGAATTTATACCCACATCTCCAAAATCAAAAGGGACATCATAAGTAAACGAAGTATCTTGAAATAATTCTATCTGGTCTGGTCCTCTTTCATCTGCTGCTTCCATAAAAAAACTCTGGCAGTAATTGCTTGGAATTCCTCCAAAGCTGTCTGAAACTTTATCGCTTAAGCAAGCTTTTCCTTCTATCGGCTGTTCAAGATTATTTTTTAACACTCCTGCAATTCCAAAACTTTCCCCGGATCTTATCTCTTTTGATGAAGGAATTGTAGTTAAATCAACACCAACCAGCCTTCCGGAAAACTGACTTTCTGTTTTTTTGCCGAACTTTCCAATGCCTTTAAAACCATCTTCAGGTATTGCCTGGCATCCGCTTAATATTATAAGGGCTGAAAATAAGATCAATACTGAAAAAATTCTTAGATTCCTCTTTTTCATAAACCATTAGTCATAAAAAGAATATATAAATCTTTTCTATACGCCTGTCTTTAGTATTTTTATAACATCTGTTATTCTTGTTTCAAATTCATACTCTGCATTTCCCCTGAAGTATGTGAACTCAGGCTCTGTATTTTGATTATCCTGCATTGTAAACTGGCATAAGAAGTTTGGAATATCTTCCACTTTATCCAAACAAGTATCTGAAATTATCTTTCCTGTTACTCTATCTGCTTCTCTTGTAGATGCACAAATATCATTGATTTTTTTAATATTCTCTTCCTTTAGGTTATAAATAGTAAACAATCCAACCTGATCTCCATAGACATTGTTTGACCTTTCAAGATCGCAATTCTCTTCCTCTATTATTATTTCGCTTGGAACATGGACTTCTAACGAATTTAATCTCCTCAAATCACCTTTCCATTTTGATCCAGCACTTCTGATTCCAATTTCCAGGAAATAAGGATTTCCTTCTGCAAAGGGCTGTGCATCAGGGCTTGCAATGACAAAATCAATTGGACCTGCAGTATTCTCAGTCTTTATTGTCCCATCCCTTTGAATTAATGAATCCTTTATATTAAATTTCTTAAAAGGATCTTCTCCTTCTAAAAATATGTCTTGCAGAGCTTGATTACTCATGTAGTAAACCTTGGAAAAAGCATTTGTTTCAAAATCATACCTTGCTCTTATATTGAATTTTAATGCTGCTAAATTTCTGTCTTCACTTTCAAAAAAAGCTTCCTTTAAATCTTCTAATTTTATTCCTTCCTTATAATTACATAATATGTTATTTATACTAGGCCTTCCCTTGTATACTTGAATCGTTTCAAAATTTTCCTGAGCTACCTCTTCAAGAGTTTGTCTTCCTGACACTGCTGTGAATGCTGAAGTAACTCCTGTTCCAGTTACAGTCAAGATAGGCTTGGTCTTGTCATAATCTTCAATATCACAGCTTATCCTGACA
>JAGVZH010000020.1 GCA_018302745.1 Candidatus Woesearchaeota archaeon
TTTCTTGTGAAAATAAACCCATTTTAGTTCCCTTAGCATCTGTATACTTAGACCTATATATAAATGTTTCGCTGGATATTCCCAGATAGTTGAATATATAAAACTATATTGGGATTAACAAAATTATAAGTTAGACTATAAAGTACTACTCTTAAGCCCCCATATGTTACTCTGCTATGCAGTTATTCGATTAGAAATAGATTAACAAGAAAAAACTACGGCAGCAGGATAATTTTCGGAGACGAAAAACTCACTCCGCTTCGCTCCGTGCCCCGCTGCGCTCTCACTCCATTTTTATGTCCTACGGGACTAAAAATTCCGTTCGGGTCGAGAAACAGCAACTATGCGGAAAGTCCCTCAGCTCGGGACGTTTCCCAAATTCAATTTCCAGCCCTGATTTCAGCTCGTCGCTCCACTTCGTTCCGCTCCAGAGGAAATCGGGGGAAATTGAACTTCGCATAGTTGCATAAGTTATACGCAATCGTGTCTAGGCTATCGGAAATTTAATAAAGTCTTACTGAATATATCTTTTTATGAGCAAAGTAGTTTACATCATTCCGGGTTTTAAAGAAAAAGTTAGCCTTAAAGGCTATCAACAGGCAATAAAATTTTTCAAATTAAGAAATTTCAAGGTTATCCCCATAAAAATTTCTTGGAAATACAAAATAATGAGTGATTACGTTGATGAATTTTTTTGCCAACTCTCACACAACAAAAGCGACGATGTTTACCTTTTTGGATTTTCATTTGGAGCTATGATTGCATTTATTTCAGCAGTAAAAATAAAACCAAAAATGCTTTTTTTGTGTTCGCTGTCTCCATACTTCAAAGAAGACCTGAAATCTCTGAAAAAATCATGGAGAAATAGCGTTGGCAAAAAAAGATTAGAAGATTTGAAAAATTTTTCATTCCAAAAACTAGCCAAGGATATTACATGTAAAACCTTCTTGATTGCTGGAGAAAAAGAACCAAAAGAATTGCATAAAAGAGTTAATGATGCTCATAAAAAAATAAAGAATTCTGAACTATTTATAGTAGATGGTGCTAAACATGAAATTTCCCAAAAAGAGTATATAGATAAACTCTATGAAGTTGTTTCTAAAACATAAACGCCCAGACACGACTTGCTCCGCTAACGCTACGCACCACGCTGCGCTCTCCCCCTTTCAATCGTCGGGGCGTATAACAAGGGTTACACGACTTGCTCCGCTAACGCTACGCACCACGCTGCGCTCTCCCCCTTTCAATCGTCGGGGCGTATAACAAGGGTTATATTCAATTTGAATTGCGGTAAATATTATAAAAAAGACGACAAAGAGGCACGACGAAAAAAAATACTTCGCTTAACCAACCAAACGAAAAAAGAAATCTGCGACATTAAAACGATCGCATAACAAACAGGTTAAGCGGTTCGCTTTCACTCTCTCAAATATTTTTTGAAATGACAAAATAACGGGAGTTGGGGGCAACGAACTATAAGAATATTTAAATATGGGACTATTTATATGAATAATAGATGGTAAAGAGTAGTGAAATTATAAAAAAGGTAAAAGAACTTCAAAACATTGATTTAGATGATGTATTAGTTGGAAAGAAAACAGGTGTCGAAGACAACATAAAACTAAAAATTGTAATAGAACTTCTAAAACTTTTAGGCTACGACATAGTTAAAGATATGGATTTTGAACATTATGTTAAGAATAAGAGAGCGGATATAGCTATTCTCTATGGCGGAAAGCCAAAAATAATAATCGAATGTAAAAGCATTGAACAGGAACTTGATAAACATATAGAACAAGCACTTTCTTATGCAATTAAAAAACAAGTAAATTATGTAATTCTAACCAATGGCATTGAAATTAGACTTTACAAGTCATTTATTGAGAATATTACTAACCCTGCAGACAGGTTGTTATTAAAAATTCCTTTAAGAGATTTAGAAATTAATTGGAATGAATTAAACGAATGGGTTTCTAAATCTAGTATTATATCTAATAAGCTAGACTATTTAAGCCAAGAAAAAGAAAGTGATATTAGGACAGAAATCACTGCCCCGCATCTGCTTGAAAATCTCAAAAGAGCAAAACAGCTATTATTTGAAAATTGTAAGCCAAAAATAGAGCAAAAATATGATACTGATGAGAATTTTAGAAATCTGGTTAATAAATGGATTGTTGCATCTGAATTAGACATTAACAATGAACAAGACTGGCTGGATAAACTTGCTAAAGAAATTACTTATTCTTTCATAAATAAATTGTATTTTTACAGGATAGCGGAAGATTTTGGTATTGTCAAACCAAAATTAACAAAGGATAAATTACCATTATTAATAAAATCTGTTCCAATTAAACAATTAATAAATAGTGGCTTTGAAGAAATCCTAGAGGTAGATTACAGAGCGATATTCCAACATGGACTTTTTGATAAGATTGATTTTGATAATAACATTTTGGAAAGAGTAGTATTTCAATTATCTGAATATAATTTTAAAAATATTAGTTCAGATATATTAGGTAAGATTTATGAGTATCATATTTCTAGAGAAGAGAGAAAGTCACTAGGTCAATTCTACACTCCTGACTGGATTATAGATTTTATAATCAAAAAACTTCCTATAAATTACAAAAAAAGGATATTAGATCCAGCTTGTGGTTCTGGCGGATTCTTAATAAGAGTTTATGATAAGCTAAAAAAAGACTATGAAAAAAATGGATATGATAAAAAGGAGATTCATAATCTAATTTTAAAAAATAATATTTTTGGTTTTGATATTAACCCTTTTGCAGTTCAGCTAACAGCAACTAATTTAGTACTTAAAGATTTATCAAATAAGACAGATAATATTAATATTATGGAGAGAGATTCACTTTCAAGTTCTCTTAATAGATGGGTTAATAATGGAAAAGTAAATCTTAATGGAGATTCTGTTCAAGCAAATTTGATTGATACTACTCCTAATAAATATGACATCATTGTTGGAAATCCCCCCTATTTTAATCTAAAGTTAGAAGACATTAAAGCTAAGTATCCTAATGAAAGTTATTCTACCGTTGCAACTGGCAAGACAAATATAGCCTCATTGTTTCTAAAAAAGTATATTGACCGTTTGGAAGATGGAGGTTATTTGGGGTTTGTTGTTCCTAAATCTTTAACTTATATTGAACCATGGAAACCCACAAGAAAGTTTATATTAGAAAATTGCCAGATTATCAGTATTTTTGATTTAAGACAGGCTTTTGAGGATGTTAAACTTGAAGAAATAGTAATCCTAGTGAAAAAAACTAAGGATACAAATTCAAATGATGAGGTGGATGTTTATTATATGTTTTATGAGGATTCTTCATTAATAGAGAAAAAGCATAAAGTTAAACTTTCTTTGTTTACAGAAGATTACTATCCATTATATTTGGACGAGGTTAATCAAGACATTAAAGAAAAGTCATTAAGTAACTCATCATTGTTGGGCGGTTTTGCAGATATTACTAGAGGGGTATATTTACAACAATACCCGCAAGTTTTGACTGATAAAAAGACTACCCAAGAAGATATTAAAATTATGGCGGGTAAAGACATTGGAAGATTTGTTTATAGGGGAAATAAGTTTGTTAATCTGAAAAATAGAAAAGTGGAAGAATTTGCTTCAAAAATTAAGAGGATACTAACTGAAAGAGTAGTTTCACAAAGGATAGTTGCTCAAACAAAAAACCATATTAAAATCATAGCAACTTATGATAAAGGCAACAACCTTAATGTGGATACGGTAATAAATATAATCCCAAAAAATGGCAATTTTAAAATAAAGTATTTACTAGGAATTTTAAATTCAAAATTTGCATCATATTATCTCTATAATTTTGTGTATAATCGAGCTGTAAGAAGTATGAATTTTGAGTATGTTAAGTATTTGCCTATTAAAAATATCCAAATTTCTGAACAGAATAAAATCATTGATTTAGTTGATAAATTGCTAAGATTAAACCAAGAAATCCACATTTTAGAAAAAGCAAGTAAAAAAGAGGACATAAATAAGATAAAGAAAACTGCAAAGGAAGTGGAACAACAATTAGATAAGGAGGTCTATTCTATTTACGGATTATCGAAAACCGAGATTAAAGCTATTGAAGAATTGGAGTAATCTCCAAGGAGGAATTAAAATGAAAATTAATAAGATTGTATTAGCACTTTTGCTTATAACTGTTTTGTTTATTAGTGGGTGTAATTCTGTATCAGATTTTTTTTCTGATGTATTAAGCAATAAGCCCTATATTAGCCAGTTAAAGGCTGATAAAACGTTTTATACCCCAAGTGACAAGGAGATTAAAATCTTAGTGAAGATTAAGAATCCAACAAATAGTGATTATTCTCCTGTTAAACTCGGAGTAAACTATCCTAATGGGACTATTCCTGTAGACCAACAATTAAAAGAGAATAAACCTATCGAATTGGTTAGCATAAAATCAAATGAGGAAAAAAGTTATTTTGTTGTCTTTAATATAGATAAAGAAATTACGAAAAATACTCTGGAATTTAAATTTGCTATATACAATTATGCTAACTATGAATTCGATGTAGATCCAATAATTGTAGAATTCTCCCCAAATCCTAGCACTATAAGATGAGTAAAAAAATACAAATAGGGGAAGAGAAAGAAAGTTTTTGGAAGAAAAAGTATCCTATTCCAACATGGTTGGCTATTATCGTCGCTTTGATTACAATAATTTCTATTGGTCTTAACATTTATCAAGGGTTGATTAATCTACCGACAAATAGAGTAACAATTGCAGAAGGACCAACTGCTGACCCTCATTATAATCTTTCCCAAATATATTTAAGCAAAATAAAATTAAATTTTGATGGTAGATATTCAAGCTATTATATTGATTGGAATGTTCAAGATGAATTTGAGAAATCAGCTGGGTTCGAACAAGTAGAAAAATGTAATAAACTTGGTTTTATGAGTAAGGATAAGCCTACAGAAGATGTGGATTGTAAAATTAAATTTGGCAAATATGGTAACTATAAAATCACTATAAATGTTTATTACGTGGTTGATGAAGTTAAAATACAAGATACCAAAGAAAAGATTAATTGGTTAATAAATAAAGGAGAAAGATCCTTCCCATGGACTTATACAGTTTATGTTAAAGAAGATTAAAATAGTAGCTATAAAAAGCCCCAACTCCCTAACAAAAAACGAAACAAACTGCCTCTTTGTCGTCTTAATAGATAGTTTCGCTATCGCTCAAATTAATAATTTACCGCAATTCAAACTTTTCGGACGAAATTTTCCCACACTTTGTATGGGAAAAGAATATAACAAGGATTAAGTTCAATAAATTTGAAGTCCTAAAACTAGAAGAGGACAATTTCTAAAAAACTAGTGGGGGTCGCCTTGGATGATTTTAAAATACATTAATTGTTTTTGTTTTTTTAACAATGCGCAGAGTGTAGTTGATCCGTGTTTCTAAAGAATCAAAATCTTCAGTTAATTCTTTATCCAAAAAATTAGAAGCAGCATCGCGGATAAGAGAAACAGAACCTAAAAGACTCTCCTCAGTTGACTGTTCAATTAAGTGTTCGTAATTATTTCTTAGTTTTATTATGGCATCTAAGTCATGATTTTTTTCAGAAGTGGGTTTTGGTTTGGGAAGTGGGTTAAAATCAAAACCATCAAAACCCCCTCTTTTGAGACATCTGAGATACTCTCTTTGGTTGTACGGAGAGGCAGTTGCATCGTATTTTTGATTGATGTTGTTAAGTTCTTCGATTAATGCATTTACTGCTTTTTTGTATGATTTGTAACGTCTCTCACGTTCGGGACGTGTTCTTTTCATATGCTCTACTAATTCGTCTTCCCAGTCACTGCCAATTATGCTCATACTGGTATGTAGCCGCTTATTAGTTTTAAAGCTTCTTATCCCCTTAGGGGGTCTTAATACGAAAGATTTAAAAGTATGTCCCCTTTGCGTATGTTCAAATGAACGAGAAACTTCTTGAGGATATTGGACTTTCGAGAGGCGAAGCAAAAGTGTATCTTGCTTTGTTAGATTTAGGTATGGCAACCACAGGCCCAATTGCTAAACATTCTAGAATATCTCCCTCTAAAATTTATAAAATCCTAGATAAGCTCTCAGCACGAGGATTAGTCAGTCATGTTCTTATTGGAAAAACTAAACATTTCAAACCTTCTAATCCCAAAACAGTATTAGATTTAATCCACAAAAAGAAAAATGAAATTACAGAAAAAGAACAACAATTTCAATCAATTCTGCCTCAGCTACAAAAACAATTATCACAAGCACAAAAGAAATCACAGGCAGAACTTTATGAGGGATTTGCAGGATTAAAAACAGTATTTGATGAAATTCTTAATACTGCAACAAAAAAAGACGAAGTTTTTACTGTTGGAATTTCAAAAGCTACCGGTATCGTGCAGAGATATTTCATTCATTTTTTCAAAAAACAAGCAAAAATAGGGTTTAAGATTAAGGCAATATTTAACGAGAATGCGAAATTAACGGCAAAAGAAAGAAAAAACAAAGTTACTTCTTTCCGATTTATGCCAAAAAATATAGTCACTCCTGCTGTTATTAATATCTATAAAGATAAAACTATAATCAATATTAGATCAGAGGGAGAGCAAATGTTTACGTTTGTGATTACAAGCAAAGAGACTGCTGACTCTTTCAGAGATTACTTTAAACTATTATGGAAAACGGCGATTAAATAGTCTCAAATTTTTTCCTCGTCTCATCAATAGAATCATTGCTCAAATTCTTAATAACTAATTTCATTTTCAAAACAAATTCTTCAGCATTATTGAATAATTCTTCAGCTATTTCTTTTGTAATTTCGTCTTTTTCTGTCGTCACATAATATTGTTTGTCAATTCTCTTCTTCTTGGCATCATAAATTAATTTATAGAGTTCATCTTCCTCAAATAATAACCTGAGAAGAAGAATTGAGCCGCCATGATTCTCGCATTTTATACCAACTCTAAACAATAATGCAAGAAGTAAATTGTACATTGCATAGTAAGACATGCTGATAGAATTCTCATAAAGACTATTCTGTAGCAATAATTTAGCAGATTTCAAACAATTGGCTGACTTTCCCAAATATGAGTTACAAATATCTTCGGATGGCTCAACCAATTCCAGTTTTCCTTCCTTTTTCAGCTTATTAAGAAACTTGTTTGTCATAAAACACCTCAATACCCCTCAGAATTATATGCTCTTTTATAATTTCTTTGATTAATGGAGATTTAGTATCAAAAGTACCAATCTTAACATTAATTTTTGAATATATATCCTCAATGACTTTTTTCACATTTCTACTTTTCGTTTCGATATAAATATCAATATCGCTATCCTTCTTTTCTAATCCTTTAGCATAAGAGCCGAAAAGAATTATTAACTTTTCATCAGATTTTTGCAGTATTTCTTCAAATATAACACTCAGTTCAGGATGTTTTCTCAACAGCTTTGCTAGTTTATGTAATTCTGTCGTTAAAATATAACTGCGTGAGATAAGATTCTTCTTTAGGTAAAAGATTTTATTCTTGCCTTCCTTTCTAGAATCAATTACATTTTCTTTCTGGAGATTATTCAGTAAGATTGTGGAATGAGATTCATCTAACTTCTTAGCGATGCCTCTAACGTGATTATCTGATTTCAGCAATAATTCAAGTATGTCTAATTCTACATTGTTTCTTTTTTGAGCCATATGTACCAAATATGAACCAGTAATATATAAAGATTTCGATTTCTAAGCAGCGACCCCCTGACTTCTTTAGTTTGATGAGCCTTCGGCTTTGACGGAATAGAAATTGCCCCTGATTCTGTGTCTTGATTGCTCACTTTGTTCGCGGGATAGACGGACTTCAAATTTACTCTGCGGACGCAGGTTTTCAGAACTTCGTAACTGAAAACGAGTTTAACAGGAATTTAACGAGAAATTCGGTCGCTGACGCTAAAACGCCAAGCGTTTTCCCGAATTTCTCCAAATTTTTTCTCATCTCTCAAAATCCTCGCAACTCTGAAAAATGTAGGGTTGCCTCATTTTTCGAGGCTCGGATTTTGGAGGAGAAAAAACTTCGTTAAATTCCGATGTTAGGCGTGATTCAGAATTCGGCAGTCCCCCGACCACCCGCCCCTAGATTGAGAGGGGTTGCTTAACGGAAAAAAAATCCTTCGCTTAACCTTCCAACGAAAAACGAAAACTCAATTTGCTTCGCAAACAAAGCTTAACCTTGGTTAAGCGGTTTCGCTTCGCTACACCCAAAGATTTTTCTGACGAAACGGGCAGGGGCTTTTTAGCCCTTCGGGCAGAGAGTCTGCTTCGCAGAAATATAGTAAAAAATAACATATGATAGAATTTACCATAAGTTTTATAAACTCTTGTAACAATCTAATACTTGCGGCTGTCAAAAGACTGGTATATACAATTCCCATTGCAACTATTTCTTTGAGTGTCATACCACTATGGGGTGAAAACCATTATAAAAAGCTTTCGGTCGTTTTCAGTTAAACTAAGCTTTACAGAATCAAAAGATTTATATAGTAACTAATAGTTTCTATGTAGTAACTTAATGTTACCATGACTACTTTAACCCAAAAAGAACGAGAAACTGTACTTATCCTATTCAAAGATTATACTACTTTTTATAATGCTAACTCTATCAGTAAAGTCCTCAATATAAGCCATGTCGGCGCTCAGAAGATATTTAAGAGGCTTCTTCAGGAAAATGTAGTAATCAGCAAAACCATCGGAAAATCCATAACCTACAAACTTAATTTTAATAATGATTATGTCGCTTCTCTCGTCTCCTTTCTTCTAGCTGATGAAGCCAACAAATTTAAACGCTGGAAAGAAGAATTTAAAGAACTATTTAAGAAAGATAGAATCGTCATGCTATTTGGCTCCACCATTAAAGATTATGCTCATGCCCACGACATTGATCTAATGATAGTTATAGAAAACAAAGAAGTCAAAGAAGTAAACGCTTTCCTAAAGAAAAAAGAAGAAATCCTACCAAAAAAACTTCATTCCATTAAATTAAATCATCACGACCTCTTGGAAAATCTTAAAAAGAGAGATAAAGCCTTTGTTGATATTATAAGAAATGCAATTATCCTTTATGGGCAAGATACATATGTGGAGATACTAAAAAATGTCGCAATCCTCTAAACATGTGGAATGGTGTTTGAATAAAGCCAAGAAAGAGATTGAAGAATGTAAAAAACTAGGCAAAAGACCAAAACATAGAGGATTGTTGAAAATAAATTCCAACATTGACGAAGCCAAGAAGCATCTTGCCAAAGCAGAGCATGATTTTGATGGAATAACAAAATTTAGGGAGATTGGATTTTCTGATTGGTCAATGTCAGCAGGTTTTTATTGCATCTATCATAACTTTCTTGCCATCGCCGCTAAATTTGGCTATGAATCTTCAAATCAAACCTGCACTATTGCTTTGATGCGGTTCCTCAAAGAGACTGGAAAAATCAACCTTGACGAAAAATTTATTGAAGCTTTGGAATATGAAGAACTTGAAGAAAGTAAAGAGAACAGCATCATAGAATTGAGGGAAGATTATACGTACGGTGTACAAATTACAGTTAAAGACGAAGCAAAAATCAATGAATTGAAAAAAATCTGCAAAGAACTGGTTGATATTACTAAAGAAATAATCTACAAATAATTCTGCCCCCAACTCCACACTTTACTCTACTTTACGGGGAATTAATCTACTAACTTTCAGGAAAAACTACGCCAAGCCCTAATGTTCAGGAGAATTAGAGACTCCTCCGCTCCTATAATATATGGCTGCCTCGCCTTTTAAGGCGAGGTGATAAAATATATATTCTTAATAAATAATAAAAAATAGTAGGATTGATGCTATCCTACTAGAAAGACCAACATAGTTGGAACTATCTTCTAGAATAAAAACCTTTGCATCAGGAGAAATAAAAATGGAATTAAAAAGAACCAAGCATGCAATAGGACAAAGTGCATATCACTTTGTCTGGAGACCAAAGTATAATGTAAAGATATTCTTAAAAGAATACCCGAGATTAATTGCCGAGCAGGCAATTAAGGAAGTTGCAGTTAAATGGAAAATAGAGATAATAGAGTTAAAAGTAATGCCTGATCATATACATTGTTTTGCACAAATACCTGCAGATATGTCTGTAAGCTTTGCATTACAGGTATTAAAAGGAGGCTCAGCAAGAATAATATTCAAGAAATGCACCAAATGGAAAGCTTTCTTTAGCCTTGATGGCAGAAGAAAGCCCCATCTATGGAGCCCTGGAAAATTCTTTAGAAGTGTTGGCTCAGTTACTTCAGAAGTAATTGAAAATTATATAAAATATTCACAGGAGGAATGGAATGTTGATTTTAGAGATATGAAGCAAAAGCAAATAAACGCGTTCTGAATGCAACATAGTTTGAGGATACCCCGACCTTTAGGTCCGGGAGGATGTCATTTCGCTCTCCTAAATTGAATTTTCATCTCTGATTTCAGCTCTGTTCCGTTAAATTTTGTGGGTTGCCTCAAAATTTAACTCCACGAGGAAATCGAGGAAAATTCAACTTCGTAAAACCCCATATGTTAGTTTCAATTTTTGGATTACTTAAAACGGAAAAGAGAGAGGGGCGTCGTCCTATGGACATTTACACTCACTTCGTTCGATATTTATTAGGAGGGGCGTCAAGATAGTCTTTTTCTGCGGAAAAAGAAATTTTATTAAGGGACATCTTTATTTTTTCACCAGAAATATTTTTCCGTTCTCTTTCTTTAAGATATCCACATTTTTTTTGTGATGTAAATCTTCAATAATCTGTTTAAAATCAGGCTTCTTTATTTGAAGAAACTTCGACTTGGTAAAACAATAATTTACAAGATTATTCCTTTTGGACAGGTCAATTAATTTTTTCTTCCAATATTCAGTTTTCTTGTTGATTATCTGTTTAGTGTTTATTCATTTATCTCCTTTTACTTATCTCTTTTTGAAATTTATCCTTTATTTCATTAACCTTTTTTTCGTTTAATTTGATAATAACTGATTTGCACTTAACCAGAAATTCAGGAGCTTTTTGAATCATTTGATTATATTGTTCATCTGGAACAGTTCTATCAATATAATATTGGGAATCAACTCTTGCTTTTAATGAGTCCTCAGTAAAATCTAACTCTGCCCCTTCAAAATATTCTTTGAGAAATCTTTTTGCAAATTCGATAGTGCATGAATGAATTTCACATTTTACACCCAATTTCATCATGACAGCGTATAATGAGAAATAAATTGTATAATATGCAGTAGAAATTTTCCAATCTTTGATTATATTTACTCGCATTGATTCAAGAGCTTCTTCGGCTTTTTTGATATAAGCATTTGCTAAATCTGAATTTGGTTCAATTAAGCTTAATCCTTCTTTCTTTCCAGCACACCATTTTATTTTATCCATTTTTGAAAACCACCTGTATAAATTGTTCTGCATTTAGAAAAACCACATGGTTTTTTAAAACTTCTTTCAGAAGAATATCCTTTGTCAGATTCTTCTCAAAATTCTTTAAAGGGTAACATTTAATGCTTATTTCTATGCCTAAATTTTTTGAAACTCTTTTTATTTCGTCATTATTGTAACTTCCAGCAACAAAAATATCTAAATCAGAATCTCCTTTTTCTAATCCTTTAACATAACTTCCAAATATAATACCTATTCCTTTAATATGGGGCGTTATCTTTTCTATAATTTCTTTGATTAAAAGTTTCTTTTCTAAAAATGCTATTGCCTTATATTGCTCTACAAAAACAAGATATTTTTTAGTAAATTCGCTTGGATTTAATTTAAATGTTTTAATCTTGCCTTTAGTTTTTGATTCTATAATTCCTTTATCTTCTAAATCCTCAAGAATGAGCTGTGCTGTTCTTGGACTTATTTTTAGTAATTTTCCAACTTCGCGAACATAATATTCTCTATTAAATTCATTCGTGAATAGCGATAATACATGTAATGTATTTTCTGTGAATTTTATCTTTTTATACATATGTATGATTAATAATACAATTACTATATAAAGCTTTTGGCTGCCCAAAGAATAATAAATGACACCCCTAAATGTTCTTTTCAGAAAAGAACCAAAACAAGACGCCCCTTCTATCTTCTTTTTTAGGAAAAAAAAGCAAAAAACGAGCCCTCGCCCGAAAAATTACTTCTTCTTCGCAACTTCGTTGCTCGTCCACTTTGCACTAACCCCCAGTCTCCACTTCGCTCCGAAGGATATAACAGCGGTCGCGATGTTAAGTGAAATTGCAAAACTTGCGTGAAAAGAACAGTAGAAACCTTTAAATACTTACACATAATATAATTATATATACATAACGCAGGAAGTATTAAAAATGACAACTTTAACATTAGCCGTTCCAGATGAGATGAAGAAGAAAATGGACTCTTTTCCAGAAATGAATTGGTCTGAAGTAGCGAGGCAGGCTTTTTTGCATAAGATGGAAGACATGGAGTTTTTGAGAAAATTCAAAGAAAAAAGCAAGCTCACCGAAGCAGACGCTCTAAAACTCGGTAAAAAAGTTAGTAAAGAAGTAAGCAATAAGCTGAGAAAGATGGCAAGGTAAATATGGATCTTGTCATTGATGCCAATGTTCTATTTTCAGCTCTGATTAAAGATAGTTTTGCTTACAATCTTATCTTTAGTGATGCATTCCATATTTTTACTCCAGAATACATTTTTTTACTCCAGAATACATTTTCACAGAACTGGAAAAACACAAAGATGAAATTCTTGAGAAAACAGAACGAACAACAGAAGAATTCTTTAGGCTTGTTGAAACATTAAAACGAAGAATCAATATTATTCCTCTCGAAGAGTTGGTTCTTTATGTTGAAGAAGCAGAAAAACTTACTCCTGACCCTGATGATATGGCTTATTTTGCACTTGCATTGAAATTGAACTGTGCAATTTGGAGCAATGACAAGAAATTAAAAGAACAGGATAAAATAGAAGTTTATAACACGCATGAATTAAGTAAAATAAGCGGGCACCCTTAAACTATTCTTTGCTATCACAAGAATTATTATAGAAACGGGCGCGAGTTTTAGAAAGCTTTAAATAATAACCTTTAACTAAACTTACTTATGGCATTAGTAACCTTAGATTACATTGTAATTGCCTTATATTTTCTTGCCTTAATCATCATAGGTTATTTTGCATCAAGAAAACAAACCTCTGAAAGTTTTCTCATCTCTGAAAGAAAGCTGGGATTTTTATCTGGAATCGCAACAATCAATGCCACAAAAACAGGAGCCATACTTTTAGTTTTTACAGCATTGCTTTATATTTATGGTTTTTCAGCAATGTGGTATTTCATAGGAGTTGTTTTAGGGTATCTTGTTTTCTTGCCTTTCTCAGCACTTTTACATAAAAAATCTGGAGCACAATATTATACTTTATCTGATTATTTCTACCATAATTATGGAAAAACTTCGTCCTATTTTGCTTCGGCAATAGTTATAATAACGATGGTTGGTTTTTTGATTATTAATCTTATTGCATCAGCAAAAGTCTTTGAATTTTTCACAGGATTAAGTTTTTCCTTATCTGCTATTTTAGTCTCTTTAGTTATATTAGTTTATCTTCTAATGGCTGGCTTTGACGCAGTTGTTAAAACAGATGTTTTACAATGACGCTAGTTCATTAAACTCTTCCAAACCCCATACTAGAAATTGATGAGTGATACCTACAATTAATTGGTCACCTTTCCAAAGTTCTCGTCTTTTGATTCTCCGATTTCCATTATCTGTAATGTCTTTTTTCGCTACAAATTCGCCCAATTCTCCATATTCAGGAGTGCTCCTCATTTTTTTATCACTTCCAGGAGTATTTTGCACAGACATTAGAAAAATTCCATCTTGTTTCAGATGAGTTGAAACGTTTTGAAGTGCTTGTTTCAATTCTTGCTTAGATGTTAAGTAAGTCTCAAAGAAATGCCCTCTCTCAGGAGTATAATCCATTCTCAAAGGACCTGCATGAGAAATAATAGTATGGTAATCTCTACCTAGATCAAAGTCTATAACATTATCATGATATAAATGGTGCAATCCTTTTTTACTTGCTCTAGCCAGCATTCCAGAAGAATGATCAATGCCTTCCACTTCATAACCCAATGCAATAAGTTCCAAAGCGAGTGCGCCAGTCCCGATGCCTAGTTCTAAAATAGATGGATTAGCAACGCCAGGCAACCTATTTTTCAGAATGTCATCAATGATTTTAGCCGATTTCCTATAATCAAAATAGCCCATAATTGTATCATATATTTGAGCTACTTCTTCTGGAAAGGTTTCAACTTGTTGCATACCTAATAGATAAAATAGTAGATTTATAAATCTTTCTATTATTTACTACTATAAAGTAACTATAATAATTAAATGAGCGGACACCCCAAATTGATAAAAAGCTCGGGCTCTCAAACTCTAAAATTTTGCATTCGGCATCATTGCACTAAAATTTATATATGCAGATATTAGAGTATAATAATGGATATTTTGAGTAAAATCAAGCCAAGTCAAAAAGAGGAAGATGAATTAAAAAGTTTAGTAAAGGATTTTATTCAGAAAATCAAGATTAAGGATGCAAAGGCTGTTTTTGGGGGTTCTGGAGCTAAAGGCACTTGGTTAAGAGATCAGGGAGATGCTGACATATTTGTCAAGTTTAACCTTAAAAAATATAAAAATAAAGACATAAGCAAGATTATTGAAAAGGAATTAATGAAGAAATTTAAGAAAGCTGAACTGATTCATGGAAGCAGGAATTATTTCAATGTAAATTATAAGGGGTTTGTTTTTGAGGTTATTCCTATATTAGACATTAAAAAAGCAAGTGAAGCTTTGAATATCACAGATATAAGCCCATTGCACGCATCATGGGTTATTAAAAAAAGCAACGAGAGAATCAGGGATGAGATAAGAAAATTCAAGTATTTTTTAAAAATAAATGGTCTTTATGGAGCTGAGTCCTATGTAAAGGGTTTTTCAGGCTATGCTGCAGAGATATTAATCATCTACTACAAAAGCTTTGATAATTTAATAAAAAATGCAAGGAAATGGAAAGAAGGAAAGATAATAGATGTAGAACATCATGATTCTGCTTCAAGCTTAAATGAATCTAAGATAAGCCCTTTGATTATTATTGATCCTGTTCAGGAAGACAGGAATGCTGCAGCTGCATTAAGCAGAGAGAAGTTCCTTAAACTAATTGAATTAAGCAGGAAAAAAATCAGCTTTGAGGAAAAGAAAATTAATCTTGAAGATTATGATTTAGTTCTGGAGATAATTCCAAAGAAAAACAAAAAAGATGTTATGGGGGCAAAAAGCCTGAAGGTTTTTGAATATTTAAAGAAAAACCTGAATAAATTTGATGTTAAGGACTCTTATTTTAAGTTTGATAGCAGGGCTTTGCTGTGCTTTAAGCTGGGGAAAAAAGAATTAGAAAGATACAGAGAGCATCAGGGTCCTCCAGTAAAGCTTGAAGAAAACGTTAAAGCTTTTTTAAGAAAGTACAAAGATAAAACATATATTAATAATGGAAGATATTATGCTAAACTGTTAAATAAAAACAGGAAATTTAAGGATTATGTTAAGGAACTGCTTAAAGAAAAGCATACAAAAGACGGAATAAGCAGGATTGTTCTGAAATAAGAAGGTTTATAAACAGAAAGAATTGCGGTAAATTCTTATCCAAAATGCAAACTGAACAGTTAAGAGAAGACAGAATCTTAGCAAATGCTGAGAAATCATTAGAGGAGTTAAGTGATGTAGTTTTAGATACAGAGCATTTTGACAAACTTATAGATAACATTAACAAAGCTTTAAACGGAAATTACATAACATTAGAACAAGTTCAGGAAGCTTCAGAAAAAAGAAATGAAGCAAGATTAAAATTAAGAAAAGATTTTTACCATAAAGCAGAGATGTTCGGCAAAGAAGTAAATAATCCTGATTTTTATGAAGTATTAAGATCTAAAATATTAGACAACCTTCCTTATTTGCTTGTCATAGAAGAGAGAGGAAGAATCCCTCTCATAGATTTTCCAGCACATATTAAAGGCAGTCTCGGGCAAAGAAAATTAAGAGAGCCTGAATTAGACAGCATATATACTATAGGCAGAGACTTGTTTAAACAAGAAATTGCCAGGGAAAAGTATACAAACCCAACATTGCAAGACTCATTCAGGATATTCAGGACAATATTCCTAACAGCTTACAAAGAAAGCCATCCAAACTTATATAGAGATCAGAAGTAATGAAGCGAAAGCTTTATATACAAAAAATATATCCTTACTATAGTCTGGTTCTGATGAAATCAAAAAGAGAGTTAAGGTAATTTAAATGGAAGATAAGAAATTAAATACAGGAACAACAACTTTAGCAATAGTCTGCAAAGACGGATTAGTAGTTGCAGCAGACAGAAGAGTAACAGGAGGAAATCTGGTTTTCAGCAAAAAGTTCAAAAAGATAATGCAGATAAGCGACGACCATCTTGTTACTGTTGCAGGAAGCGTTTCTGATGTCCAGTTAACAATCAAAATAGTAAAAGCACAGATAAAATTAGACGAGATGAGAAGGGGCAAAAAACTAACTACAAAAGAGATAGCAAACCTTATGTCTGGAATTAACTATTCTGCTTTAAGATCAACATTTGCAATTTCTTCTTTTATCCTGGCTGGAAAAGATGACAGAGGATTCCAGGTTTATAATATAGAGCCATCAGGAAGTGTTATTGAAGTTGATGATTATGTCGGTGACGGATCTGGCATGATGTTTGCTACTGGAGTTTTTGAATCTGCTTATAAGGAAGGTATTAGTGTTGATGAAGGAATCAAGCTGGCTGTAAAGGCAATAAATGCGTCATTGCAGAGAGATACAGCAACAGGAAATGGAATAGATGTGTATACAATAACAGGCAAGGGGATTAAGCAGGTAATTGATAAAGAATTAGATATGACTTTGAAGGTCTGATTTTATGTTCTTGAATAAAATAAAAAGAAAATGTTACCAATTTTAAGAGAAGTGCTAGATAATATTCCTAAGGACAAGGATATCAGCAATTCTGGATTTGAAGGAGCCAATATTGTACTTTATACTAAAGACAGGAAGTTTTTCTTAGATAATGAAGGAGTAATCAGGAATATAGTTGATAAAATAAAGAAAAGAGTGGAGTTAAGGGCTGATCCAAGCATAGCTTTGGATATTGAAGCAGCTGAAGAAAAAATTAAGGAAATCATTCCAAAAGATGCCAAAGCATCAAATGTAATTTTTGATCCTCAGAGAAACAGGGTTATCATTGAGGCAGAAAAGCCAGGACTGGCTATTGGAAAATCCGGAGAAGTTTTAAAAGAAATCAGAAGGGAAACATTATGGGTTCCTACAGTAAGAAGAACTCCAGCATTAAGGTCCAAGATAATAGAAAATATCAGACAGGTATTGTATGAAAATAATGATTACAGAAAGAAGTTCCTGAATGCAATCGGAGAGAGAATCTATTCAGGCTATACAAAAGAAAAGAAAAGCGAGTGGGTAAGAGTAAGCTTTCTTGGCGCAGCAAGGCAGGTCGGAAGATCATGCTTGTTTTTACAGACGCCTGAGTCAAGAATATTATTGGATTGCGGAGTTAATATTGCAAGCCCTGAGCAGTATGCTTATCCTTTGCTGGATGCACCTGAATTCAAGATCCAGGAATTAGATGCGATTATCTGCTGCCATGCACATTTGGATCACAGCGGATTTATTCCATGGCTTTTTAGAATGGGCTATAGAGGACCTGTTTATTGTACAGCACCAACAAGAGACATATCTGCTTTACTGGCATTAGATTATATTTCTATCGCATTCAAAGAAGCTAAAGATGCTATTTTTAATGTTAATGATGTTAAGGAAACAGTCAAGCATACTGTCTGCCTGGATTACATGGAAGTTACTGACATAACTCCAGATATAAGGCTGACATTTTATGACGCTGGCCATATTCTGGGAAGTGCAATGGCGCATCTTCATATCGGAAACGGAATGCACAATCTATTGTACAGTTCTGATTTTAAATTTGGCAAGACATCCTTACTGGAGCCAGCAACTACAAAATTTCCAAGATTGGAAACTTTGATTATGGAAAGCACTTACGGAGGAAAGGAAAATATTGTAAGCACTTTCAGGGAAAGCGAGATGCAGTTAATGGAGATTGTAAAAAAAACAATTGAAAGAGGAGGAAAAGTTTTGATTCCCACTCTGGGTGTTGGAAGAAGCCAGGAGATGATGGTTATTATTGAGAAGGCAATGAAGGAAGGTAGAATGCCGAAAGTCCCAATATTCCTGCAGGGAATGGTTTGGGATGTTACTGCAATCCATACAGCATATCCTGATTTTTTGAGCGCTTATCTAAGAAGGCAGATTTTCCACAAAGACCAGAATCCTTTCTTGAGTGATATTTTCAAGCAAGTCGGAAGCTACAAAGAACAGCAAAATGTTATTGAAAAAGAAGGTCCATGCATTATCATAGCAACAAGCGGAATGCTTACAGGTGGCCCAAGTGTTGCTTACTTCAAAGCTTTGGCAGATAACAAAAAAAACAGTATAATTTTTGTAAATTATCAGGGAGAAGGAAGTTTGGGAAGATTGGTTCAGTCAGGCGAGAAAGAAGTTAAGGTTAATGGAGATGAGCCTGTTAAAATAAATTTCGAAAGGCATACACTTGATGGGTTCTCAGGGCATAGCGACAGAAATCAGCTGATTAATTTTGTAAAAAGATTAGAGCCTCAGCCTAAAAAAATTATCATTGTTCACGGAGAGAATTCAAGATGCCTGGATCTTGCGTCAAGCCTGCATAAGATGCAGAGAGTGGAAACAATTGCTCCAAAGAATCTGGAAGCTATTAGGATAAGGTAATAGTTTACTACTTATAAGTAATTAAAATTAGTAAGATTTAAATAGTCTTAATTTTCATTAATTTTATGGCATTAGACAGGATTTTAAGAAAAATAAAGAAAGGAGCTGTGGGGGCAGCATTGGCTTTAACAGCATGCGCTTCAAGCAATTATTTTAACCCTCCAAGGCCTGATTTAGGAAAAGAAATAGAAATTAAAGAAGAATGGAGTGAAGAGAATAATTTTAAGGAAAACTGGAATACCTATATCAAAAATATTAATGATAGATGCGAAAACAGGGATAAATGGTCTTTGGAAAAAGAAGAAAGATTATTTCATCCTTACATAGACTTTATATCAGAAGCTGCAGGAAAGGAATTTGATGTGAATGAATTTTATATAAATTCTGATAATTTTTTTAATTCCATATTTGAAGATCCTGTTATGGGCAACATTCTACCAAGAGGAGGAGTTTATCATGAAGGAAGCGTAAATATTAAAAATTCAGATTTAGACTTATCGCTCATCGCACATGAATATGGCCATGGAACAGACATATTTCTTGATTATGCAGATTATTTTTTTGATGACTGGCATAAAACAAGAGCAGAAGCTGTTGCAGAGGCCTTCAAAAAATATGTAGGAATAAATTTAATAAAAAAAGGCAATATAAATGAAGGATGGGAATTTTTAAAACACAGAAAAGGATTAAGAAAAACAGAGGATTATGAGACTATAGATGATTTTATTGATTATAATGATGAATACACAAATGCGCAAGTTGTCGTAGGATTAATTAACCATGATATAAAAAATATCGGGGAGACATGGTACTGGTTAGCTACTAATAATGATGAGACTGTTTATGAAAGAATAAAAGATTTTTCAAGCCATCCTGACTGGCGTGAATGCTTAAAAGAAGGATTAAAGTCTATGGATAATGAAAAGAGAATGAACATGATTCTAGGTTGCATGGGCAAATACAAAAATGGAAAATGATGAAAGGCCTAAACAAAATTTGGAAAGTGTGTTGGAAGATATATTCTCTGAGGTAGAAACCTGTTTATCTGATGAAGATCTTCGCGAAAATGTTATAAAAAGATTAAGTGAAGAATTTGTAGAAGATTTACCACCTAATTATAAATCAAGAGCTTATATTATACTTACCAATTGCCATATGGCTATGGGAGATTATGAAAATAGTGTTGTATATGCAAAAGAATACAAAGAGCATTCTGGAGAAGAACACCTTTTTCCTCCTTTAACAGTTTATCTTGATTTTCCCAGCGATAAGAATAAGGCATTTGCTTTATTATGCCAAAGAAAAGCTTTGCTGCAGAACGATGTTGATAAAGGACAATTGGCTTTTATTGACGCAGAGCTGGAAGGGTTAGCAAAAGATCCAAAGACTCTAACAGAATATTTAAGAGATAATAGTTTTAGAAAAATGTATTTTAGGTGGATGTCTAATCGTTAGCTAATTTTTCTAATATGCTGTTATAATTTTGAACTGAATTTTCAAGATTACCAAAAGTTCTTTGAGAGTATTCTATGTTTGTAAACTCAAAATCTTTTTTGAGATCAATTAATCTTGGTAAAGATACAGACCTGCTTCTCATCTTTCCCAAACAGTTATTTATATAAACTCTTAACATCAATCTTGCTGATATATCATTTTCTTTTTTACATTTAATCTCTACAGGGGATCTGATAAGCTCTTCTACACAGGATTCTACATTTTGTATAGCTTTTCTTAACTCTTCAGATTCAGCATCCCTGGTAATTGTTTTATGCTCTTCCATAATTTTTCAGCGTTTTATCTATTTATAAACTTTACCTTTATAACTACTATTAAGTAGCGAAATATTTATAAAGATACAAATGGGGATGATTACATGAAAATAAGAAAAATAATGATATTTGCACTATTATTGACAATAGGTTTAATAGCTGGATGGCTGTTAAATGAAACTTACTACTATTCCAATATAAAGCAGGTCCCTTTGGGAAGCAATGGAGATATTAATGTTGTAAAATCCCCCCATGATATAGTCAAGGACAGCGAGATTGAAATTCAGAAGGATAAAGTTATCATTTATAAAAATGGGATTACAGGAGCTGTTTTTTTAGATACTAAAAGCATGGAACCTTCCTTTGGGCATGGTTCTACAGGATTAGACATTAAAGTTGATAATGAAGAGGATATCAAAATAGGAGATGTTGTTGTTTATAAGCCAGAATGGAATGAAAATTTATTAATACCTCATAGAGTAATAGGAATCAGCAGCAATGATGACGGAAGCAAAATATTTCATGTAAAGGGAGATAATGACAGGGCTGTTGAGAAAGTAACTTTTGACCA
This sequence comes from Candidatus Woesearchaeota archaeon, assembly GCA_018302745.1. GTDB lineage: Archaea > Nanobdellota > Nanobdellia > SCGC-AAA011-G17 > JAGVZH01 > JAGVZH01. Next base: position 21,301 of record JAGVZH010000020.1, read on the forward strand.
GATTAAATACCTGCAGATTGGCATTATATACTAAAGATGAGAGATGAAAAACTGCTTATCAAAAATTCAAGATTGCTAATTTTAGACTGTTACGGAACCATATTATTTAAAGATGAGCCAAGAAAGGGAATTAAAAGATTTTTAGAATCGCAAAACAAACCTATAGCAATTGCAGATGAAAGAGACTTAACAGGAATGATAAACAGGTTAAAAGAAGCAGGATTAATTGGTAATTTTTTTGATATTTACGGCGGGGAAAACCTTGTAGACCATACAGAATATGCTAATGGAATAAAACACAGGTATTTTGTTAAAAATTTAGGCAGAATAATAAATAATTATAAATTAAACCCAAGACAAGCTGTAATGATTGGAGATAATCAGAACAATCTAGACAGATTGTCTGCAGAAGCTTATGACATTCCTTTTGTTAAAATTCCAAGTATTTTTGAAAGAGAAGATTTCAGTTTTGAAGAGCTTTTATATAAGAGAGACCAAATAACCAAGGAAGCATCCTAAAGAGATAAAAGGCATCGCAGGATAAAACTTTTTCTTTTTACCAAATAAGAACAATAAAAATAATGCTAATGCAGAGTAAACTATGATCAAAATACTGGGATAAAGCCCTTTTTCTAATAAGACAACGCCTGCAAATAATAAAGGAAATGCAATATCTCCTCCTCCAAGAATAGCAGCCTTGTTTTTTTCATAAGGGATGAATAATCCGGCAAATGTTTTTAATTTGCTCTGGAATTTTGCCAGCTTAATCATGTGCTTGCTTTTCCAGACAGCATACATATCATAAATAGATATTAATATCAACAAAATAATTGCTGAAAAAACTGAAAGTAAACTTTTAGCAAAGCTAATGTAACTGCTAAAAACAAAGCAAGTGAAGGATTGAAAAATACTGAAAAAGAAATACTTAATCCAAATATTACTGCAAACAAAAACCATAATTTCCATAAAAAAACAGCCTTAAATCTTGCCAATATCAAGGCTAATACAGTTGCTATTATAATGAAGACAGACAGAGGGATGAAAGAAGTTTCTGGCTTATAATCAGGCTTTTCAATTCCATAAGGAAGGTCTTTTTCATTGTAATGGTCGATTATCACAAGACCAACTAACTGAGCTAAAATAAACAACCCCAGCAATACCAATGTTACCTGAACATTGTGTTTCATGAGTAATCAGAATATAATAGGTACTTTTATAAGTTTTCGTTTCTTACATATTAAGATGAGAATAATAATAGCAGACGACAGCGAAACATTTAGAAAATTACTGGTTGGAGTTATTCGCAAGATATCTGAAGATTTAGAAATAGATGAAGTGTCTGATGGAATAGACTTAATACAAAAAGTAAAAGAAAATAATTACGATCTTGCTATAACAGATAATACAATGATTAAGATGGACGGACTGGTAGCTATAGAAAGGATAAGGCTGTTTGACAAAGAACTCCCAATATATGTAGTGAGCGGTGCTTTTTACATAGAAAAAAAGGTATTAGAGGCAGGCGCAACAGGATTTATTGACAAATACAACATAGACAAATTAGAACATAAACTTAGAAATGTTATTAGTCCTCATTCTGATACAAATTCTTACCAAAATCTTTAAAAAGGGCTAGATACAGATATTTTCTGTTTAAGGCAGCTTAAACAATAAACTGAAGGAGTTGAGTTTAGTAAAATGAAAGGAAAAGTAAAATTTTTTAACAGGAAAAAAGGGTTCGGATTTATACAAGGCGAAGACGGGCAGGATTATTTTGTACACTTTACTGCTTTGCCAAGAGGCGCTTTTTTAGGCGAGAATGACGAAGTTTCTTTTGAAGTTGCAGAAACTGACAGAGGCAAACAGGCTAAAAATGTTGTTTTAGAAAGCAAAGGATCATCTTCATCTGAAAGTTATCAGGGAAATAATCAAGAATCTGAAGAAACATTTGGGGAAGAATCTGAAGAGCAATCTGAAGAGGAATAATCATATTTTTTTATTCTTATTTATTTAAGAAAGTTTTATATACCTAATTAGTAGCTTTTAAATAAAAAGAGGGAAGATGAAGACTCCTTTAATAGAAATAAAAAAAGTCACAAAAATATTTGGCAGAAACACTGTTCTTAATGACGTTGATTTAAATATCCCTCAGAACAAGATATTCGGCATTATTGGCGAATCTGGCTCTGGAAAAACTACTTTGCTTAAGTCTATAATAGGATTCGTCAAGCCAGACAGCGGAATAATTACTTTTGAAGGAAGAGAGGTAAGCAGGAGCATGGAAACTATCAGGGAGAGGTTTGGCTTTGCTTCCCAGGAAAACTGCTTCTACCCAAAGCTGAATGTCAGGGAGAATCTGGAATTTTTTGGAACTTTGTATGGGCTGAGCAGCAAGTTAATTGATTCAAACATCAAGAAGCTGTTAAAGTTTGTTGAATTGGAGGATGCAGAAAAAACTTTGGCAGAAAACTTAAGCTCCGGAATGCAGAGAAGATTGGACATAGCATGCTCTTTGATAAACAATCCAAAGGTATTAATCATGGACGAGCCAACCCAGGATCTTGATCCGGTTTTGAGGAAAGAAATTGTCAATCTTATAAGGAAAATAAATGAAAACGGAACTGCTGTGATATTAACATCTCATCTTTTGTTTGAGGCAGAAGTTTTATGCGATGAAATAGCAATACTTCATCAGGGCAAGGTATTAGAGGTTGGAACTCCTGAGCAATTGAAGAATATGTATTCTAAAAATCAGGAAATACATTTTGAAACAAGCCCTGGAAGATATGATTTAATAATAAAGCAATTGTCAGATGAAAAATCAATAGAAAGAGTTGAGCATAAGGGCAATAAAGTTATATTATACACTCCAAAAGCAGAGATTGTTCTCAAGAAATTGCTGATAGTCATTTCAAAGATGGGGGAAGAGCTGATTGATGTTGATTTAAGAAAGCCTTCTTTGAATGAAGTATTCGAAAGTTTGGTAAGTAAAAAATGAGAAAAATATTAGAGATCATCAGGAAAAATTTCAAAATTTTAATGAGGAGCAAGATCAGCGCTGCTATTATTGTTTTAGGACCTTTGGTTTTAATGCTGTTGGTAGGCGCTGCATTTAACACCTCAAATATATATGATATCAGAATAGCAGCATATTCAGATTCTTATACTAATTTAAGCAACTCAATAGTTGATCTTTTGTCAGACCAGCAGTTTAAGGTTACAAAAATTGACAATCAAGACGGATGCATTAACAGTGTAAGGCAGGCAGAAAACCATATCTGCGTTGTTTTTCCATCTGACTTAAGTGTTGAAACAGAAGGAGAAATACAGTTTTATGTAGACCAGTCAAGAATAAATCTTATCTGGGTGGTAATTGATGCTGTAAGCAAGAAAGTAAGCGTAAAATCAGAGCAGATAAGCCAGGAGTTAACGCAGGTTTTAGTAGATAATATTGCTCAAACAAAAAATGTTCTTGGAGACAAAACAAGTGTTTTAAAAGACTTAACTTCAAACAGTGCTGATGCTGAAACTAAATTAAGGACAATTGGAGATGGTATCTCAGAAATTGATTTGAGCAGCAACATAACAGATGTCAAGGACCTTGAAAATATAAGCAAAGAACTGCAGGCAGAATTCAATTCTACAGGAGGAAATTTCAAAAAATTAGATGATCTATTGACAACATTGAAGACGCAGGTTTCTGATATTCAATCAAAAATAGACTCTGCGTCAAATACTTTAGATTCTAAAGCCAAGGAGATATCAGACTTAAAAAGCACTGTAAGCAGCAATACTCTTGCTCTGAAGGGAGTTAAAGATTCTGTTGACAGCTTAGTAACTGGCATAAATGCAATCCAGATTACTGATGTAGAAAGCATAGTAAGCCCTATCAAAACTAAAGTAGAGCCTGTAAGCACAGATAAAACCCACTTAAGCTTCTTGTTTCCGGCACTGCTTGTCCTTGTTATCATGTTTGTAAGCATTTTGCTTGCATCTACTATTGTAATAAAAGAAAAATTAAGCAAAGCTTCTTTCAGGAATTATATAACTCCTACATCAAGCTTAACATTTATTTTTGGAACATATTTAACAAATATTTTAATAGTCATAATACAGTTAGTTGTTTTGTTTGCTGTTATAGGCCTTTTCTTCCAAAAGGATGTTGTAAATACTCTTGCCAATGCATCTATTTTACTGCTGATAATAGCAACAATATTCATCTTCATAGGTATGATTATTGGTTATGCGTTTAATTCTGAAGAAACATCAACTTTGGGATCAATAGCAATCGGAAGCATATTTTTGATATTCTCAAATACAATTTTGCCGATTGAGAGCATCCCGGAAACTTACAGGCAGATATTCCAGTTTAATCCTTTTATTCTGTCAGAGGGAATTTTAAAGAAAATAATGATTTTTAAGGTTCCTCTGCTTAATCTTACAACTGATTTATATATTTTGGGAGGATATATTTTAGGACTTTTTGTATTGCTACTAATTGTAGAAAGAGCCACCCAAAAAGCTTATCTGGTAAGGAAATTTATTGTTAAATTCAGGAAGCTAAAGAAATAACATGGCAGGTAAAGTAACTCCTTATGAAGTTCAGGGAAAAGTAGATTATGAAAGATTGGTTAAGGAATTTGGGATTAAAAAATTAACAAACCAGGATTTAAGCAGGATAGAAAAAATAACTGGAAAATTGCATCATCATCTGAGAAGAAGGATTTTTTTTGCTCATAGAGATTTAAAACTATGCCTTGATGAATATGATAAAGGGAATAAATTTTTTTTATATACCGGCTGCGGACCTTCTGGACCAATACATTTAGGTCATCTCGGCATTTGGTATTTTACAAAATGGCTTCAGGAAAAGTTTGATGCTGAATTATGGTTTCAGTTTACAGATGATGAAAAATTTTTGTTTAAAGACAAATCATATGAAGAAATCCAAAAATGGACTTATGAAAATATGCTTGATGTTATTGCAGTTGGTTTTAATCCCAAAAAAACTCATTTTTTGATTGACACTAAACATGCTGGAATTATATATCCTGAAGCTATTAAAGTGGCGAAAAAAATAACCTTTTCAACAATAAAATCGTCTTTCGGGTTTAATGATTCAAATAATATTGGAAGCATCTTTTATACTGCAATGCAAACAGTTCCAGTATTCTTACCCAATATCCTGAGAAAAGAAAAAAGACCATGTTTAATCCCTTTGGCAGTAGATCAAGATCCGCATTTCAGGATTAGCAGGGATGTTGTTGAGAAATTAGGCCATAAAAAACCAGCTATAATTCATTCAGTATTTATGCCACCATTAACAGGAACAGAGGGAAAAATGGCTTCAACAGCAGATATTGCCATTTATGCTACTGATGATCCAAAAACTGTTGAAGATAAGATTAAGAAATATGCTTTTTCAGGAGGAC
>JAGVZH010000021.1 GCA_018302745.1 Candidatus Woesearchaeota archaeon
AGCAAGGGGGGAGGTGGTGAGTGAAATAAGGAGATTATAGTATATATTAAGATTTAAGGAAAAATATATAAATAAGTAAAAGTTTATAAATCAATCTACTGAAGGGAGAATATATTATGGCAGAAGACACAGAGAAAAGATATTCAAAAAGAATTATAGGGAAGACAGTTGTAAGTAAGTCTGGAAAGAAGTATGGAGAAGTAGGAAATATTATATTTGAGACAAGAACTGGAGAATTATTACAAATTATTGTTAGCAAACCTACTGGTTATATTGAAGGATTAGATCTTGAAAAAGATGAAAATGGCAGGCATTTAATTCCATTTAGTTCAGTAGTAGCTATTGGAGACTTTGTGGTTATTTCTGAAGAAGATATGTTATAAAAAAGCTTTTATATACCTCTTTCTTATTCTAATATATGGTTTCCAATATAAAACCCTTTAATTTTAACTCAACATCAGAAATAAAAATTCCTAAAAAATTAGTAGATCACATTGTGGGTCAAGAGAGTTCTATCAATCTCATTAAAAAAGTAGCAAAACAAAGAAGACATATTTTATTAATTGGAGAACCAGGTACAGGAAAAAGCTTAATAGGCCAAGCTTTATCAGGATTATTACCAAATGAGAAATTAGTAGATGTCCTTTCCATCCATAATCCCCAAGATGATAATCTTCCTCTAATTAAGACCATGCCAAAAGGAGGAGGAAAAAATTTTGTACAAAGATTAAAATTACAAACTATGAGCTCTTCTAAAGGCCAAAATATACTCTTTTTTATCCTTTTAATTTTTGCAGTTATTTCTCCTTGGTGGATTTTAAAATATTACACAAATATTTATGATTCTACTACGGGGGCTATATTGGCAGCAGCATCCTTAATTGGTAGTATGGTTTTTTTAGCGGCATTTGTAATTTTTATAAATTTAAGCAAGAGGTTTAAAACTGTTGAACAACAAGTACCTAAATTATTAGTGGATAACTCAGAAACAAGAAAAGCACCATTTGTTGATGCAACTGGCACAAATGCGGGAGCATTATTGGGAGATGTCCTCCATGATCCTCTGCAATCAGGAGGTCTTGGAACACCTTCTTATCAAAGAGTTATTCCTGGAATGATTCACAGGGCAAATGGGGGAGTTTTGTTTGTAGATGAAGTAGCAACCTTATCTCCAAGAAGCCAGCAAGAATTATTGACAGCTTTACAAGAAAAAAAATATCCTATAACAGGCCAAAGCGAAAGAAGTTCAGGATCGATGGTTAGAACAGAGCCTGTTCCAACAGATTTTATATTGGTAGCAGCAGGCAATATGGATACTTTAAAGCAGATGCATCCTGCTTTAAGATCTAGAGTAAGAGGATATGGTTATGAAATATATATGAATGATGTGATGGATGATAATATAAAAAATAGAAATGATTTAGTAAGGTTTGTTGCACAAGAGGTGGTAAAGGATGGAAAAATCCCCCATTTTTCTAAAGAAGCTGTAGACGAAATTATCGAAGAAGCCAGAATAAGAGCAGGAAGAAGCGGAAAATTAACTGTAAGATTAAGGGGATTGGGGGGGTTAATAAGGGCCGCCGGAGATATGGCTTTAGAAGAGGATTCTAAGCTTGTTAAAAGAGAGCATATAATAAAAGCAAGATTACTAGCAAGACCTCTGGAACAACAAATAGCAGACAAATATATTGAAAGCAAAAAACAATATGCTGTGATTCTAAGTGAGGGAAAATATGTCGGAAGAGTGAATGGTTTGGCAGTAATAGGTGATAATTCATCATATTCTGGAATTTTATTACCTATAGAAGCTGCTGTCACACCTGGAGGGGAGAAAGCAGAGATAATAGCCACCGGAAGATTAGGAGAGATTGCTAAGGAGGCAGTAAAAAATGTTGCTGCAATAATAATGAACTATTTTGGAGATGATATAAGGGAGAAATTTGATATTTACGTTCAATTTTTACAGACACATGAAGGTGTTGAAGGAGACTCAGCATCTATTGCTGTAGCAACAGCAGTCATGTCTGCATTGAAAAAGGTTCCTATCAGGCAAGATACTGCTATGACTGGCAGCCTAAGCATAAGAGGAGAGGTTTTAGCTATAGGCGGAGTTAATTCTAAAGTAGAGGCTGCAATAGAAGCAGGCATTAAAAGAGTGATTATCCCTAAGTCTAATGAAAAGGATGTTATACTAAGAAAAGAGCTTAAAAATAAAATAGAAATAGTTCCTGTTGATAGAATAGAGCAAGTTTGGAAAGAGGCTTTAGACTGGTCAGGAAATAAAAAAATTATGCAAAAATTAACATCTAAATCAAAAGAATTAAAAAGGTAGTGTCTAAATTAGTAATATGGATTTCAAAGAAGAGTTAAATAATCTGATTAAAAAAGAGATTTGCCAGGATATCCTAAATAAAATAGAAATACCAAAAGAGAAAAAATTCGGAGATTATTCCTTGCCATGTTTTTTTCTATCAAAAATATACAAAAAAAATCCCCACCAAATAGCTGCAGAATTAAGGCAAAAAATCACCTTAAACAAATATTTTAGCAAGATCGAAGCTGTAGGACCTTATATCAATTTTTACATTAATGAAAAAGTTCTCGCAAAACAAACTTTAAATCAAATCTTAAAAGAAAAGGAGAATTTTGGCAATAGAAAAGAAAAGAAAAAAATTATTATAGAATTCCCTTCTCCAAATACAAATAAACCCCTTCATCTTGGACACCTAAGAAATATATTTCTTGGAGAGAGTATCTCAAGAATTTTAGAAAAAAATGGCAACAAAATTATAAAAGCTAATCTAAATAATGATAGGGGCATTCATATATGTCAGGCCATGCTTGCTTATCAAAAATATGGGAGAAATAAAAATCCTAACAAAAAATCTGATCATTTTGTGGGAGATTTTTATGTATTATATAATAAGAAACTTAAAGAAAACTTTGATTTAGAGAATCAATCACAAGAAATGCTAAAACTATGGGAAAAAGGCGATAAGAAAACTAAGAATTTATGGAAGAAGATTAATGGCTGGGCAATAAAAGGATTTGAAGAAACTTATCGGAATATAGGGGTTAACTTTGACAAGGTTTACAACGAGCATGAATTTTATTTTAAGGGAAAGGACATAATTTTAGAAGGATACAACAAAGGGCTGTTTAAGAAAAAAGAGGATGGGACACTTTTTATTGATATGGGTCATGAATTGGGAGAAAAAGTTTTGTTAAGAAAAGATCAGACTTCTTTGTATATAACTCAGGATTTATATTTATCTGAACAAAAATTTAAAGATTATAAATTTGATAAATCAATAATTGTTTCAGGCTCTGAACAGCTTTATCATTTCAAAGTTCTTTTCAGCCTTTTAGAATTAATCAAAGCAAAAAGTGCAGGGAAGAATTATCATTTGAGCTATGGAATGGTTTACCTTCCAGAAGGAAGAATGAAATCAAGAGAGGGTAAAATTCTTGATGCAGATAATATTTTGAAAGAGATGACTGATACGAGTCAAAAAGAATTGGAGAAGAGGTACAAAAATTTGGGAAAAAAAGAAAAAGCAAAGCGTGCAAAACAAATTGGATTTGGAGCATTAGTATTTCATATACTAAAATTTGATCCTCAAAGAGATATTAATTTTAATCCAGAAGAAAGCCTGTCTTTTGAAGGAGACACAGGACCATATATACAATATGCCAATGCCAGAATAAACTCTATATTTAAAAAAATAAAAAATAAAAAATTTAAGGTTTATGAAGACGAATTTAATGAAGACGAATTTGAATTAATAAAAATATTAGGAAGCTACCCAAATGTTGTGAGAGAAGCAGCAGAAAATTATAAGCCTTCTTTAATTGCCAATTATTTATTACTGCTTGTTAAAAAATTTAATGATAACTACCGCAAATACTCAATCCTAAAATCAAAAACAAAATTAAAAGAATCTAGATTAAGCCTGGCTTTAGCTACACATTACATACTTAAAGATGGCTTGAGGTTATTGTTTATAGGAACTCCAGAGGAAATGTAATAATCAACCAAAATTAAAGTTGCAGTCATTACATCTGACTAAAAGCATTTCTCCAAAATTAATTACAGAAATATCATTAGAACTACATTTAGGACATTTTTTATTTTCAGAACTATCCATTATTTTATAAATGCCTTTTAGTATTTAAATGTATTCCTTCTTTTAAGGAAGTTTTATAAATTTATTTAATATATATAAAATAAAATGGTAGTAAGATTATTAGGATTACTGGACTTGGTAGCGGCAGTTTCTTTAATCTTCCTGATATCCGGAAGAGGAGAAATTTTTGCATTGATATTTGCCTTATACTTATTGATTAAAAGCTTATTTTTCTTACCAGACTTTTCAAGTTTCTTAGACTTTCGGCTTATTAGGTTGGCTTTTTGTTGTTTGGCTGGCACAAAAAGGAATTTTCAGCCTATTTTTTAGTCCCAATTAGGTAATAGTATAGAACAATTGCCAATGTTGTTATCACAATCGCCAAAGATATTACTGTGATTATATTAACATTGGTAAAGTAGAGAAACAAAAAGATTAGAGAAATCAGAATCATCACAAATAAAAACTTCCATCCAATCTCTATAGAAGGTCTTTCTAATGAAAAAGGATTTTTTATCCCTGATTCCATTCCATAGAAGTAGACTCCTGCTAAGATTAAAGCAAAGGCTATTGAAATTATCAATGAATAAGAAACACTAAGCAAAGGTATAAGGACAAATAAGGATAAGGTTACTGCTAAAGTAAAAATGTAGGTTATCCTTCCGCCAAAAAAGATTTTTGATCCAGGCAAATTTGGCAGAGGAATCAGAGAATATAAAGCCAAAAGAAAAGGAATTTTTGTTTCAATAAGCCCTGAGGGAGCAAACATATTTAATATTAGTCCAACAAACAAGTAAGATAATACTCCAAAGAAAGCAACTGCAGAAACTTCTTTTTCTTTAATAAAAGGGAATCTTCCAGTCCTTATTTTTAATGGCCTTTTTATGATGAATGATGCTATAGCCAAAAATGGCCAGAAGGCATTTGTTATTAAAAATACTGCAAGAGGAATTAAAATTCCAGTATAATCATAAAAAAAATCTTCTATTGCCCTTAAAAAACTTTTTGGAGGTTTGGTATATTCTCTAAAAGCCCAAATTCTGTATTCTGCCTCCAGGCCGTATTTTAATCCAACCAACTTTTGAATGATTACAGCAAAAATCAAAGAAATTGTGGATACTAAAGCAATTCTAATAACTGCGGATACTTCACTTTTTATATTGAAAGACACTAAAAAAGTTATTAGCATGGCAGATAAAATCAAATGAATTATTTCTGTTTTGCTGAATCTAAATTTCATTTTTCACCATTTTGGCGATTTCATCTTCATGCCCTGCACCAACAACAGCCAGTATTTTTTCCTTTTCATAAATCTCCATAATCTTGATTATCCTCTTTGCCATTATTTTATTTCTATCATCTATAAGCACCTTATGAATATAAGGATATCTTTTTTTAACTAATTTTAGTATCTTATTTATCAAGACCTTTTTTGGAACCTTTGTTAAATCTATTCTTACAGCATCTTTTCTGAATATAAATCCAAATATGCTATCAAATATAACCTTTATTACTTCTAAGACTGGAGTTTTTACTAAATTTCTTAAAGTTATCTTTATATCCTGATCAATCAATATTACTTTTGAGTCTGCAGTTCTAGCACATTCTACCGCCCTCTTCATTTCAGAGCCTGGTTTTATTCCTACCCTTTCACCGAGTTTTTTTTCTACCCAAGACCCTATAAGATTTAAAATGAAGATTCTTATTCCTAAATGTTTTATATCCTTAATGCTTAATTTTTTTTCTGCATTTAGCATGGAATATGCTCTTCTTTTATCTAGCTCCAAAGCTACAATTGCAGGCCTTTCTTTTAGGATAAATGTTCCTACTTCTATAACACTTTCTGCAGCGATATGCGATGTTCCTATTATTGACAGATTTTTGTAATTAATCACTCGTAAAAAAGAAAGATATATATACTTAAATTATTTGTTTTTATAATCAAAAGCAGGGAGGAGTCAATAATGAATACAAAAAGATTAAGCGATACTTACAATATGAAAGTTTTTACTGATCTCGGGGAATATTTTGGAGATATTGAAGAGGCTATCCTTACACTGAATAGAGTGTTTGGGTGGAGAATTAGAGCAACAAGGAGCTCATCTTTAAATAAAGTAATAGGCGGTGCCAAAGGAGTAGTTGTTCCGCATTCTTTGGTCAAGGCAGTCGGAGATATAATGATTGTCAGCAAGGCTGCTATCCCAAGCTATGAAGCTGAAAAAGAATAGTAAACCTTATATATTCTTTAATAATATATTTCTTTTATGGCTACAGTACTAGACCCAGCAATAGATTTTCTAAGAGCTTTTGGGTTGTTTGATATTATACTACCATTTTTATTAATCTTTACTTTGGTCTTTGCCATACTAGAGAAAACAAGAGTTTTGGGAGAAGAAGGGGGAAAGCCAAAGAAGAACCTCAATGCGATAGTAGCATTTGTTATTGGCTTATTGGTTATAGCAACCGCCAATATTGTCAGCATTATAAATGAAGCTCTGCCAAATATAATTTTATTATTGGTAATCTCAATCGCATTTTTGATTTTGTTAGGAAGCTTTTGGGCATCAGGCGAATTTGATTTTAGAAAGGAACATAGAGGCTGGTATACCTTTTTCCTAATAGCACTGTTTATCGCAGTAATAGCTATCTTCTTACAGGCAATAAAAATAGATGGTTTTGGCTTATTGGAAATAGCTATTGATTTCGTAATTAATAATTTTGGAGGGTCTATTGTAGGAGCGTTAATTATATTAATAGTAATAATAGTATCAATATGGTTTGTAGTTCATGATAAACAAGAAGGAGGTAAGAAATAATGCCAGATTTTTCAGAATTTTTTTTCACGCTTCAAAGCTATGGATTCTATGAATTTTTTCTGCCATTTTTATTAATTTTTAGCATAGTTTTCGCTATTTTACAAAAGATAAGAGTTTTGGGTGATAAAAAAGGTGTGCATATTGTCGTCGCTTTAGCAGTAGGTTTGCTGGCTATTCAAAATTCCTTTGTAGTATTTTTAATAAATAATTTTTTGACAAATATTGCTTTGGTAATAATATTAATAATAATGTTTTTAGTAATTTTAGGATTATTGGCGGGAGACCAGGTTGGTGCAGCAAAAATTAACTGGATAATTCTGGTTGTAGCTTTAGTAGGCATATTCTGGGCATTGTTTTACGATTTTTTTGCAGGTACTTGGGTGTTGCCTCAATTGTTCACTATGAACAGTTCAAGCCAGGGAAGTTTACTAACAATTTTAATATTTGTTGTAGTGATTTACATGGTTGTCGGCGGTTTTGGAGGAGAAAAGAGCAAAGATGCAGGTCCTTTATTTGAATTAAAAGGCAGACCATAAAATGGCAGTTTTAGACATAAGCTTATTAAAATTTTTAAGCCCACTTATAACCTTTTTATTAATCTGGGGAATAACTTATGCAGTGCTGGAAAAATCAAATATTCTAAAAGGCACAAAACAATTTCATGCATTTCTGGGATTCATAGTTGCTTTATTATTTTCTTTTACTCCCAAAGCAGTCACTTTAATTGAAACAGTAACCCCCTGGATAGTCGTGCTTTTTGTTGTGGTAATACTAATCCTTGTTTTATTTTTGGCAACAGGCTGGACAGAGCATTCTTTTCAAGAAGCGATGGGCGAGCCTGTTATGAGGTGGACTTTGATTATTATTATTTTGATTATCTTAGTCGCATCTTTAACAAAAGTATTTGCACCGATAAGCCCTGTAGCTGGCGGAGAAACTTCAATAGAAAATGGGGAAGATGGAAGCGGAGCTGTTGGAGAAGAAATAAGAAGAGCAGTTTTCAGCCCAAAGATTTTAGGAGCTGTATTTTTGCTTATAGTTGCAGCCTTTGCGATAAGGCTTCTGACACCTTCTTTAGAATAATTATTTTTTATTTTTGAGATCAGATGTTATTCTTGACAATTCTTTTATATTTGTTGTCAATGGCTCTATTATTTTTTCAAATACTTTGCTTAAAGCCTGCATTTCGGTATTTACTTCATTTAATGTCTTGTTATAGTCCTCAACTTTTCCTAAAACTGCGTTCTGAAGCTTTTCTAGTCTTCCTTCAAGCCTAAGAATTTCCTGCTTAACAGATTCAACCTCTGTTTGTACACTTTCTTTCCAAAGAGAAATATTCCCAATGTCTTTAGTTAATTCTTCCCATTTTTCATCAACAATTGCCTCTGCTATTTCCTCAATTTGCTCTTCTACATTCCTTGGTGATGGCTGAAATCGCTGTTGCTGAAATTGCGGCTGTTCATAATTGATTCCAGGAGCTGGTGCTGTTAAATCTGGAAGCTGCTGGTCTTGAAATCCTTGATTTCCCATGTATGTAGACCCTTCCGTATCAAATGGAGAAGCCTGCTGATTTAATTCAGCCTGATTTATAGCATCCATTATTTGCTGTGAACTGTATCCTTTTTGATGCAGATAATCCACTATCTGCTCATGCGACATATTCTTTTTTTGCATTTCTAATACTTCGCTTGTTGGTATTGCTTGCAGCATTTTTATTATTTATTCTCCTCATCTTCCTCATAAATAGCAAATTCTTTTAAGGATTTTTTTAATTCTCTTTTTATTATCTGCATAACATCCTCTTCTGTTGTAAATTTCATAGGATTCCACATGTTTATGTATTTTTCTAAAACCTTTAAAGTATCCTTTCTTGCAAAAAGACTAACCTCTTTTATAATGTGATTAATTGTGCTGTTTAATTCTTCAACATCTTTTTTTGATTTTTTTATTTCTTCTGAAAGGCCTTTGACTCTTTTTAGCACTTCTTTCTGCTCTTCAACCATATTATCATTTATTAACTCAAGATTCTCCCTTAATTGCATATACCTCTCTTCTAAAAGCCTTACCCTCGCATTTAAGTCATTTATAAGGTAAGAAGTATCACCTATAGTTGCTATTGTTTCCTGCCCTGCCATCTTAAACGAAAAATATTTAATTACCTATTATTGTTTAATACCAGCACAACTATATTAAAGGTTATGTTAGCATAACAAAGTAGTATCATGTTATTTACAAGAAAAACTCCTCCTGGAGGATATGAAATAGAGAAAGAGGGTAATTTAGACATTCTTCGTATAAATTATGAAGGAAATTTAAGAGTCCCTTCAATAGAAAATGATCCTAGCTGCATGGCATTTACAGTTGATAAATTAGTAGAGGTTCCTTCGGCATCAAGAATCATTTTTCATCAAAGAAGAAATTATACTTACGACTTTAATCAAGTCCAGCTTTTAGTAGAGGTAGCTAATTTTTATAATCATTTAATAAAACAAAAAAAGCTTTTCTTAGCTAGAGGCGATGATCCATTCTTGTCTAATATAAAGTCCTTAGTCCTAACATTGCTGAAATCAGACCCATTGGGAGCATTTGTTGAAATAAAAAGGCTTCTTAGGGAAGAAAAAATAAACCTAAAAAAAGAAACAAGATCTGCAGTTGCAGCAGCAATGCAGGCAAGAATAAATGTTCTGCAAAATATTTACAGTTCTTTAGAGAAAATAAGGCTGATAATTATGGCAAGGCCTTATCTGGATGGTTATACAATCGGAGACAGAAGCGTTTATAAAAAATTTTTCCGACCGATGATATCACCTGATTTTATGTTTACTAAACTTATGGGCAGAATCCCATTGCATGCTGATGAAATGGATGCTTATAAAATTGATAAGAATACTGAAGTTAAAATTTTTACAATTCCTGGAAATTTAAAATATTTATATCACCTTACCCCTCCAGAATTTAAATTAAGTGAGGACCAATACGAGCTTTTAGATTTAGCAAAGAATGTTCTGGCAGAGCATAAGCCGACAGAGGAAGAGTTCATTGATCCTGACAGGATGAGGCAGACTTTCTATAACATTGGAACTGACTTAATCCAGGAGCTAAGTGAGCATAAAAATATCGGACTAAGTTTAAGGGAAATAAAGGAGTTGGCAAATATTCTAGTAAGATACACTGTAGGTTTTGGATTGATAGAAGTTTTGCTAAAAGATAAAAAAGTGCAGGATATTACAATTAATGGACCTATAGGACAGACACCTATTTTTCTAGTTCACCAGGATTTTGATGATTGTCTTACAAATATTTATCCTGCAAGAGAAGATGGTGATGGATGGGCAACAAAATTCAGATTATTAAGCGGAAGACCTTTAGATGAAGCAAATCCTGTTTTGGATACAGAATTAATTGTTCCAGGGGCAAAAGCAAGAGTAGCAATCATTGGAAATCCATTAAATCCTTGGGGATTGGGATATGCTTTTAGAAGACATAGAGATAAACCATGGACACTGCCTCTTTTTATGAATAATAATATGCTGTCTCCTTTAGCAGCAGGTCTGATAAGTTTTTTAGTTGATGGTTCTAGAACAATGCTAGTAGCTGGTACAAGGTCTTCTGGAAAAACTAGCTTACTGGGAAGTGTTTTAGTGGAAATAATGAAGAAATACAGACTGATAACATTAGAAGATACTCTAGAACTTCCTACTGAAGCTTTGAGAAATTTAGGATATAATATCCAGCCAATGAAAGTTAGGTCTGCTTTATCTCTGGCTGGAAAAGGAGAAACAGGATCTGCAGAAGGAATAAGGACTAGTTTAAGGATGGGTGATTCAAGTTTAATTGTCGGAGAAATAAGGAGTTCAATTAGAGGAAATGAAAAAGTTGTTATTATAGAAAAAGGTGAAACAAAAAGAATTCCTATAAAAGATTTAGAGAATAAAGATATAAATGATATTCATGTTCCTGTTTTAGATTTTAATTTAAAAACAAAACTGGTTAAGCTTACAGGTTTTGTCAAACATCCAAAAAGAAAAAAACTTTTAAGAGTTAAAACAAGAACTGGAAGAGAGGTTACTGTTACCCCAGATCATAGTTTATTTACATCCCATAATTTTAGGGTTTATCCTATAGAATGTAAAGATTTGAAAACCGGAAGTAAGATTGTTTTACCTTCTAAATTACCTTCAGGCTATAATAATATAGAGTATTTTAATCTTTTAGATTTAATCCAAGATGCAAGAGTAGAAAATTTTGAAGAGCCGATTAAAAAAGTTATTTCAAATATTGGATGGAAAAAAGCAACGGCTATATGCAATATAAAATGTGGAGATATATATAATTTTTACAGAAGAAATCAAAAAACAAATATGCCTATAGAATCTTTCAATAATTTAATGCAATTCACTTCTATAGAACCAAAATTAGAAGAGTTGAATATTAAAAATGGCACAAGCAACACTTTGAAGGCATTATTTCCAGTTAATAATGATTTTTGCAGATTTTTAGGTTATTTTATCTCTGAAGGTTATTTTTCTGAAAGTTCTATTAAAATTTCTAATAATAATAAAAATATTGTTTCCGACATAATATCCTTGTCCAGAGCTATTTTTGATGTTAAGCCACACGTTCGAGAAACTAAAGGTCTGGGAAAGTCTAAACAGATTGTGATTAGCAACTCTCCTTTAGTTAAACTATTTAAAAAATTGGGTTGTGGCAGGACTAGTAAGGAAAAAAGAATCCCTTCTTTTATATTTGGCTTGTCAAATCCTAAAATATTTTCTTTTTTAAGTGGACTATATGCAGGTGATGGTAATTTTACTTCTTCTGAATCTTCTGGCAATGCTATCAGATATTATACAACCTCTTTTGATCTTGCTGATGATTTGATGTACCTATTACTTCATGTAGGTATAGTTGCAAGATTAGCTAAGAAAAAATCCTCTGGCCTATCTAACAATCCCATCTATGTTGTAGAATTTAAAAATAGGGAATTTGTTAAGAAATTTTTGGATAATGTAGACTTTGTTAAATACAGCCCTGAGATAGTTGAAAAATCTGCATCTCATTCAAATTTAAATACTGCAAGCTACGATATTAAGGATTTAGAGAAACATCTTAAGTTAACAAGAGACTATAGGCATTTAAGAAAATATTCCTCATGCGGCAAGGACTTCTTAAAAAGAATAACATCAGATAAAAATACACAGTCAGACGATTTTATAAAAACTTTTGCTAATGGCGAATTTTATTTAGATGAGGTAAAGGAGATAGAAGAAATTAATTTAGAGGAAGGAGAATATGTTTATGACCTTTCTGTTGACCATATGCAAAATTTTGTTGGAGGCACTGGAGGGATTTTATTGCACAATACTGAAGCAAAAGCACTTTATGAGGCAATGAGAGTCGGAGCTTTAGCAAATGTCGTTGCAGGAACAATTCATGGCGACAGCCCTTATGGTGTTTTTGACAGAGTAGTCAATGATTTAGAAGTTCCAAAAACAAGCTTCAAAGCAACAGACATAATAGTTGTTGCTAATCCTATAAAAAGCCCAGACGGACTTCATAGGTGGAGAAGAATAACCCAGATTACTGAAGTTAGAAAACACTGGCAGGATGACCCTTTAAGAGAAAAAGGCTTTGTTGATCTGATGAGATATGATGGAAAACAGGATTATATTGTACCTACAGATGATCTTTTGAACGGAGACAGCGATATTCTAAAGGGAATTGCAGGAAACGTTAAAGAGTGGATTGGAGATTGGGATGCAGTTTGGGACAATATCCTTTTAAGAGCGAAGATTAAAGAAACTATAGTTAGTTATGCAAATAAGTCTAAGAATTTAGATTTGCTTGAAGCAGAAAGTGTTATAGAAAGCAATGATATGTTTCATAGGATTTCAGACAGTGTCCGATCAGAAGTCGGAAGCTTAGACAACAAAAGAATCTATCAAGAATGGGAAGAATGGTTTAGAAGATATGTGAGAGAAAAAAAAGGTGGCACTTAATCCAAAAGACGTTGATGTTAATCGTATTATTAAAAAATACGAGGGCAAGCTTGGCGGCCAGTTAGGCACCCAGGAGAATCAGGAACTTGAAGCATTTTCCAGAGAGTATAGTATCTTTAAAAAAGAATTTTTAGCAAAAGGTCTCACTAAGTATGAGAATTACTGCAGAAAAGCAGAAAATATAATAAAGGTTGAGCCTGGAAAAAAAGATTTGCCAAGACTAGAAATGGCCATAGAGACAGCACATCTTGATGTAAGTCCTATGGGTGTTATGTCATTTGCAGTCTTAACAGGAATATTTGTTGTTTTTTTAGGACTGCTAATAGGAGTTTTAAGTTTTGCATTTACAGGAACAATAAAAATATTTTTCCCATTATTTTTTATTTTAATAGGAATTATTGGAGTTATTCCATTAAGCAAACTGCCTATATTTCTAGCAAATAAATGGAGATTAAAGGCATCCAACCAGATGGTTTTGTGTATTTTGTATGTTGTTATGTACATGAGGCATACTTCTAATTTAGAGCATGCTATAAGATTTGCAGCACAGCACATAGGTATGCCTCTAGCATTAGACCTAAGAAAAGTATTCTGGGATATTGAAACTGGAAAGTTTCATACTATAAAAGAAAGCATAGACTCTTATCTTGAAAATTGGAGAGGATACAATGATGAATTTATTGAAAGCTTTCATCTAATTGAATCCAGTTTGTATGAAACTACAGAAGACAGAAGAGTGGAGTTGTTGGATAAAGCATTAAATGTTATCTTGGAAGGAACTTATGAAAGAATGTTGCATTATGCCCATGACTTAAAGTCTCCAATTACTATACTTCATATGTTGGGTGTAGTTTTGCCAATCTTAGGATTGGTTGTATTTCCATTATTAAGCGCATTTGCAGGAGGAGTAATCAAATGGTACCATCTTGCCATGCTGTATAATATTATTTTGCCTATGATTGTATTTTTTGTAGGAACAAACATTCTTGCAAAAAGGCCAACTGGATATGGGGAGGCAGAAATAGATATCAATAGTCCTCAATTTAAGCAGTATAGGTTTTACAGGTTAAAATTAGGGGTAAAAGAAGTTTTAATTAATCCTCTGTATTTGGTCCTGCCAATACTATTTGTATTTTTGCTATTTGGATTTTTGCCTTTGCTGATATTTTGGGCAAATCCTACTTATGATTTAGAAATAGGAACTTTGAGGTTGTTAGATTATAAATGTACTGGAGAACAATGTACAGGCCCTTATGGACTTGGTGCTTTGATTTTAAGCTTACTGATACCTTTAGGAATAGCTCTTGCAATGGGATTATATTACAAAATTAAAACCAAAGAATTAATC
>JAGVZH010000022.1 GCA_018302745.1 Candidatus Woesearchaeota archaeon
CTTTGGTTTTATTTCTAATCTAGAAGGCCATACATATCTGCAATGCAGACACTTCAGTATCAAAAGTTTTCTCACATAGACTCCCTTAACTACAACGGAATAAGTAGCAGTCATATTTAAATATATATGCTTTTTATAAGAAATAGAACTGATTGCCTATTTAGACACTTTCGGAACTACTGTATAATAAAAAAAATAATCTACACCCATATAAAGCAAAAATGGGCTTGCAATTAAAGCCAGTAATATTTCATAATCATTAACTATTATAAAAATCCCCATCAAAGCCAAAATTACTATAACATTTATCCTGGCAGATAGTCTATGCTTGTGGTATAAATAAAATTTCTTTCTTTTTATGCTCATCAATATGCCTATGATGACCTCCCCAATAGCATAAAGAACAATTATTGTTAATGCAAATAAACTTAAACCTCTGATTATTAAGGCTATTAAAATTAAAAATATTAAGACTCTGTCAGCAAAGCCGTCCCAAAAATAGCTGAATTCGATATTGTGCTTATGCTCTTTGACCAATAAGCCATCAACAAAATCAGTTGAAGCTGCTATTAAGAATAATATGCCTGCCAGTAAATTATTTCCAATTAATATTAGATAAAATATCAATGGAGTTAACAAGATTCTTATCAATCCTAATATTCCATGGAATGTCAGAATCTCTTTCATTACACTAACCCAAAAGCTTTTATTTAATAACCTTTTGCTTTAAAAAATGATAATAGGACTAGTAGGCAAGCCAAGTAGTGGAAAATCAACTTTCTTCAAAGCATCAACTTTAGCAGAAGTTGAAATAGCTCCTTATCCATTCACAACAATAGAGAAGAATGAGGGTGTTGGGTTTGTTAAGATAGATTGTGTTGAAAAGGAATTTAACGTTAAATGCAACCCAAGATTTGGTTATTGCTTAAATTCCAAAAGATTTGTTCCTGTTAAATTGATTGATGTAGCTGGACTAGTTCCAGGAGCTCATGAAGGCAAAGGATTAGGATCTAAATTTTTAAATGATTTAAATGAAGCAGATGCCTTAATCCATGTTATAGACATTTCAGGATCAACAAATGAAAGAGGAGAACAGGTTCCTGCCTTGTCTTATTATCCTGGAAATGACATTAAATTTCTGGAAAATGAATTAGACCAGTGGTACTTATCAATAATAAAAAAAGTATGGGAAAAAGACGCTAAAAAAATACAGCAGGCTAAAGTAAAGGTCTCTGAAGCTTTGTTTAAGCAGTTGTCTGGATTAAAAGTTACGGAAGAAATGACTGAAAATGCAGTAAAAGAGCTTCCTGCTGAAATAATCAAATGGAATGAAGATGACTTATTGAAATTATCTTCTATATTAAGGATAAAGTCAAAACCTATGATAATAGCTGCTAACAAGATAGATGTTCCTGGAAGCAGTGGTAATTTAGAAAAAATAAAAAAAGAATTTCCAGATTATTTGATCATCCCATGCTCAGCAGAGTCTGAATTGGCTTTAAAAGAAGCAGCAAAAAAAAATCTAATTGAATATATCCCTGGAGAAAATAATTTTAAGATTACCGGAAATCTGGATGAAAGGCAGAAGAAGGCTCTGGATTTTATAAAGGAAAATGTTTTGGACAAGTTTAACTCTGCTGGAATCCAGGACTGCTTGAATAATGCAGTATTTAATATCTTAAAGTATATTGCAATTTTTCCAGGAGGACTCTCTAAGCTTTCTGATTCTGAAGGAAGGGTATTGCCTGATGTTTTTTTACTTCCTAATGATTCAACTGCATTGGACTTTGCCTATAAAATTCATTCTGACATTGGAGATAAGTTTGTAAAGGCCATTGATGTTAAGAAGAGATTAGCAATTGGAAAAGACCATAAACTTAAAAACAGGGATGTTATCGAAATAAAGACAAGCTAAAATGGCAATCACTGAAGTTGTAAGAAAAGAATGGAGAAATAAAGCTATAAGAAGGAATGAGTTAGCTGAAACTTATTTTATAAAAGAGGATTATTTTCATGGTCTGAAAATTTTTGTTGATGCTTTAAATTATGCTGTTTCAAGCGAAGATTCTGATTTACCTATAAGAATAGAAAAAAACTTTCGATATCATTTATTTAGATTATGTGAAATTGAATGGGACAAATTAAAAAGGAGAGGCCAGAAAATAACAGATGAGAATAAGGTGGTTTTGCTTTCAGAGTACACTCCTTGGTTTGTAGGTTTTAGTATTTTCTTAGAAGAGATAATATCTTAAAGAAAAGGTTAATAAACCTCTAAATCCTTAAATTTTCTAATGGAACTTCATTTAATTAAGAAGCCAGAAAATGTTACTATAATAACTGGTTTTCCAAGTACAAGTCTTGTTGGAACAATAGCAACTAAGTTTTTATTAGATAAATTAGATACAGAAACTATCGGCCATATTGATTCTGAAGAGTTAATTCCTGTTATAGCTATCCATAAAGGGCAGGTTATAAGGCCTTTAGGAATTTTTTACAGCAAGCAGTATAATCTGGTTATTGTCCAGGCTTTAAGCGGAGTTATGGGTTTGGAATGGCAGGTTGCTAAAATTATTGAGAAGCTGTCCAGTGAGTTAAAAGCCAAGGAAATAATTAATATTGAGAGCACAGCAGGATTTGATGGTGAAATCTCTGCTTATTATTATACCAGAAACAAGGAAAGAAGAAAGCAGTTTGAAAAAATTAAATTAGAAGAGATGAAAGAAGGGATTATTATGGGTCCTACTGGAGCATTGTTATTAAGCGAAAATAAAATTCCTATGTCTACAATATTTGCAAAGACTCACTCTAATCTTCCTGATTATGAAGCAGCTGCTAAAATCGTAGAAGTTCTTGACAGGCTATTGGGAATGAAAATAGACTATAAGCCATTGATTGAGAAAGCCAAGAAGTTTGAGTCAGAATTAAAAAACCTGATTGAGCAGGCAAGCAAAAAACAAAAGCAAAGACCTTCTGAATTAAGTTATTTAGGTTAGTAAAGTAACTTTGCATATTCTGGAAAATCTTTTCCTAATTCATAATGGACCAAGTTTTCTGACATTATCGCTTCTTCTTCTGAGTTCACCATAATCCTGTTCCAGATATGGTATAATTCATGCAATGCTAGGGCAATTATAAAATCATCTTTTTCATTAAAATGCCTGATTATTTCCGGGCAAAAGCAGACTTCAACATTATCTCCCTTAAAGCAGCTTAATGCAGGGCTAAAATCAATGTCTTCTTTATGGTGTTTGATTATCGGGGATTTTAACAATAAGTCCTCAAACTCATCTCTCTCTAAAACCTTAAACTTTGGCTCATCTATCTTATGGGGAAATAAATGAAAGGCTTTTCTTGCTAAAGCAATAATCCTCTTTTCCATAAAACAAAAATATTTTTAAAGGAATAAAAAGGTTTCTGTTTAAAATGACAGTATGTTTAGGCATTGAAAGCACTGCTCATACGTTTGCAGCAGCTATTGTAACATCTAAAAACAAGATATTATCAGATGTAAGAGCTAATTACACAACTGACAAAGGGGGAATAATCCCTCATGAAGCAGCAAAGCATCATAAAAATGTTTACAAAAAAATAATAAGCAAAGCAATAGAAGATGCCAAAATAAAGTCTTCTGATATAAATCTAATAGCATATTCAAGAGGTCCTGGGCTGTCTCCATCATTGCATGTTGGCTTAAATGCTGTAAAAGAACTGGCAGATGACTTAAGTATTCCAATAACTGGCGTTAACCATTCAATATCTCATTTAACAGTTGCAAAATTATTCTTTGATGTTAAAAATCCAATCTATGTTTATGTTTCAGGACCAAATACCCAGATACTTTCATTAGAAGGTAATAGATTCAGAGTTTTGGGAGAATGTTTAAGCATTGGGCTTGGAAATGCGCTGGATAAATTTGCAAGAGCAATTGAATTAGGTTTTCCAGGAGGGCCAAAAATAGAGCAATTAGCTTTAAACGGGAAATACGTAGAACTTCCCTATGTTGTTAAAGGAATGGATTTGGAATTATCAGGAATAATAACAAAAGCAACTGACTTGTACAAAAAAGGGATTTCAAAAGAGGACTTATGCTATTCTCTTCAGGAAACAATGTTTGCCATGCTTACAGAAGTTTCAGAAAGAGCACTTGCCCATACACAGAAAAATGAATTGGTTTTAGTTGGAGGAGTTGCTGCAAACAAAAGACTATGCAGTATGCTGGATATAATGTGCAGAGAAAGAGACTCTAAGTTTTATGCTGTTCCATTAAAATACTCTGGAGATCAGGCTGTGCAGATTGCTTTTCAGGGATTGCTTCAGTTTAAGGCAGGAAATACAATTGCAAAGGAAAAACTAGACATAGACCCGATGTGGAGGACAGATCAGGTAGAAATTGATTTTCTTTAATTACCTTTTATCATTATTATGAGAATTATACTCTTCTTTAAAATGAGCATAAAGTAAAGCAGCTATATCCAATTTATATTCCAGGTTTTTTTCTGAAGTATTAAACAAATTTATTTCCTCATAAACAAAAGATACACATAAACTTCTATCAAATTCCATTTTACGTGATATCTCTGCCTCAACTTGCTCTAAAAATTTGTACTCTTCTACATTACCTAAAATATCAAATCTTGGTGGAGTAAAAAACCTCCTTCGTCTTATATTCTTATTTTTTAAGTCTTCAACTAAAACTTTGTAAAGATAAAATTTATTTTTAGATGGGATGATAAAAATAACTTTTCCTGTTTTTGGCTCATTCATATAACACAATTCAATATATCCTAGATCATCCTTATCTATTTTGCCTTTCATTTTTAACTTGTTTTAACATACAAATTACCTGCATAATCCTCGATTAAGGAATTTATTTCATCGCTATGCTTGCCAATAGCATCTAATAACCTAGAAGAGCCTTTTAATAAACCGCTTAATTGCTTTTTTGCTTCTTCAAAATCTGAGCTTAAATAAATGTTGCTGGTCTTTTTTTCTTTTTCTTCATTGCCTGTTGTTATCTGAAAAACAGGAAATTCTACTTTGACCAAAGGAGTTTTAATTATGTAATTCATTTCAAAGTCTTCATTTTCTTCATTTTCTATTTTCCTAAAATATTCAAGAACTCTGCTTCTATTTAAGAAATAATACTTTGGTTTATCGCCGTCAAGATAGTATCCTATTAAAATATTTTCCTTATCAGGAAAAAAAAGAGAAATCTCTTGCCTATCTTTGTAAATTTTATCAATCCATCTATATAATTGATCTCTTTCTGTAATTTCGTTATCATTTAAATAGCTTAGAACAGATGAATTATCTTCAGTTAAAATTAATCCGTTATTTTTCCAAGATGATGTATTAAAGGGAGGTTCTTCTTCAACACCAGTAAGTTTAGCCCTAAAAATCTCTATTCTAGACTCAATATTATCAACTTTTCTGATTAAGTTTAAAGAATTTACTCTGCCAGATTCTTTTTCCAAATACTCTTCTGTAACTTTTCCTAAAGAATCCAGTACATTTTCTAAGATAACAATTCCTGACTTCAAGTAATTACCCCTTTAAAAAATATAAAATCAAAACTTATATAGTTTTCCCTACTCTAACCATTATTTTCACTAACACTTACAAGCTTTGTTACTGGCTTCGGAGGAGGAGGCAGTAATCTTGGCTTAGCTATCTCTTTTTGAACAACATGTATTTTCTCCTTGAAAATTTCTTTATGAGCATCTAATTCTGAAGCTTTTATGCATGCAAACCAAAGTCTTCTCATAAAAACAGCATTCTTGTCTTCTTTCTTGTCTAATATTTTTTTAGCTTCCTCTAAGTCTTCCCTTGCTTGCCTTAATCTTTCATCCAGGATAAACTCAATACCCATCTTAGTACCCTGGCGGAGGGCCCATAGATTGCTGAGGCTGCTGTATCTGAGGCATTGAAGGCTGCGTCCTTTCCTTGACATACTTTTCTAAAAGAATTAATCCCCTTGCTATAGTCCTGTTTTGGTTCAACAAATCATCCAGTCTTTTTATTAAAGGCCTTAAATTTTCATCTTTGACTTCTACATCATTGATATGCTTTGCAGCTTCTTTAAAAGTATTTAATAAATCTCCCTGCTGCCTTGCCAGATCATGCATAGCTACAGTAGCATCAACTAGTTTTTTCTGCAATTCAACGCTAATCTCAATCAGAACATCTATTTTGTCTTTCTTAGCCTCTTTTTTTGGCTTAATCACCTTATTTTTTGCAGCCATTTTATAAGAATACTCTGTATTATATTATTTATAAAGGTTTCTAACCTTTGAGGATTTTATTCAGATAAATCTTGCTTCCTTTAATTTCTATTATGTCTCTTCTTTTTAAATTGCTCAAAACAGAAGCCATCTGTGATTTAGTAAAATCCAATTTATTTATTATTTTATTTTCTGTCAATCCGTCTTTTTCAAGCAGAGCATTTATCACCATGTTTTCCTCTGTTGTTGATAATCTCATTATGCTTACTAAAACATCTGAAAGATTGCTGGTTTTGTTTCCTATTAAAGAGATGTTTTGAAATGCCTTGTCTACCAGGCTTTTTGGCCATCCTGTATTGTATAATTTATCTTTGATATGGCTTACAGGCTGGTCTTTGCTTAAATAATTTGCAATATAATTCCTTAATTGGTTTATATCAGGAACATCATAAACCTCTGTAAATAATAATCTCTTTAATACAGGATGCGTATTTAAAAAGACTAAAATGAATGTTTTCTTCATTTTATAGGAATAGTAAACAAAGCTTAATGCCAGGACATAAAGCAATGGCAATACAAAAATTAGAGGGACAGCATTTGTCCCTTCAAATCTAGTGTTCAGATAAAGCAGCAGTCCTATAATTATCATGATAGTAAAAAATAATGTTAAAAAAACAGTCGGCTTGCTTTTTCCTTTCAAAAATACAACCAATATTATTAAGGTTAAGACTAAAAAAATCAAAATCAGGTTTTGATTATATTTTGGCTCTAATTTTAACGTTTTAATTCCTGGCCTATTATCTATGACACTCTTAAATACTGTCTGCTCAGTTTCTTTTTCTTCTACCTTAGCTTCTTTTGCAATTTCCTTTTCATCTGTCTTTGTTTCTTCAGGAGTTGTATAATCACATTCCTGAGTTATATTTGGCCTATTGTTAGTTGTTCCGCATTTATTTTTATCATTACATGTCTTTGTCTGTATTCCATGTATAGGGCATTCGCTCCATTCAGAGCAATCCCAGTCTTCTTCACAAAAACATTTTCCATTTATACAATCTCCAATGCAGTCATTGTTATCAATGCAGGTCTTTCCAGAAATGCAGGTGCTTCCGCATATTCCTCCGCAGTCAATGTCACTTTCCCCTTGATCTTTAATTTTATTGTCACAAGTATCAATATAAGCGCACTCCTGAGTTAACTGAGGAACATTGTCGTATGTTTTTCTGCCTTGTATTTTACAATCATTCTTGTCTATGCATGTCCTTGACCTGATTCCTGTATTAGGGCAGGATATTGTTTCCCAGTCAGGGCAAACCCAGTCTTCTACACAATCATATTCACTGCATGCAATGCTGCAGCAGGTTTTATCAGAGCTTATTAATAAATTTCCCTCGCAAATTTGATTACTAACACATTTAAATCCCCTCAACTCACTGCATGATTTGCTGCATATTTCTGTTAAAGGCGGTTTTTTCAAAACAGTTCCGCAATTGTTTATATCCTTGCATATTCTTGTTCTTTCTCCACCAGAGCATTCTGAAAACTCTTCACAAATCCATGCTTCCCTGCATTCTCCACCGCAAGACTGAGATGTTAATGGCTTATTTAATTGAGTTCCGCATTGGTTATTGTCTATGCATTCTCTTGTCTGTTTTCCGTCTTTGCAGATACTCCATGCAGAACATTTCCAGTCTTCATTGCAGCTTTGGCACCTCTCACCGCAGCAGACATTAATATCAGAAGATGCTATTACTTTGCTGCATGATTCTCCTTTATCGCATAAAAATCCAGATTGCTTATCACAGCTGCAGTCAGGGTCTCCATTAACACAATTAGTTTTGCATAATCCGTCAAATCCGCATGTAGATTCCTTAATGCAGACAGAACTGCAGCATAATCCTGCTTCCTTAGCTAAAATTGGGTTTTCACATTCCTCACTCTTTCCACATAAAAATCCGTTTTGCTCCCTGCACAAACAGTCAGGGTCTCCATAAATGCAGTTAGGCTTGCATAATCCATCTTCTGAGCATTGTGCTTGTTCTATTACTAAGGATTTACAAGCAGAGTCTGCTCCATCTATTAATCCATTGCAGTCATTGTCTTTTCCATCATCGCAGAATGAGGATTCATCTCTGTTGTAATCTCCGCATGAGCATCCGCAGCTGCTGCAGTCTAATTTATCTGTAACAAGGCAGAATCCAAAGAAAGATATTCTTTTAACTAAAACATCTTCATCGCATATATTCTTGCAGCTCTGGGCAGAAACATTGGTTATGGTAAATAAAAGTATTACTAATAAAAACAGCAAAAACCACCTCTTTTTCATAATTTAGTTTAATCTAAGTTTGTATTTAAAGGTTTTTAAACAAAAGATTTAAAAGTTTATTTATATTACTATTAATATGTCAATTAGAAAGATTTTAGCTGCAAGCCTATTAGGGCTAACTTTAACTGGATGTGATTCTGATAAAGAGGAAAATCTTAATTACCAAATTATAGAGCCCAAGAATAAAGATCAAAAACATTCGGAAGAGGAGCTCAAAGAAATTTA
Source organism: Candidatus Woesearchaeota archaeon (assembly GCA_018302745.1). GTDB lineage: Archaea > Nanobdellota > Nanobdellia > SCGC-AAA011-G17 > JAGVZH01 > JAGVZH01. Next base: position 8,773 of record JAGVZH010000022.1, read on the forward strand.
TACTTTCGCAAGGAATAAACTAAATGCCTGGGATCTTGATGCAAAAAATATAATAAATTTTAACAGGCACTTCCAATTAAGAGAGAACCATGATTGGGATATCGCATGGAATGGTGGTGATGAAATAATAGCAAATCATGTTTATGGAAAAATAGAAAGTGAGGTTGGAACGCTGCAATTATCTGGAGGAGGGTATATATTTGATTTAGGCAAAGGGGATTTATCCACAATTTCCTATATAAGCAAAGTAGGGAGGGCAGATAAGTTTAGATCAGTTAAAGTTGAAGTTGGACATGTTTATGGCATTAAAAGCGGTGCTCAAGGCATACTACATGAAAAAGAAAGGTATTTCCTGCTAAAAGTAATTGATAAGCCTTTAGATGAAACTATCCTTATGAGATTTAAATTCCAAGAAGTATTAGCCAGTGAAGAAATGATTGATTATTTTTCCAAAATAATTGATGATAAATGGGTACCTCAAGGCATACCAAAAAACTGGAGAACTGACAAAAACCTAGAGCTTAAATTTGAAGTTTTTAGAGGTTATGGAATTATTAAGTATAAGGAAGCAACTATACTTCTAGGCACTTACAAGCCTTGATAATATAAAATGGATAACTATCTAGCATTTAGAGTTGATTATACATAGGCTTGTGTAGGCGCAGGCTGTAAGATTTAACTTGTTAGAAAATGAATAAATATCTTTCCCTGATTTTGTCTCAGAAGCCAGTAGGCTCTGTCCTGAATCTAATTTTAAAAAAGAATATTAACCCATGAGCCGTTAGGCTTCATGGGGGAAGGAGTTGACCCTTCCATGGGAAAAGAGGAAAG
>JAGVZH010000023.1 GCA_018302745.1 Candidatus Woesearchaeota archaeon
TAAGCTCTAAAAATTGTAAAACAATACGGGCTGAAGTTATGAGTAGATTACTAACCCATAACTTATTTGGTTACAATTTTAGAGATTCAGGACAGAGCCCCACTAGAACTATCTTTTGATTATTCTTTACTTTATACAACACTTTATAACTTCCAATTTTCTACATAAATAGTTTATCACCATCATCTTTGCCAATAAATTTAGTATCATGTGGTATGGGGTTAATACTGAGATTTTTAAGTCTATTTTCTAATTTCCGTTTAATTGGTATCATAATCTTCTACTTTGATTCCATTATTAACTAAAAAATAAACTAAATCACTTTCAAAACGTATATATGTAAACCAACCCCAGTTTTCACAGCCTTCTTCACATCCACTTTCAGGGTTTATTGTGCAAAAATCTTCCCTAGGTATTCCAAAGAAATCTTTAGTAGAAAACACAGAATAAACTTCTTTTATATTACATTCATTTAATTTTCTTAGTGCAATCTCATTAACTGTGAGATATCTTTTCATCTTCTCATCATAACAACATGCATTATATTTGCCAGGATCATAAGAATCTCCTGGATTAAAAATTTTTTCTAATTTACTCTCTTTCATTCTATAAATTGATATTCCACAAGCTTCAGTTTCGCAATCGGATTCTCTGTATGCAAAAACGATATATTTTCCTTCTAAATTCCTGGTTATTTCTTCAAGTGATTTTGTCATTTTCCGCTGAAAGAGATCTCATTTATTTAATTAGTATTATAAATTCTTCCCTGTTTAGTTTCGCTTTCCATACTCGGATATTATTTTTTTTACTTTTATATACCTTTCATATTTCAACATCTTCCTCTAAAACAATAGGCCCCAAGTAGCCGCATTTTTTACACCTGTAAGCTCCAGTTAAGGCAGCTGCATAGTACATTAGAGTATTAGCACTTTTGCATTTAGGGCATCTTTGAATCTTTTTCTTCATTTTCTGATAAATTTTATGGAGTTTATTTTTTCACCAGCATCAATCAGGACTTTATCTCCTTTCATCCCATAGCCAGCAGATATACAGGTTGTTTTGCCGACTTTTATCTTTCCAAAATGCTCGTGCATGTGTGCCCCTATGCAAAGCAGCGGCTTAAACTTTTTGATTATATCTTTTGCAACATTAGAGCCGCCTTCCATGCCATTTACAGGAGAGCTTTTGTCTCTTATTCTGCTGAATCTTGTATTATAAGGCTGATTATGCGTAATGAAAATAACAGGCTTTTTCTTTTTCTTTGCCTTAATAAATAATCTTTTTAACCTTTTAAAATAATAATTATACTGGAAAGGAGTTTTTATTTCTGAATTAGTTGATATTCCATATCCTATGATTACATGATCTTTATTTTCTGTATATTTTAAATGAAGATCTTTAACATTGCTTAAATTCTTAATGATAACCTTCTTGTAATAATTCTTTTTATATTTATGAAATCTGTCTTTGTAGTAATCCCAGTTTCCAGGGAGAGTATAAACTTTTTTATTTAAAGAATTAATATATTCTATTACCTTTCTGGCATTTTCTATTTCTTTTTTCTGAAGATTGGAGTAAATTCTCCTGCCTACAAACTGTTCAAAAGTTATGGATGAGCCATGATTGTAAACTTCTTTTAGCCATTTATTAACCAGAGTTCTGGCCTTTTGATAGCCTGCAGAGTCTCCCAAATAAAGGATTGAATCAAAATCCTTTGTCTTTATCTTGGGAATCTTTCCATGACTGCATCCTAAAGCTAAATACTTCATATCATAATCAGAATTAGGAAATATTTAAATACAATCTTTTTGCTAGAACTTGTAAGGGCCCATGGTCTAGTGGCTATGACAATTCCCTTACAAGGAATAGGTCGTGAGTTCGAATCTCACTGGGCCCATCTATTTTCAGCATGCGACGGTAGTATAATCTGGTTCAGTACTGTACGTTGCCAACGTATAAATTCGGGTTCAAATCCCGACCGTCGCATATGATTTACAATACGATAGGTTTTTATTTCTAAAAATCTTATAAAATATAATGAGTGATTATATTACTTGGAATGAAGGTGAACAAACTAATTTTTTAAGAGCTGTTAAAGACAAAACAGGTTTAACTTGGAATGAAATAGCAGAACATCTTAATTTTAGTAGAGGTATGCTCTTTTTTTATTTAGATGAGTCTTGTCGGATGTCTTATGAAACCTTCCTAAAATTGTGTAAATTAGGAAATTTAGAACCATTTAAGTTTTATCCACATATCATTAAGAAAACAAAACTTTCTAAGATTACAACCCTAAAATCCTATACTTTTCCACAGAAAACAAATCCTCAATTAGCAGAATTTATAGGTATTTATCTTGGAGATGGTTATCTTGGTCCTGTAAGTTATGAAGTTTCGGTTTCTTGTGGAGAAATTGATTATCCTTATATTACTAATTTTATTCCTAATTTAATGAAGAGATTATTTTCTATTAAACCCAAAATAATTTATTATAAAAATAGCAAAGGTATAAAATGTTATATCTTCTCGAAGGGTGTAGTAATGTCTTTTGTGAATAAGTACGGGTTTAATTCTGGCAGGAAAATAAAACCGAAGATACCTAATTTTATTTTTGAAGATGATTTCATGTTAAAGTTTTGTATTAGGGGATTAATAGATACAGATGGAGGAATATATAGGCATCATAAAAATTCAATCCAATTAGCTTTTTATAATAGTGAATACAGTTTAATATCCTCTTTAAAAGAAGCTTTTTTGAAATTAGGTTATAATCCAAAATTTTGTAAATATGGTACTAGAGATGGATATGTTTTATTTTTGTTTACTAAAGAAGTAGAAAAATATTTTAAAGAGATTGGTTCAAATAATAAGAAGAATATCCTAAAATTTAAATTATGGAAAGAAACAGGGAGGGTACCTAAAAATAATGAAATTTTGGATGAAATATTAAATAAATAACTTCTCATAATTACAAACTTTTAAATATGAGATAAACACTCTGTCTTTATGCCATCAAGAATTTCTATAAGAAAATTAGAAGGTGTTTTGAGAGCATTGGGTATGGATTATTTAAAAGGAGGCAAAGAATGGAAAGTTCTCTATAAAGAAAAAGTTATTACTTCAATAAGCATTCATCCTGGAAGAGGAGACGAAGCAGTTCATGAAAAAGGTTTAACAAATATTTTTGCAGGAAAACTAATATCAGATGGATTTGATCCAAATAAAAGAGAATTCTCAGATAAGCTTAAGGAATTAAAAAAAAAATTCCGTTAACTTCTTAAAGAAAAACCATAATCTTCGAGTTTTAATGGTATTATTTCTCCATTACACTTTCTGCAGTACTTATAAGGAATATTTTTAATACCATCTAAATTGGTATATTTTAGATTAATCTCTCTTCTTTTACTGTCTTTAATCATAATGTCATCCTCCAAAATAGCCCTAAAAATAGACAAAGAATATTTATTAATCAAGTCAACAAATACAGAAAAACTTTCTCGAAGATCCTCTTCAGTTGCACTTTCTTCAAAAGAATTTTCTATTCCTTGCTGAATCCAATCTGCATATTCTCTGCATTTCATACCAATTTTGTCTAATTTAGATTCCTGATCTCTTAAACTTTCTAATTGAGGACATCTGCAATTTATCATTTTAAGGATAAATTAGAATTATCCTTTTTAAATCTTTCTATTTGTTACTACTATATAAAAGTTAATAAATGTATTTAAGCATTGCCTTATCTAAAACCTTATGGAAAAACAGTTCAAAGAGAAATTTTTGAAGAGATATGAAAAATTAACGAACATAGAAAAGCTAAAAGAATACAGCTTAAAAAAAAGAAGAAAAAGCATAAGAATTAACACATTAAAGATTTCTGTTAATGAATTAAAAGAAAGATTAAGCAGTTATGATTTGGAACAGATTAAATGGTGCAGGGAAGGTTTTTTTATTAAAGGAGAGGCAATTGGAAATCTACTTGAGCATAATCTAGGCTATTTTTACATGCAGGATGCTGCTTCAATGATTCCTGCACAAGTTCTAAACCCAAGAGAAGACATTGTTTTGGATATGTGCGCTTCTCCTGGAAGCAAAACAACACAGTTAAGCATGATAATGAAAAATCAGGGATTAATAATAGCAAATGACAATGATTATGGAAGATTAAACAGCCTGATGATAAACCTGCAAAGATGCGGATGTTACAACACTATAATAAATTTAATGCAGGGCAGGTTAATCAAAGGAAATTTTGACAAGATACTGGTAGATGCTCCCTGCTCTGGAACCGGAATAATAAGAAAAAGCCTAGAAACCATAGAAACTTACAATCCAAATGCAGTAAGAAAATGCTCTGGAATACAGAGGCAGTTAATCTTGACAGCTTTTGATAATCTAAAAGAGGATGGAACATTAGTTTATTCAACATGCTCTTTAGAGCCTGAAGAAAATGAGGAAGTTATTGATTTTTTGATTAAGAACAGAAACTGCAGGACTGAAAAGATTGACATTGACATCAAAAGAGGAAAACCTATTGAAGATTTTGAAGGAAAAACTTACAGCAAAGAAGTCAAAAACTGTTTAAGGATATGGCCTCAGGACAATGATACAGAAGGATTTTTTGTGGCTAAGATAATTAAAAGATAATTATTGGCTGCCTCTTATTTTTATTATATTATCAAGAACAACTAAAATACTTTTAAATTTGCTCATATTAATTTTTCCAATTTTTTTAATTACAAGAGCCTTATCCAGTTTTAATAAATTCTCAACTTTAACGCAGCATAAATCCGTTAATTTACCTTCCTCTAAGTCATTTTTGTTTAAAATAATACTATACTTGTTTTTGGATATATTTGAGGTCACACCTGCAACAATTATATCTTCTGAATGCCTATTAAATTTATCATTGCTTACTACAACAACAGGCCTTACTTTATTGCCAGACTGATCAGAAAAAGGAAATGGCACTAATAGCAAATCCCTTTGGCTTATCATAAATACTTTCTCCAGACATTTTCATCTTTTTTATTATCCCAGATCTTATCTAAAGATTTTTCAGCTAAAGCTAACCATCCTTGTTTTTCTTTTGTTTTAGAATCCATCTTTTCCATTATTAACCCTCTTATAAATTCTGATTTTGACGGGTAATGCTTCTTTTTAATGAATAAATCAAGCTCTTCGGCTTCCTGCTCCGGCAATTTAACAGTTATTGTCTTCATAGTAATCTCATGGGATTACCAATTTATATAACTTTCTGTTTGATTACTATAATCTGCCGGTTTTTTTGTTTATAGAACACGAAAAGATAATTATTTAAACTTCTGATTACAGTTAAAATAAAAAGATGGTGAAAGAATTTGACTTGATTGTTATTGGAGCTGGTTCTGGATTAAACTTAATTCCTGAAAATATTAAAACCGCTTTGGTAGAGAAAGGTCCAATGGGAGGAACCTGCTTAAACAGAGGATGCATCCCTTCAAAAATTATTATTCATAGTGCTGATGTTGCTGAATTATTAAAAAGGGCAGATGACTTTGGAATCAAAGCCAGCATAAAAGGAATAGATTTTGCCAAAATAACCAAAAGGTCTTCCAAGATAGTCGATACTGATGCAGGAGAAATAGAAAAAAGCATAAGGTCAAGCAAACATATTACTTTGTTTAAAGGAATAGGAAAATTTATAGCAGAGAGAACATTAAAAGTCGGCAAAAATATAATCAAAGGAAAGAAAATAATAATAGCAGCAGGAGCAAGGCCGACAATTCCTCCAATAAAAGGATTAGACAAAGTAAAGTACATGACAAGCACTGAAGCATTGAGAATAACCAAGCAGCCAAAAATATTAACAATCATCGGAGGAGGCTATATTGCTGCTGAATTAGCCCATTTTTATGGCGCTTTGGGAACTAAAATTAATATTGTTCAAAGAAATGTTAGATTAGTTCCAAGGGAAGATGGAGAAATATCTGAAAAATTTACAGATATCTTCAAGAAAAAGTACAATGTTTATCTTGAGCATGCAGTAAACAAGGTCGAGAAAAAAGGAAAAAATTATTATGTTGAAATAGAAAGGAAAAATGGAGGAGGAAGGAAAGTTTTAGTTTCTGATTCTTTGCTGATAGCAACTGGGGTAACTCCTAATTCAGATACTCTTGATTTAAGCAAAACTAATGTTAAAGTAAACAAATACGGCTATATTATATCCAATGATTATTTAGAAACTACTGCAAAAAATGTCTGGGTATTGGGGGATATTGCCGGAAAATACTTGTTTAAGCATAGTGCAAATCTAGAAGCCCAATACGCTTCCTTGAATGCTCTGCAAAATAAAAGATTAAAAGTAGATTATAAAGCAATGCCTCATGCTATTTTTTCTTCTCCACAGATAGCTGGAGTTGGATATACTGAAAATGAATTAAAGGAAAAAGGAATAAAATATGCAATTGGAAAGTACAATTATATTGATACTGGAATGGGCATTGCATTGCAGGATAATCAAGGTTTTGTAAAGATAATGGCAGATCCGAAGACAAGAAAGATTTTAGGATGCCACATTCTTGGCAATGAAGCCTCTACATTAATTCATGAAGTTATTCTGGCGATGAGAAATGATTTAACTGTTGATGACATTATGAATACTGTTCACATACATCCTGCATTATCCGAAGTTATTCAGAGAGCAGCTTTCAGGATTAAATAGTAATTCTGTTATTTTTAATAATGATAACATGAGTCTTTGCTTTGTTACTTGGGATAAGTTTAAAAACAAATGCAGTCTACCTATTACTACTATAGGGAAGTTAATAACCGAAACATTTATATACTACTTATATTTACTATAAAGTAACATCAAAAGATGTTCACCAAAAACACCCCCGTGTTTTTCCAGGATGACCTCACGGTCTTCTTGGAATTTATAATCACCTCTTTTTCCTCAGAAATCTCTTCGGAGATTTCTGGGGTTTATAATCACTTTTTACTTTTAGAATTATTCTTAGGCTTTTTAATGCTCTCAATTTTCCTCTCTGTATTTTTAACAAAATATCCGCTTACTAAAGACATCAGTGAAGTTAAAACAATGCTGTAAAGAATAAACAAAAGGCTTAAGTTAATTATCAATGACATCCCCTCTATTGCAAAGCTTGTCAGGATTAATGTTACTACAGCCACTGCAACTCCTTTTGACACCTGCAGGGACATGAATACTTTTTCTTTCCTTGTCAAGTCAGTTTTTAGGAAGGCAATCTCAATTGCTGCAAACCTTATCAATAAGTATAAGGCAAATAAAATTAAAGACTTTATGAAGAAAGTTAGTGATGTCGGCAAGGCAATTACCAATCCTATTAAAATGAAGGTTACAATCTTCAAGAATGTAGTAAATATATCTACAAACTTGCTGATGTTCTCTTTTTGCTTTATCACCATTGCCCCATATACAACACCTAAAGTTGTCACTGCTAAAACGCCATTTCCTCCTATGGCTTCTGCTAAAGTGTAGGAAAGCAAGGCTGTAGCAACAACAACTAAAGGAGATATTTCTTCTAAGTAAGATCTTCTCATCACCCTGAATATTATAAATCCCAGAACCAAACCTAAACCAATTCCTGTTGCCACATTCTGTATGAAGCTTATTGTTGTTGATGAAGGGTCAAATCCTCCCTGGTATATCTGAAGGAATATTAATGGAGCCAATACAGAAAGAGGAGTATTAAGTATAGATTCAAATTTCAAAACCTCTATTACTCTTGTCTTTGTTTCTTTTAGCGAAGATAATATCACATCAGGAGAAGTTCCAACCATCAGAGATGAGAATATTAAAGCTAAAAGCAAAGATTCTAAAGTAAAAGAGAAATTAAATAAAAAAAATATGAATACTGTTAAAGCAATTACAGTAAAGAACAAGAAAGTTAAAGTTAATTTTATAGAAGGACCATAATATGTCTCTATCTCTTTCAGCTTGAATTTTGAAGTTGAATCAAATATAATCATGATTAAGGCAAATGTAGCAAAACCTGCCATGAATGAAGGGCTAAAGTCAACAAACCTTCCTGCAACAATGCCTGCCAGTAATAAAAGAAATATATTTGAAATCTTTGTCTTATATGATATTATATACAAGAGTATCCCAACAATCAGCAATACAGATAACCAAGAAAGCTCAGAAAAATAAGTTAGCTGTACCATTAATCACCTCTTTGCTTTGAATTAATAAAAGGGTATAAAAAGTTTCCTAAAATTTAGCTTTAATGAAGTTGTATAGTCAAAGAATCCTAAAGCAAATTTGCAAGCTTCTTGATGTCTTTGTTAGCTACATGCGTATAAATTTGTGTGGTCTTCAAGTCTTTATGACCTAATAACTGCTGAATATATCTGATGTCTGCTCCAGACTCCAACAAATGAGTAGCAAAACTATGCCTTAATGTATGGGGTGTTGCATTTTTCTTAATTCCAGCTTTCTTTGAGGATGATTTAATGATTTGCTGGATTGTTCTTTTGTTATATTTTTCATCTCTTTGTGAAACAAAAATTAGGCCTGTTTCTTTTTTCCCAAACATATTCAGTACTTCAACTAGTCTTTTATGGAGAAATACAACTCTTTCCTTGTCTCCTTTTGCGGTTTTTAAGTGTATTACCTCTCTGTCGAAATCAAGATCCTGCCACTTGAGGTTTCTTGCTTCATCCAGCCGAAGACCTGCATAATAAAGGAACATAATAACAAGCTTATGTTTCAAATTGTTTGTTGACTCTATAATCTTGATTATCTCTTCTTTGCTTAAAACTAAAGGCAATTTCAGGGATTTTCTGGCAAGAGGAAGTTTCTGCTCAAATTTCGTATTCAAGACGTTTTCATAAAAGAATTTTAAAGCAAAGTATACAGACCTCATCGTTGATTTGCTTTTTGTTGTGTAGGATAGCAGAAATTCTCTGGGTGTTTTTCCTGAGGCAAGAAAGTCTTTTATGATAGTAGTGTAAGACTTTCCAGTTTGATTAGAATACCTTCTAAGTTTTACTTCTTCCATAAGTTTGCCAGTTAGCTCATATTGTTCTTCTGGAGAGTAATTTTTAATATCTTCTGCCACGCTATTTATTATGTTAAAAGAAGTATATAAAATATCACCTTTTACCCAAAATACTCCTATTAAACGAATATTTATCTCGCTTAATAGTTGTTTCTCAAAATTTTTCGTCTCTTTTCACGTCGTAAAACAAGCGAAAATTATCTGATCTGCTGCCTTCGTTAAATCGTGAAACGGAAACGAGAAACAAACCAATTGCTTCGCAACTAATTCCAACATTGATTTAACGGTTCGCTTCGCTCTCCAAAATTTTTTCTTAACTGAAACGGGGGGCGGGGGCTTAGTCCTGCGGACATAT
>JAGVZH010000024.1 GCA_018302745.1 Candidatus Woesearchaeota archaeon
TAAGCTCTAAAAATTGTAAAACAATACGGGCTGAAGTTATGAGTAGATTACTAACCCATAACTTATTTGGTTACAATTTTAGAGATTCAGGACAGAGCCATTAAACCTTAATTGTTAAAAAATCAGAATAAGCCTCTCTTAAATTTCTTCTTACTAAGTTATAAATTATTGGAAGTTCTCTATCAGTACATCTATCATTAATTTCGACTAAATCCTGAATAAATTCTTCAGTTTTAGGAAACATGCCCATTCTAAAGAATTTAATGTCTACATACACATTAACCAAATAACTGGGAGTATAGCAGTTAATACCTCTCTTTTGCAGTTTATCTGCCCTTTTATCAGACCCTTGAAGTTTTGCTATAATATCATCAGAAATAAAAATCCTAGTACTTTCAGAGATTATCTGATTTACCATAGAATATTATATTTCTTTTGATATATAAGCATGTTCTTGTCACCATAATTGACGAAATCTAAGCATTCTGAGTTAAAATTCTCTAAGACTATAGAAACGTTTTTAAAACAACAAAAACTGAACTTTGTTTAGTGCCTCGGTAGCTTAATCTGGTAGAGCACATGGCTGTTAACATTGGATAGAGACCATGCGGTTGAGGGTTCAAATCCCTCCTGAGGCGTTCATTCTCTTTAGTCACTAAACTAGTAAGATATCCGATAAAAACTAACCGTGCGGGTTAAGAACCTTTATAAATGATGAAGTCTTAATTATTGTATGGAATTAAAAAAATCAAATATAAGTTACAGCAGATCAGATCTAAAAAGAAATATAAAATTACCACAAGAAATAAATTCAAAGTTAGCACATTTGATTGGTATACATTTGGGAGATGGAACTTTGGTGCTAAAAAAGAATTATGATTATTGGATAAGCTATACAGGCCATTTAACAGAAGAATTCCAATGGTATCACAATTATTTATTGCCTTTATTAAAAGAGATATTCAACGCCGATTTTCATATTCAAGAAGATAGAAGATTTAAAAGATCATCCATTAGGATATATTTCCGATCAAAGGCTGTTCTAAGTTTTTTGCACTATGTTGTTGGACTACCCTTGGGAAATAAAAAAAATTGTAGTATTCCAAAGACTATCTTAAAAGGAAATGATAAAACAAAAAAGAATTTCTTAAAAGGATTAGCAGATACAGAATTTTCATTGAGATTTTCAAATAAAACAACTAATGGAAAATATTCTTACCCTGTAATCTCTTATGGGACATCAAATACAAATTTAGCTAAATCTATTAATTCTATGTTACTTAGATATGGATTTAAAACTTATTCCAGATTCGCTTTTAGAACTTGGAGAAATAATATTCCTTTGGTTTCAAATTGCATCTACCTTAATGGTGTTAAAAATTTAGAAAAATGGATGAAAGAAATTGGATTTAGTTCTCCAAAACATTTAACTAAGTACTCAATTTGGAGAAAATTTAATCATTGCCCACCAAATACTACCCTAAAGGATAGGGAAAATATACTTAAAGGAAATTTAGACCTAAATCGTTTTTATTCAAAACCTTTATAAATTTATAATGTAGATTTCTTCTCTATGAGCCCGTAGCTTAGTCTGGTGGAGCATTCGACTGATAGTCTAAATCAGATATCGAAAGGTCCCGTGTTCAAATCACGGCGGGCTCATTTATTTTACTCTAATAACAAGTAATAAAAATGTTATAAACTTTAATATAGAATGATTATACTAAAAATATATAAACAAAAATCCCTATTATTAAATAAGGAATATAAAAATCAGGAATCTCAAACTTGCCAATCTTAATCCATTTATGCCATTTAACTTTATCAGAATTAAAATTTTTCAAAGGAAATTTTGGATTCACAACAAACCATGTAAAATCTTCAACAACAGTTCCTATAAAATAACTTCCAACTAAAAACCAGAATATACTCTTATCAAAACCAAAAACAACCAAAGGCAATAAAAGAAACAAAGGAATCATTATAATCCATGACCAAAAATGATAAGCAGTTAATTTTCTTATGCCCAGATTTAAACTCCATCCATATTGTTTGCTAGCCCATCCATTAGGACCTTCCATATAAGCTTCCCAGAAAGCTATTGCTATGAAGATAAAAATTGTATAAAAAAATGCAAAAACAAAATTCATTCTATTCTTGCTCCTACTTTAATCTCTTTTTCAGGCGTTAAAAGAACAACATTATCCCCATCTACAGCAGCCAGAAGCATTGCCTCACTTTCAATACCTCTAAGCTTAGCTTTTTCAAGATTAGTAAAAAGGATTATTTTCTTGCCAATAAGCTCGTCTTTATTATAGTTATTTTTAAGTCCAGCAACAATATTAAACTTTTTTTCACCACTATCCACTTTTAGTAAATAAAGTTTTTCTGCATTTGGATGGTCTTTGACTTCTTTTATCTCTGCAACTCTTAAATCAATTTTTTTCCAGTCTTTATATCTAACTATATCATTCATTCTAATTTATGAAAAAGCATTTCTCCTTTGACTACTTTCGCCTTAACATTGTCAAATTTTAATTCTTTAAAACTGCCACATTTTTTTAGTCCTAATTGGCAGGCAATCTTTTCGGAAGTTTCTGGAATAAATGGGCTTAATAATATGCTTATGCATTTTAAACTTTCATATAAATTATAGATAATATCCTCCTTTTTCTCTTTTTCCCAAGGCTTTTGATCATTTACATATTTATTGCAGTAATTAATAAAACTCCAGACTTCTGCTAAGGTTTTGTCAATTTCAAAATTATCCATTAACTTGTCTGATTTTTTGAAAGTTTCATTTAATTGATTGACAATATTTTCATCTTTTTTTCCATTTGGTGCTTTGCCATCAAAGTATTTTAATATCATGCTTATTGTTCTGCTTAGCAAATTGCCTAAATCATTTGCCAGCTCATTATTTATCCTATTTTTTAATGAGTTTTCACTGAAATCACCATCATCGCCAAAAGGCATTTCTCTGAGTAAAAAATATCTTACCCCATCAGCTCCATATTTTTTATTTAACACCAAAGGATCTATGGTAATTCCTTTAGATTTGCTCATTTTTTCTCCTGATATATTCACAAAACCATGCACTAAAACTGTTTTTGGAAGTGGTAATTTCAACGCTTTTAATATGCTATACCATATTACTGTATGGTGCCAAAAAATATCTTTTCCGATTACATGGACACCTGGCCAAAAATCTTTAAACTTCTTGCTTTTAATCCCATCTAAAGTTGAAATATAATTCATTAAGGCTTCAATCCAAACAAAGATAGTGTGATTATCATCAAAAGGAACTTTTATCCCCCAGTCAACATTTCTTCTTGAAACGCTTAAATCATTTAAACCCTCTTTAATCCTATTAATAATCTCATTTTTTCTTTTCTTAGGAAGTACTGAAAAATCTTGATTAAGATGCTCCAGTAAATCTTTTTCATAACTTGCTAGTTTAAAAAAATAGCTTTGTTCTTTTACTTTTTCACATTTCTTATCATGAATTTTGCATTTTCCATCTTTTAAGTCTTTATCCATATAATAAGTTTCGCAGTCAACACAATACAATCCTTCATAATTGCTTAGGTATATTTGTTCATTATCATATAATTTTTGAAATAATTCTTGAGCAATTTTTTTATGCCTATCATCCTCTGTAGAGATAAAATCATCATAAGTAATATTATAAGTTTCACAAAGTTTTTTGAAGTCTTTGGTTAATTCTTCTACAAATTTTTTAGGGGTTTTATTCTTTTTTTCAGCATTCCTCTGAATTTTTAGTCCATGAGTATCTACACCAGTAGAAAAATGAACTTTATTCCCTCTTAATCTATTCCATCTGGCTATTGCATCTGTACAAACCTTTTCATATAAATGCCCAATGTGGGGCTTACCAGAAGTATAGTCTATTGCTGTAGAGATGAAAAAATTACCTTTTACCATAGATAAGACTAATACATTTAGTATATAAAAATATACGCTCCCAGCGAGATTTGAACTCACGTCTCAGGCCTGAGAAGCCTGCATCCTTGCCGGACTAGACTATGGGAGCATAAAAATATACCATAAAACAAGTTTTAAATATCTTACTAATAAATAAAAATTATGAGATTTAAAATGCTGATAGGCGCACCAGTATCACATTACCATTTATACTGCACGGGAGCTTATCTAAAATCCTTACAGTCATTAACCTACAATAATTATGATATTTGTTTAGTTGATAATTCTCCAACAGATAAATTTTATAATCTTCTAAAAGAAAAAAGAATAAATGTAATAAGAAAGGATATGAAAGATAAGACAATAAGGGAAAAGATAATAGACTGCAGAAATGTTTTAAGGGAAAAAGTATTAGATGAAGGATATGACTATTTTTTCAGTGTTGAACAGGACATTTTATTGCCAAAAAATGCAGTTGAACTCTTGCTGAAAGAGAATAAAAAGATAATAACAGGGATTTATATGTTTCTAGAAGAAAATAATGGTAAGAGATTATTAGCGCCTCTGCTTTCGAGAGATTGGAAGCAAGAAGAAATAGATTATATTTTGAGAAATAAAGAAGAGATTAAGAAAAGACTTCCTTCATGGTATAAATCAATTGCTGAGGAAAATTTCAATTTTAAAAATTTACTGCATCCTTATTCAATAAAGGAGATAAAAGAATCAGATAAATTGCTGAAAGTAAAATCAGGAGGATTAGGATGCGCTTTAATACACAAAGATATATTAGAAAAAATAAAATTTAGGTATGAAAAAGACAAGGAAGGGTTTGATGATGCATTTTTTTACAAAGATGCATTGGAATTGGGAATTCAGCCTTATGCTCATCCGAAAGTTTTGTGCCATCATATGGTGGAGCAGAGGCCATGGACATTAAAATTAGATAAGGATAATGTTTACAGGATATATAAAAGAAAATAGCCCTACCAGGATTTGAACCTGGGTCTCAAGATCCAGAGTCTTGCGTCCTTGACCACTAGACTATAGGGCTTTATCGAAAATAAAAAACATCATTATTTATAAACATTGACAAATTATATATGGCAATGAAAAAGAAATCTAATATACTAATAAATATATTAAAATTTATATATATCCTATTTTACTCTATATTTAAATCATTGACACTAGATATCATTAAAAACTTTAAGCACGCATGGAAATACAACTATGATGATGATTACAGGAATAGGATTAAGCATAAAATGAAGATAGAAAAACAATTGGGTGATTTGCAAGAAAGAACAAAAATATTAGAAAGGATTGTTTACTCTATAAGTGAGGATCCTAACTACTTAAAAACAGATAAAGGCAAAGCAGACCTAAGAGATTTGAAAAGGAGCGTAAAATGAGTTTAAAAGAGCCAACTTCTATTGATGAGTGCATTTACTTTACACAAAGAAGTATCGGAGAAGGAAAGGTAAAAGCTTGGGTATGCAAGGAAAAATGCCCTAAATGCGGCAAAGCTTTGATGGGAAAACCAAAAGATGAAAAAACTGGTAAGCCCAAGATAAGGGCAAAAGAATACCAATGTCCTGAATGCAAGTACATTGCTGAAAAAGATGAATATGAATCAACTTTAAAAGCTCAAATAAAATATACATGCCCTTATTGTATTTGTGATGGAGAAATAGAAATCCCATTTAAAAGGAAGAAAGTCCAAAGGTTTAATGAAGATCGAGGAAAAAAAGAGACAGTTGAGGCAATAAGATTTCAATGCAGTAAATGTAAAAAAGATATTGATATCACAAAAAAAATGAAATAATCATTTAAAAGCTAATTTTATGTCTTCTGCTTTGACTGTTTTTCTTCCAGAATGTTTGGCAAACTTAATTGCCTTTTCGCATATCGAAATTGCCCGTTCTTCTAAAGTTTCTCTTAAAGCCTGTTTGGCTTCTGAACTTACCCTTTTAGAGCCAGCTTTCTTCAAAGCCCTCTCCATAGCAGCTTCCGGAATAATCCCTCTTGACATGTTTGCAATAAGAGAGTTTCCTATATAAAACTTCCTCTAAAAAATTTACCAAAACCTTTATAAATTGAATATCACTAAATTTTGATACTTTATTTTAATAAAGATGGGCTATTACGTGCTAATCCCATCTAATAGGCCTTAAATCGCTGAATAAAAAAATGTAGCGAGCAGATATCTGCTATCCCATTCTAAGGGTATTAAAACTTAGCAAGAGCTATTTAGAAATGCCAAACATAAGAAAACCAAGAAAAGGAAGTTTGCAATTTTGGCCTAGGAAAAGAGCCAAAAGAATCTATCCTAGTTTGGGCTCTTTGAGAAACAATGACCAGCTTAAGCTTTTGGGATTTATTGGGTATAAGGCAGGGATGACTCATATAATGATGGTTGATCCAAACAAAAATTCTATGATGAAAAATCAGCCGATTTTTTGTCCTGTGACTGTTATTGAATGCCCTCCATTAAAAGTTTTTTCTGTTAAATTTTATCAAAATTCCCATGATGGCTTAAAGCTTCTTTCTGAGATTTCTTCTGATAATCCTGATAAAGAGCTAGGCAGAAAAATAAACATGCCTAAAAATCAAAAAGCAAAAGAGCCCAATCATGATGAAGTAAATGAAGTAAGATTATTAGTCCACACTCAGCCAAAGCTTACAGGTATTGGAAAGAAAAAGCCGGAATTATTGGAGATAAGTGTTGGAGGCAGAGACATTAAAGAAAAAATAAATTATGTCAAGTCTTTGCTTGGTAAAGAGATTAAATTATCTGAGATTTTTAAAGAGGGGCAAGAAGTAGATGTCCATGCTGTAACAAAAGGAAAAGGTTTTCAAGGTACAGTTAAAAGATTTGGTGTTAAAATAAGGCAGCATAAATCTGAAAAAACAAAAAGAGGGGCAGGTTCTTTAGGACCTTGGACTCCTAAAAGAGTTTCATATCAATCAGCTCAGCCTGGTAAAATGGGTTATCATACAAGAACTGAATACAACAAACTTTTTGTAAAGATAGGCAATAATCCATCAGAGATTAATCCCAAAGGAGGATTTAATCATTATGGTTTAATAAAAAATGATTATGTTCTGTTAAAAGGTTCTGTTCCTGGAGCTATTAAAAGACCAATAGAAATCACAGAGCCTGTTAGATCAAATAAAAAGGCGCCACAGCCACTTCAAATAACCTACATTAGTTTGGAGAGTAAAAAATGAAAGTAAAAGTCTTAAGTTTAGATGGAAATGAATCTGGATCAATAGAATTGCCGTCCCAATTTAGTGAAGAGATTAGAGAAGATCTGATTAAAAGAGCAATTTTAGCGATAAAATCTTATAAAAGACAGAAATATGGTGCAAAAGAAGAAGCTGGTAAAAGGGCATCCGCAAAATTATCAAGAAGAAGAAGAAAATATAGAGGGGCTTATGGAATGGGTATTTCAAGAGTTCCAAGAAAGATATTGAGCAGAAGAGGAATGAGAATGACTTGGGTAGCAGCATTCGCTCCAGGTACTGTTGGAGGAAGAAGGGCGCATCCGCCAAAATCAGCCAAAAATTGGGAACTAAAAATTAATAAAAAAGAAAGAAAAAAAGCAATAAGGTCAGCTTTAGCTGCGACAGCATCAAAAGATTACATTAAATTTGATAAGGCACCATTTGTTTTTGAAGATAAGGTAGAATCTTTAAACAAGACTAAGGAAGTAAGGGCAGTATTAAACAAAATAGGTTTAAGCGAAGAGTTAGAAAGAACTGCAAATAGAAAAGTAAGGGCAGGAAGAGGAAAGTCCAGAGGAAGAAAATACAGGAAGAAAAAAGGACCTTTAATAATTGTTTCAAAAGATTGCCCTCTAATAAAATCCGCAAAAAACATTCAAGGATTAGACATATCAATAATAAGAAATCTCAATGCTGAACTATTGGCGCCGGGAATGAAACTTGGAAGAACCACAGTTTACAGCCAAAGCGCAATAGAAATTTTAAGGAAGGAAGACTTATTCAACTAAAATGGAAGCATACAGAGTAATCAAAAATCCTTTATCAACAGAAAAGGCAATTAGGCTGATGGAAACAGAAAATAAATTGTTATTTGTTGTAGATAAAAAAGCAACAAAAGAAGATGTAAAAAAAGCTGTTGAAAAAGTATTAAAAGTTAAAGTTGCAAAGGTTAGGACATTTGTAAATCAAAAAGGACAAAAAAGAGCTTATATAACTCTTTCGCCAGAAAGTCTCGCAGTTGATGTTGCAACAGAGTTAGGATTGATGTAAAATGGGAAAAAGGATTATATCGCAAAGAAGAGGAAGGGGAACAACCACTTATAGGTCACATTCATTCAGATGGAAAACTAACGCAAAGTATAGAATATATGATGATATAGAAAAGACAGGAGTTATTTATGGCAAAGTAAAAAATCTTTGCAGCGACTCTGGTCATTCAGCTCCTTTAGCCCTTATAAAATATGAAAATAGTGAGGAATTATACTTAATTGTCCCTCAAGGAATGCAAACAGAATCTAGGGTAGCATCAGGGGCAAATGCACCAATAGAGACAGGGAATGTAGTTCCATTAAAATCTTTACCGGAAGGAGCAGCAGTTTATAATTTAGAAATCAAGCCAGGAGATGGAGGAAAGTTAGTAAGGTCTGCAGGAACAGCAGCCAGAGTATTAACCAAATCCCCTACATCTATAGTTATAGAACTTCCATCGAAAAAGCAAAAGTCGTTCTTGCCAGAATGCAGAGCAACTGTTGGAGTTGTAGCTGGTTCAGGTAAAAAGGAAAAACCATTCGTCAAAGCAGGAGTAAGGCATCACTTAATGAGGGCAAGAGGAAAACTTTACCCAAGGACATCAGGAGTTGCAATGAACGCAGTAGATCACCCATTTGGATCAGGCAGGGGAAGACATATTGGTAAATCTCAGATAGCACCAAGATTTGCTCCTCCTGGAAGAAAAGTTGGTATGATAAGGGCAAGGAGAACAGGTAGAAAGAAGAAGTAAAATGGCAAAGGAATTTACATACAGGGGAAGGACTTTAGAGGAATTAAAAAAATTATCAGATAAGGAGTTTATAATCCTGCTTCCAGCTAGGCAAAGAAGATCTTTAAAGAGAGAGGTTTCTAATGCACAAAAAGTTTTAATGGTTAAAATAAATAAAACAATTGAAGGAAATTATAAAAAAAGAATAAAAACACATTCCAGAGATTTAGTAATACTGCCGAAGATGGTTGGAATGCGAATTGCAGTATATAATGGAAAAGAATTTTCAGATGTGGTAATAATTCCTGAAATGGTTGGTCATTTTTTAGGAGAGTTTGCAATGACTAGAAAGAAAGTTGCCCATTCTGCAGCAGGTGTAGGAGCAACAAAATCGAGCAAGGCTATATCAGCTAAATAAAAATGAAAAATGAGTATACAGTTCAATCAGAAAAAGAACACACTGCTAGAGCTATGGCTCTAAATTTGCCAATCTCCACAAAACACTCGGTAGAGATATGTAGCCATATTAGGAACAAAACTCTGGAAAAAGCAAAAGCCATCCTTAACAATTCAATAAATGAAAAAATTCCAATACCTTTCAAAAGATATAAGAATAATGTGGGTCACAGAAAAGGAAATATTGCTGCAGGAAGATATCCTAAAAAAGCTTCTGAATATATCCTAACTTTATTAAATCAAGTCGAGACAAATGCACAGGATAAAGGATTGAATACAGACGATCTTATAATAACAAACATTAAAGCGGATAAGGGCTCAAGAATATGGCATAGAGGCAGACAAGGCAGGCAGAGAATGAAAAGAACTCACGTGGAGATTATTGTTCAAGAGAGAGAATTAAAGGAGGAAAGAGAAGTTAAAAAAGAGAAGGTTAAGGAAAATAAAAAATGATAGAAAGACAGTTTGTAAAACAGAAAACTAAAGAATTTCAGATTCAAGAATATATATCTAAACAATTTTCAAAAGCTGGGCATAGCAAAACTGAGATTCAAAGAACCCCTTTAGGAGAAAAAGTAATAGTTTATGCAACAAGACCTGGTTTAATTGTCGGATCAAAAGGAGAAAATATAAAAAAATTAACTAAGGTTTTAAAGACTAGATTCAAAATGGAAAATCCTCAAGTAGAAATTGGGGAAGTCGAAAACCCTTTCTTTGACCCGTCTGTAATGGCACAGAGAATATCCTCAATTTTAGAAAAATATGGACCTAAAAGATTTAAGTCAGTTGGATACAAAACTCTGCAACAGATAATGGATGCAGGAGCAATTGGTGCGGAAATTGTTATAGGTGGCAGAGGGGTTCCAGGAGCAAGAGCAAAATCATGGAGATTTTCAGCAGGACATATGAAAAAATCAGGGGATTTGGCGCAATATCATGTTAAAAAAGCTCAAACAACTGCAGACTTAAAGAGCGGCACTATTGGAATAAAAATTATGATAATGACACCTGACATAATACTGCCTGACAAAATAACTGTATTAGATAAACCTAGAGAAATTAAAACTGAAGAGCCTAAAGAAGAAAAAAAGACAAAGAAAAAAACGCAGAAAAAACAAGCAAAAAAAAGAGTAGTAAAACCAAAAAAAATTACAGAAAAAAAACAGGAGCAGAAAGAAGAAAAGAAAGAAGAAAAGAAAGAAGAAAAGAAAGAAGAAAAGAAAGAAGAAAAGAAAGAAGAAAAGAAAGAAGAAAAGAAAACTGAATTAAAACAGATGGATAATAAAAAAGTCAAGGACAAGATGATAGAGTTAAAAAGAGAGATGATTAAGATAAGATCTCAAATATCTACAGGAACTGCCCCTCAAAATCCAGGAAAGGTTAAAGAAATAAAAAGGACAATCGCAAAATTATTGCATAAGTTAGATCAGAATAAGCAAAAAACAGAGTTGAAAAGCTCTGAGGAGGCTAAGAAATAAGGATGAGTGAGATTTGTCCAAAATGCGGACTTCCAAAAGAACTTTGCGCTTGTGAGAATATAGCAAAGGAAGAGCAACAAATTAAGGTTTCAGTTATTAAAAGAAAATTCGGCAAATTGATTACATTGGTTGAAGGAATAAACCAAAAAGAAGTTAATATAAAAGAAGTTGCCAAAAAATTGAAATCAAAACTTGCTTGCGGTGGCACCTCAAAAAACAAGGTCATTGAACTTCAAGGTGACCATAAGCAAAAAGTCAAGGAAGAACTAATAAAAATAGGGTTCGCGCCTGAAACAATAAGGATTGTTTAAAATGATTATAAATCCTCGTGAAGTTGCTGGGTGCGAATTAATAGGAACAACAATTAAGGTTGTAAAATCTTCAAATAAAGATTTGATTGGAGTGGAGGGAAAAGTTGTTGATGAAACAAAAAACACCCTAACTATCGAGAAAAAAAACAAAGAAAAAAAACTGATTAAGGATCAGATAGTATTTGAAATGAAATACAAAAACCAGAGATTTCAGATCGATGGCAAGATTTTGGTTGCAAGACCAGAAGATAGATTAAAACTTAAGTTAAAATGAAAAAAAACAGAAAAGGAATAGGAATTGAAGGGAGTCTGCCTAGTGGTAAGTGTGATGATAAGAAATGCCCCTTTCATGGTGCTTTAAAAGTCAGAGGAAGGACATTTTTTGGCAGAGTAATTTCTGCTAAAGCACAAAAGACAGTGAGAATAGAATTTCCAAGATTATACCCTTTGCCAAAGTATGAAAGATTTGAAAGAAGAAGAACAAGGATACAGGCTCACAATCCAAGCTGCATAAATGCAGTTGAAGGTGATAATGTAAAAATAATGGAATGCAGACCTTTGTCAAAGACAAAAAACTTTGTAGTAATTGAGGTTATGAAAGAATGAAAGCAGTCAAAGCAAGGATTGTAAAATCCTTAAATCATGCAGCATTAATTCCTGTTTGTGATAATTCAGGAGCCAAAGTAATCAGGCTCATATCTGTTAAAGGGCACAAGACTGTAAGAAGAAGAATTCAGGCAGCAGGTGTAGGGGATCTCATAAAAGCCTCTGTTGTTAAAGGAAACCCTACTATGAGAAAACAAGTAGTAGATGCTATAATTGTGAGGCAGAGAAAGGAATATAGAAGGTTTGATGGTACAAGAATCAAATTCGAGGACAATGCAGCAGTTGTGTTAAAAGATGAAAAGGGAAACCCGAAAGGGACTATACTAAAAGGTGCTATTGCAAAAGAAGCTACAGAAAGATGGCCAGGCATTGCAAAGTTAGCAACTATTGTGGTGTAAAATGAAAAAAACATTTTCAAAGAATTGGAAATCAAGCAAACAGCCAAGAAAACAGAGAAAGTATTTAGCTAATGCTCCATTGCATATAAAACAAAAGTTTATGAGATCTCATTTATCAAAAGAATTAAGATTAAAGTATAAAAAAAGAAGTTTAGGTGTTAGAAAAGGAGACAATATAATTATTATGAGGGGGCAATTTAAGAAAAAGAGCGGAAAAGTAGACAGAGTTGACATAAGGAGAAGAAGAGTTTATATTGAAGGGATAACTACTACAAAAAAAGATGGATCAAAGAGACCGTATCCTGTAAATCCTTCTAATCTGCTTCTAGTAGAATTAAATTTAGGCGATAAAAAGAGGCAAAAAATATTAGAAAGGAAGTAAAATGGTAAAAAATCACTTATCAAGGTTAGTTGCGCCAAGATCATGGCCTATGAAGAGAAAAGGAATAAAGTTCATAGCTAGGCCCAGGTCAGGACCTCATAAACTTGAGGATTCTATAACATTAAAAATGATTATGCAGAATTTTTTAAAACAAACTGCCACAGCAAGAGAAACAAAAATAGTGCTGAATAATGGAAAAGTATTTGTTGATAATAAAATAGTAAAGGATCCAAACTATCCAATAAGCTTGATGGATACCATATCAATACCCTCTCTTGATGAATATTACAGGGTGCTAATAGATGAACATAAAAAATTCAAGTTGAATAAAATAACAAAGGAAAACGCTAATTTAAAGCTATGTAAAATAATAGACAAAACTCTGCTAAAGAAAAATAAATTGCAAATAAATTTCTCCGACGGAAGAAACAAAATTGCTGAAGACAAGAAATACAAAGTTGGGGATACATTAGTCTTGACATTAGATAAAAATGAAATAAAAAACCACCTTAAGTTAGAAAAAGGAGCGTCTATATACTTAATCGCTGGCAAGCATAAAGGATTAATTGCAACTTTAGAAAGTATAGAACTTTCTAAAGACACCAAAGAAGATAGAATAAAATTAAAGAAAGGCAGTGAAACATTTGAGACTTTAAAGAATTATGCCTTTGTAATCGATAATACATTACTATGAACAAGAACAAAGAGATAAGAATAGAGAAAGTGACGCTTAACATAGGTGCAGGTGGATCAGCTGAATTAGTAAACAAAGGCCTTAAATTGCTTCAAGCAATAACTGGCATAAAACCTGTTAAAACAGTAACAACGAAAAGAATTCCTACATGGGGCGTAAGGCCTGGCTTGGCTATAGGATGCAAGGTTACTGTAAGGGGTAAAAAAGCTGAAGAATTGCTAAAAAGGTTGCTTAAAGCAAAAGAAAGTAGATTATTAGGAAGGAATTTCGATAATCAAGGGAATTTTTCATTTGGAATTAAAGAATATCTAGACATTCCAAATGTCAAATATGATCATGAAATAGGAATTATGGGGCTAGATACTGCTGTGACTTTACAAAGAGCAGGATTTAGAGTTAAAAATAGGAGACTTGAGCCTAAGAAACTTCCTCCTAAACATAGAATATCAACTGAGGAAGCTATTGAATTTGTCAAGAATGCTTTTGGCATAGAGGTTGAAGAATGACAGCAAAAGATTATAAGAAGGTTTTTCAGCAATTGAATGTAAAACCAGCCAAGCTGAAGAAATTTATAAAGCATAATGCTCCTAAAGACAGGAAATTCGGATTAGGATCTAGAAAATGCAACAGATGTGGCAGGTATAAAGGTCATATAAGAAAATATGGCTTGGATATATGCAGGCAGTGCTTTAGAGATATAGCAAAACAGATAGGGTTCAAAAAATATAGTTAAAATGGTATTAAACGATTCATTAGCAAGTGCATTATCGCATATCCTTAACTGCGAGAAAATAGGAAGAAAGGAATGCATACTTAGGCCTGCCTCTAATTTATTATTGGAGGTATTGAAAATATTAAATGAAAAAGGCTATTTAGGCTCTTATGAGATTGTTAAGGAGGGAAATAAAACTTATGTTGTATTAAACTTGCTTGGAACCATCAACAAATGCGGAGTTATCAAACCTAGACTTGGAGTCAAGAAAAATAATTTTGAAAAATTTGAAAAGAGATATTTGCCGTCAAAAGATTTTGGTTTTTTGATTGTATCTACATCTAAAGGGCTTATGGTGCATAATGAAGCTAAAGAGAAAGGAGTTGGCGGAAATCTGATAGCTTACTGTTACTAAAATGAAAAAGAAAAAAATCCTAAGAAAAGAAATAGAAATCCCCTCTGGAATTGAAGTTAAGATAAATGGTGAAGTAATAACACTAAAGGGAGAAAAAGAAGAATTAAGTAGAGAAATATTGAGCAAAGATATGGGCTTGGAAATTAAAGATAGCAAATTGATTTTATCATTCAAAAAAACGACAAGAAATCAAAAAAGATTATTGTCTACTTTTACAAAACACATCAAAAATTCCATTAGAGGGCTTGCCCATGGTTTTAATTACAAATTAAAGATATGTTCAGGGCATTTTCCAATGAGTGTCAATGTAGAGGGAAACAAGCTTAAAATAAAAAATTTTTTGGGTGAAAAAATCCCAAGGGAAGCTTCTATACTTGACAATGTCAAAGTTCAGGTTAAAGGCAATGAAATTTTAGTTGATGGGTATGATTTAGAAAAAACAGGCCAGACAGCAAGCAATATAGAGCAATCAACAAGAATAACAAACAGGGACAGAAGAGTTTTTCAGGATGGCATTTATATTGTAAAAAAGCCAGAAAGAGTATAAAATGAAGAGTCAAAATATAATCAGAAGGAAAAAGCCGGAATTCATAAGGCAGGGCGGAAAGAGATATAAGAGGCTTGCAAAAGTCTGGAGAAGACCAAGAGGCTTGGACTCTAAAGCAAGAAGAAGCTTCAAGGGGCATGAAAAACTACCTTCTATTGGTTATGGTTCAAATCGAGAAATTAGGGGATTGAATAGGCATGGCTTCAGAGAGTTTTTGGTAAAAACAATTTCTGATTTGGATAAAATAAAAAAATCAGAAGTTGCAGTGATTCAGAGAAAAATAGGCAATAAAAAGAGAGTTTTAATCTTAAAAAAAGCTAAAGAAATGAATATCAGAGTCTATAATGTCAAAGATGTTGATGGTTATATCAAAAAAATAGATGAAAACTTTTTAAAAAGAAAAACTGAAACCAAGAAAAAAATTGAAATAAGAAAACAGATGAAGGAAAAGGCTGTAAAAGAAGCAGAAGATAAAAAAACAAAAGAGAATAAGGAAGATGATAAAACAAAAGAGGCAATAACAGGCTTAAAAGAAGAGCCCAAAGCAAAAGCTGAAGAAAAGCAGCAAGATCAGCCAATTAAAGATAAAACAAAAGAATTGCATAGGAGAGTAAGTTCAGCATAAAATGGATTTAAAAGTTCAAAAAAGAATTGCAGCATCTTTGATGGGTATAAGCCCTAAAAGAGTATGGTTTGATCCAAACAGACTTGAGGAGATAAAAGAGTCTATAACCAAAGCAGATATGAGGCTTTTAGTGAGGGATAAAGCTGTTCAAAAAAAACAGAAGAGGGGCATTTCAGGATTTAGGTCTAAAAAAATAAAAGCGCAAAAGAGCAAAGGAAGAAGAAAAGGCGCAGGTTCAAAAAAAGGAGGTAGAAACGCCAGGATTAATCCAAAGAAAGAGTGGATGGCAAAAGTAAGACTCCAGAGAAGATTCTTAAAGGAACTAAAAGTTAAGTCCTTAATCAATATTCAAAATTATAGGAATTTGATGCGTAAAGTTAAAGGGGGATTTTTTAGAAGTAAAAGGCATATAAAAATTTATTTGGATGAGCACAATCTAGCAATAAAAAATGGCAAGAACCAATAAAAAATATAAAAGAAAACAGCAAGGTAAAACAGATTATAAGGGAAGGTTAGAGTTACTCAAATCTGGAAAGACAAGGCTGGTAATAAGGAAGAAGAATAATGATCTAATTGTCCAGTTTGTTAATTATACAAATGATGGAGATAAAACAATATCAACTACTAATAAAAAAGACATAGAAAAAGCAGGATGGAAATTTCATGGAGGCAACAGACCAGCAGCATATTTAATTGGTTTATATGCTGGATTAAAGAGCAGATCAAAAATTAAAGAGGCTGTTTTGGACTTAGGTTTGCAGCCAAGTATAAAAGGATCTAGACTTTATGCAGCATTAAAAGGAGTTTTGGACAGCGGGATAAAAGTCCCCCATTCAAAAGACATAATTCCTAGTGAAGAATTAATCAAAGGATTGAATATTGCAGCCTATCTTAAAAAAATTTCTTCAGACAGGGCAATTAATGAGAAACAATTTTCAGATTACTTAAAGAAAGGCATAAAATCAGAGGATTTTGAAAAACATTTTGAGGAAATCAAAAATAAAATATTGGTAAAGTAAAATGGTAGAAAAGAAAGAAGAAACAATATTGGAAGAGGAAGTAATTCCTGCTGAAGCAGAGACAGGCATTAAAAAAACAAATATGGGGGGATGGAATCCTAAGACTGAGATAGGCAGGGAAATAAAATCAGGCAAGATAACTAATATTGATGAAGTTTTAGATAAAGGCGAGAAAATATTGGAAGCAGAGATTGTTGATTTCTTGCTACCAAATTTAGACCAATCTTTGTTAGAAGTAGGCCAGTCAAAAGGAAAATTTGGCGGAGGAAAAAGGAGTATCTGGAGACAAACCCAGAAAAAAACAAGGGAAGGAAACAAAGCAAAATTCGCTACCATGGTCGCAGTGGGTAACAAAGACGGCTATGTTGGCTTAGGATTTGGCGATGCCAAAGAAACAGTTCCAGCCAGAGAAAAGGCAATTAGAAAATCTAAATTGAACATAATCAAGATAAGAAGAGGATGCGGATCCTGGGCTTGTGGATGCAAAACACCTCATTCAATCCCTTTTGAAGTTGAGGGAAAAATGGGGAGCTCTGTCGTAAAATTAATACCTGCGCCAAGGGGAACTGGTTTATGCATCCAGGAAGAATGCAAAAAGATCCTTCAATTGGCAGGCATAACAGATGTATATTCAAAAGCTAGAGGAAAGACAGCAACTAGGCTGAATTTGTTGAAAGCATGTTTTAACGCGCTTCAAAAATTATCGCAAGTTAAGATTAAGCATGATCAGGTTGAGCCAAGAGGAATAGTAGAAGGAAGTAAAAAATGAGCAAATTAGCAGTAATCAGGATAAGCGGAAAAACACATCTTAATAAAAAAATAAAAGATACTTTTAATATGATGAGATTATACAAAAAAAATAACTGTGTTATTTTGGAAAATACTCTTTCAAATGCAGGCATGGTGAACAAGCTTAAAGACTATGTAACATGGGGAGAGTTAGATGAGGAAACATTCAAGATGTTAATAAAAAAAAGGGCTAAAGTTGCAGGGATTAAAAAAGATGTTGAGGCAATAATAAAAGAAAAATTAAATACAGACCTTAACACCTTTGCAAAGGAGTTTTTTGAATCTAAAAGAAAATTAAAGGATATTCCTGGAATGAAATTATTCTTTGGCTTAAATCCTCCTATTAAAGGGTATGAAAGGAAAGGGACTAAAATGCCATTCTCACTTGGAGGAGCATTAGGCTATAGAAAAGAAAAAATAAATGATTTGATTAAAAGGATGCTATAAGATGACGGTAAATAAGAGATCAAAAAAATCAAGGCAAAGAGGCACTCATACACATGGATGGGGCGCAAAGAAGAAGCACAGGGGAGCTGGAAACAGGGGAGGCAGGGGAAATGCAGGAACAGGTAAAAGGGCAGACACTAAAAAGCCCACTATAATCAAATTATATGGAAATGAATATTTTGGCAAAAAAGGGTTTAAAATACCTCAAAACATAAAAGTGGTGCTAAAAACAATAAACCTTCAGGAATTGAATCAAAAAGTAGACAGTTTGGTTAT
>JAGVZH010000025.1 GCA_018302745.1 Candidatus Woesearchaeota archaeon
CTGTTCCATCATAAGTTCCTATATCTAAATCATTGTCCATTGTAGCTTTGAATGTAACAACTCTTGAATTTCCCGGTGATAAGGAAAAGTTCTGAGGAGTAATTTCTATTGTAACATTATCTCCGTCATTATCTCCAGAATCCACATTATGAGTTATTTGCACATTTGTTAAGTTTGCACTTCCTGTATTTCTGAATGTAGCAGTCTTGCTTACACTATTTCCTTCCTGGGCAGATAATACTAAAGGATTTGAGTTAGAGAAAGTATCTATAGTAATTCCAGGAATTGAATTTACATTTATTGTATATAGGAACTTGCTTCCTACGAAGGATGTTCCATTGCTTCCTGTTAAGCTTACATTTCCATTATAAGCTCCTGCTAAAACTGAGCTTGTTCCGCTTGGAATTGCTACAGTAAAGCTGTGATTTGCCTTTAATCCATTAGCTATTGTTGTTGTAAAATTGCTAATGGAAGGCGCGCTAATAGTATATTTTTGAGGACCTTCTAAATTAGTAGCACTAAAATTAACATTCGTAAAATTAAATGCTTCTGTATTATTTATAGTAAATGTTACTGTTAAAGTAGCACCAGGATTTCCGCTAGGACTGCTCAATGGAGTGCCGTCAATAACAGCATATGCTCCAACTAGAATTGATAAAAACACCAAAATACCTATGATTGTATGTCTCTTCATTATATAACACTCCCCTAAATTAAACTACTATACCTATTTCATATATAAAGATTTGTATTCTCCACTCTATAATAGTGTCTAATGTTTTTTATACCAAATAAAGATGAAATAGCTTGTATAATATCCAATCAAAGCTCCTCCTAAAACATCGCTCAAGTAATGAGCCCCTAATAACAGCCTGCTTAACCCTATTAAGATTCCGGCAATCCACCAAAAAACCAATCCCTTTTCCTTCAGCATAAAAGGAATGACTGCCAATGCTATTGCTGCATGCCTGCTTGGAAAACTGAAGGTTTCTTCTGGAAGAAAAGCTAAATCAGGTCTTTCCCTTGCTACTAAAATTTTTAAAATTGTAACAAATAAGTAGCTCATGATTAAAGACAGGTAAAAAAAGTCTAGCTTCTTTCTTTTTTTAATAAAAATTATAGTAGGCATTATCAGGAATAAGATTACATTTGTAATCCAGTGATCAAGAATGAGCAAAAATGGCGTCAAAGAACCGAATTTAAATTTTATGAAAAAGCTTAGTATTTCCTGGTCAAAGAAAAGGCTGACTATTAAAGCTAGAATACTTATTGCTGTAATTAAATACTGTTTTTTCATTATTAATAATCTAATTTCCCCATATAAAAACCTTTATTATATGATAAAAGTAATTAAAATTAATGAAATATCAATATCAATTATTATTTAGACTAATCTTATTATTTGCTGTTCCATTATCACTTTTTTATTTCATTTTTACACCCTTAACAATTTATCCTTCCTATTTTCTGTTAAAATTATCAGGATTCGCTCCTCAATTTACAAGCTCTACAGTACTGGCTTTTAAAGAATTGGCTATAAAATTTGTGCCAGCATGCATAGCAGGCTCTGCCTATTACTTGCTTTATATTTTGATAATGCTTACAAAAGATTTAAGCATAATGCAATCATTAAAATTGTTTATCTATGGCTCTTTGCTGATTTTAAGCGTGAATTTAATAAGAATTTATATTATTGTTTTTGTTTTGATTAAATACGGCTTAAATTATTTTGATATGATACACTTGTTTTTCTGGACTTTTGTAGCATCTACATATGTTGCTTTAATCTGGATATTTTTAACAAGAAAGATGAAAATAAAATCAATTCCAGCATATTCTGATGTTATGTATTTATATAAAAAAATAAAGAAAAATATATAAATATCGAATTTAAAATTAACTTTTTTTTTCTTTAAAATAATTTAATAATTCCTAAAGTTAATAGAGTCACTAAAGTGCCTGCTATCAAAACTCCCAGAGCATTGGCAACTACAAACTTCTTAAAGCTCAATCCAATCAAATGTGCTGCTAAAGCCCCAGAATAGCTCCCACTTCCAGGAACAGGTAACCCTATAAAAATCATCAAGCCCCATTTTCCGTATTTTTCAGTATATTTATTTATTTTTTCATAAACATTCTTGGAATAATGCTGATAAAATTTATTAAATATCTTTATTTTCAGGAAAAGATGAATAAATTCCTGTATTATTAAATAGACTGCCATGCCCAAAAAAATATTTGTTACAACAACAATAATAAAAACTAAATACCAAGGCAGGCCAAAGCCAGATAAAGTATAGCCAAAAGGAAGATTTACACTTCCTGATACTATGCCTAAAGGGATGCTTGCCCTCAATTCAAAAAAAGGCAGTAAAGTAATTAAAATTAAAATCAATAATTGTGAATGTAGTGAAGCCATAAAAATTATTTTTTGTTTCCCTGATAAACTATTAAATCTTCTCTTGTTAATTTCTCGCCTTTCTTCAATTTTTCCTCTACTTCTTTTATTTTCTTTTCAAGTTTCTCAGAGCCCTTATCCTGCCTTTCTTTGATTTTTTTCTTCTTAGCCTTATCAACCTTCTTCTTTAATTTGTTGAATATCTTTAATTTGGCTTTTAAATTATCACTATTTTCATTAAACTTTCTTTTAAGGCTTATAAACTTTTCAAAGGCATCTTCCTGTTCTTTCCTGGCTTCATTTATCTCTTTCGAGATTTTGATAAATTCCTCATAGCTTTGCCCATCCTTAAGAATGCCCTGGATTTTTTTATGATATTCTGTGGCTTTTTCCTTATTCTCCTCTATTTCTTTGCTTGCCTGATCAATATTTTTTATCAGGCTTAAGAATTCACTGCTTTCATTATACTCTTTTTTCAGCTTTTTTATTTCTTCCATTAGCTTTTTTTCTTTGTTGAAGCTTAATGCTTCTGTCTCTATGCTATGCTCTATCTGCTCAATCTTTTTCTTTATCTGCTCAGGATTAGTTACTTTGTTCTTGCCAATCAGGGCTTTTTTTTGCTGATAAAGGCTTTTTATCTTGGCAATTAATGCCCTTACCCTGCTGTTGTATTTTTCCCTCTCTTTCTTAAATTCCTCAACCTTTTCGCTAACCCCTCCTTTTTCTTCCTTAACACTCTTTATTCTGGAAATAAGCTGGTTCACAACTATCTTGAGGTCTTCTTTCTTCTTGAACCAGACTTCCTTTTCCTGATCAATTTCGTCGAGAGTAGTCTTCAGACTATCTATTTCTCCTTTCAGCTTGTTAAATTCGCTCTCCAAAGACTCTTTCTCGTCCGCCATTATTGATCACAAATCATTAACCAAATAATGCGCCTAATCCAGCAGCAGCCTGTTCTTCAGTCTTTTTCTCTTCTTTTTTCTCTTCTTTCTTTTCTGCTTTTGCTTCTTCTTTTACTGGTGCTGCGCCTGCTACAGGTATACTGGCTTCTTTTATGGTTTTTTCTATATCAACACCATCTAAGCCAGCGACCAAAGCCTTAACTTTAGCTTCATCAACTTTAAGACCTGAAGCTGTTAAAACTTTCTTCACATTCCCTTCATTAACTGGCTGTCCAGATTTGTGCAGCAATAATGCACTGTATATATATTCCATATTTTCCTCCTAGATCTTTTTCAAAATATTTTGAGCAGCTTTTTCAGCTTCTTTGAATTCTTTATCCTCTTTTTCTTTTTTATTTCTTTGGTTTTGTTTTTCCTTTCTTAATTCAACAGCGCCTTTCCCCAAATCCTCAGACTTAACTTCTCCTCCCATAAGCCCTTTAACAAATTCTTCTGCTTTTCTCATCTCGTCTTGAATGGGATTAATTTGAGATTTAGTTTTTTCCTCTTCTGGCTTTAATTCTCCAGTTTCTGCTTTTTTTACTATTTCTTCGACTATATTTTCTGCTGGCTTTTCTTTTGTAGCTTCAGTATTTTCCCTAGCTGATTTTTCCTCTTTAGGAAAAATATTTTCTTTAAGCTGTTCTTTTATTGATTCTCCCTGAGTTTCTAATTTTGGCTCTTCTTTCTTTTCCTCAACCTTTTCTTCTACTGCAGGAAGTTTTTCTTTTAGTGCAAGAGCGCCAATTTCTGCTTTTTTAATTAATAATTCTATATTTTCTTTTGTGATATATCCAATCTCTAATGACAAGGCAAATGCATCGCTATGGGCTTGTCTAAGATTATTAATATATTGTTTTTCATCAATGCTTAGAACATTTCCGCCATAGAGAGTGCCATCTTCCAATAAAGATGTAATCTTCAGACCAATCTCCATAGGCTCTATCTTAAATTTGCTTAACAGATCAACAATCTTTGGAGTTATGGTGTCTCCTTTTTTGGCAATAACTTTGTCTTCCTTAATAACAATCTTTCCGCCTTCAACGCCTGCTTTTAAGCCTGCTGCTCCTAATTCTCCAATAATTGGACCTGGTGCAAAAGATGTTGGTCCTGCGTTAATTATAAGATCTTTTGGCGCTATTTGCCCAGCTTTTGCAGGAGCGCTAGATTTACTCTTTGACAAAGATTTTGCTAATTTAAAAGGCTCCTGATTGCTTAATAATAAAGCAGGCATGCCTTCTAAACTTTCTTTTAATCTGTCTATTCCTTTAATTTCTTCTTTTAGTTCATCCATAGACAATTTAATCAGTCTAGATTTGGTAATTCTGATTAGAAGCTTATCTTTTAGGTTGGATCTTATTTTTTGTAATTGAGGGCTTGGAAATCCAGTTATATCTGCCAATCCGACAACTTTATGATTTTTTAATAATCCTTTAATTGTCTTAACCTCTTCCTTCTTATAATCTGAAACAAATGCTTTAGGCTTTTTCATCTTTCTTTATTTCCTTTGTTTCTTTTTTCTCGCTCTTTCTCTCTTTTTTATTTTCATTGTTTTTTACTTCTAATCTTTTTTTTATTTCCTCTTCTGTTTCTCCAATTCTGATTGGCATTCCCATAGATAATTTTAAAATAACATTCCTTATGTTTTCATTTCCCTTAGGCAATATACTTACCAAAGCCTCATTTACAAGAAGAATATTGCTTGCTATCTCTTCATCAGAATTATCTTCTTTTCCTACTAAAGTCTTGACAATATTTCCTCCTTTAGCTTCTATCCTAAAAGTCTTTTTTAGGTCATTAGTAACCTGTTTCAGGTCTGCATTCGGAGCAATAACTGCACCAATTTTTGGGTTAGGCATTTTGCCTTTAGGGCCTAAAAATCTTCCAAAAATTGAAGCAACCTGAGGCATTAGTGTAACTTGTGCAATGAAAAAATCTGCCTGTTTAGCTAGTTTCTTTGCTAATTTTTTATTTTTATAATTTGGAAACTCTTCTTTAAGAACAACAACGCTGCAGAATTCTTTTGCTTTGTCTTTCAGGCTTGCATCAACAAAAGCGCCTATTTTCCTTTCTTTTATTGCCTTAGGAAATGTAACAAAACCATCAACTTTATTCTTCTTTAAATCAATACTCTTGAGATTAAAAATTATATCAACTGTTTGATTGAACTTTCTTTTTCTAGAATTCTTCCTTGCTAATTCTAAAGTATGTAAAATTTCCTTCTTATTCATTTACCCTCCTACTTAAAGTAGTCCGAATGGGATAAGAATAATAAAAAATAAGGGTTTATAAGGTTTTTGAAAACTTAACCGCAAAATAACCTTTGGCCTATAATTGTTACTGCATTTCTTGAATTTAAGTATGTTAACAATATAAGTGCCAAGATAATTCCAGAAATTAATAACCACCTTATCCAGCTTAGAGTGTAGTATGTTTTTCTTCTCCAGTCAGCATTAGCCTGCAAACTCTTAACCAGTTTTTCCTGTATTTCAGTGCTGTAAGCTATTCCGTGGCTATCACCTGTTTTTGGATCTTTCCATATTACTTTTTTATCTTCTTTTTTATCTGCCATGTAACCCCCAAGAAATCACCTCTACCACTTGCTAAGAGCAACTTACTTATATAGTTTTCTAATATTAATTAATTGAGAAAGGTTTAAATAAATTTTGCATATCATCTGATTATGATAAGAATTATGACAGAGCTTAGAACACCTTTATATGTGCAAGAAAGATTTCTCAAATTTTTTGATACTATAGCTCAGAAAGCTTTTGAATTAGGATTTAAAAATGAAAAGATTGTATCTGTAATAAATAATAAACATTTACCAGAATTAAGAGTATTACCACATGTTACTTTAATGCATCAAAGACATAAAAAGCCAAAAAGTTGCGGTAGCTGGGCTGGCAATTATTTGAGAAATCAAGATTTCCCTTATGAAGATGGAATTTTTGAGTGGCATTTTAGAGCAAACTATTCAGATTATGAAACATACTTTTCTTCTACAATGTGGCAGCCATGGGAAGATCAACCGAAAATATGGATCTATCACGATGTAAATTTAAATTTTGCTCAAATTCAAAGGGATTATCCAGAATTTTATCTTCCTGACTTATCTATTAAAGATCCTAAATTTAATGAAATTACTAAACACTTTAAGATTAATGTTAAGAAGAGGACAATTAATAAATGTTTATCTCTGCAAGATTTTTTAGAAAATGAATTGAAAAGGATTAATGCCAAAAATACAACTGTTATTAAAACAGAAATTGAGAGTAATGATGGTATGGTGCATAAAGGCTATGAATTTGATATAAGGAGTATATAATTTTCTAATATGCCAAGTAAACAAACAGCTTTTCAAAAAAGAAACTTTGCTCTTCTAATTTTTGATATCTAAAGCCATTTTCTTCTAAGATGCTTAAAACATCTCCGCTTAAAGAGCTAAAAACAATTAATATTTTTCCATCTTGATTCAAATAATCTCTAGCTTTATTAAAAAATTCTTCAATAAGCTCTTTTCCTTCTCTTCCTCCAGAAACCAGTCTGGAAACCTGCTCATTTTCATTTATTTCCTTAGGCAGATAAGGCGGATTAAAAATTATTAAATCAAATTTTCCTTCTACATTATCAAATAAATCAGACTGGATTGTTTTTACTCCTTTTCTTTTAGCATAAAAAACAGTATATTCATCAACATCAACAGCAAGAACATCTTTTGTTCTCTTCATAGCAGTTAATGCTTGTATGCCAGAGCCAGTTCCCATATCCAATACTCTGCCTTTAGAATACTTTTCTACATATTTCTGCAATAAAAAAGAATCTTCCCTTGGTTCATATATCATTTTACAGCCCTGAAATATTCCTTTACTCTGTCAACAATGCTCCTCAAATAGAATTTTTCTATTTTTTCCTCAAATAAATTAATTAAACTCTCATTTTCGTTTATCCTATAATCATTACTGATTTTCTCAATTAAATGTATATCTCTTAGTCTTCTTAACTGCCTTCTTATATTTGAGCCTGCGATTCCTTTCAAAGGCAGATTCAATTCTTTTCTTATTTTGACAACTTCCTCCCTTATTAATTCAGAGGACATTTCTTTTCCTTTTTCTTTTAATGTATGGAAGATATCAACAATAACATCCCTAGAGTCTCCTGGCTGCAGTAATCCAACAGACAAGCATAATTTTTTTATCAAATCCCTCTTGCTTAACTCACCAGGCTTTTCATATTTTCTTAAAGTTATTTCTGCCAGAGGAATATCTTTAGAAACTTTTTTAGCCATAATTAAAATCAGTGATTAAAGTTTAAAAGGTTTTGGTTTCCAAATCTTTATATACAACTTATTGAAAAGTAATTAAATGAGTCTTCTGGAAAAGGCACTTGGGGGCATGTAGGAAGATTGATAGCAGACGGTGATTGGAAAAAGGTAATTCTGATAACAAATGACTTTGGCAAGGAAAATTTTACTCCAGAAAAGCCTGCTGATTTCATAATAGTTGATTCAACGCAGGGTCTAAAGGAGTTAAGAAACCAAATTGGAGACCAATTAAAATTAAAAATAAAAGACACAGAAGTTGCTGTTAATTTAGTTTCAGGAACTGGTAAGGAACACATGGCAATTATTTCTGCATTGCTAAAATTAGGCTTGGGAATAAGGCTTATAGCTCTTACAAAAGATGGCATAGAGGAAATATAAACATTTAAATATCTTTAATATCGCTTAACCAATATGGTAATGATAGAAGTGCCAAAAGAACATCTGGAAATTTGGGGAAAATTTCTAAGTGAAGCATTTGCAAGCTTAAATAAAGCATTAGAAATTGATAAGGATATCTCTGGAGAAGCAAGGATAAAAATAGGGTATGCCAAAGAAAATATATTTAAGGTAAAAATGCTTATAAGAGCTAATATAAAGTAGCTTTCAAAAAATTTATTAACTTATACATAGACCATTATTGTATGACCAATCTTTTTAATGATTTATTGAAGGACTCTGAATCTATTTTTAAAAATCCTGTTGCTTTAGATTATGACTATCATCCTAAGCTAGTTCCTTACCGAGAAAATGAGCAGCATTATATGGCTAATTGCATAAAGCCTTTACTGCAGAATAGGAATGGCAAAAATTTATTCATTTTCGGAAAGCCTGGAATAGGCAAGACAATAGCAACAAGGCATGTCCTAAAAGACTTAGAGGAAAACTCAGATGAAGTCCAGCAGATTTACATTAACTGCTGGAAAAAAGACACTCCATACAAAATAGTTCTTGAAATTTGCGACCAGATTGGATACAAATGGATTCAGCAAAAGAAAACAGATGAATTGTTCCAGAAAGTGAAGGAAATTTTAAACAAAACTTCTGCAGTCTTAGTCTTAGATGAAGCTGATAAACTTGAGGATGTTTCAATAATTTATTCAATAGCAGAGGATATTTACAAAAAATCAATTTTTTTCATTACAAATGATAAAGAATGGATAAATAATTTAGATCAAAGATTAAGATCTAGATTGATACCTGAAAACCTAGAGTTTAAACCTTATAATATGGAAGAAACAAAAGGGATTTTAAAGCAGAGGGTTACTTATGCGTTTCATTCAAATGTCTTTGATGAAAAGGCATTTAATTTAATAGCAGAAAAAACTTATCATTTAAATGACATAAGAACAGGATTATTTCTTTTAAAAGAAGCTGCTTTGATAGCAGAAAATAAATCGTTAAAGAAAGTTTCATTGGAGCATTCTCAAGAAGCAATAGAAAAACTGACTAATTTTACTCCAAAGGATGAGAAAAATCTTCAGGATGATGAAAAAGAAATTTTGGAACTAATAAAGAAAAATTCAGGGAAAAGTATCAAAGAACTGTATGGCATTTACTCTGCAAATAAAGAATTAGCTTATAGAACCTTTCAAAAAAAGATTAAGCAATTGGAGACAGCAAAACAGATTACATTAAAAGACCATAAAGAGG
Source organism: Candidatus Woesearchaeota archaeon (assembly GCA_018302745.1). Taxonomy (GTDB): domain Archaea; phylum Nanobdellota; class Nanobdellia; order SCGC-AAA011-G17; family JAGVZH01; genus JAGVZH01. The sequence continues at coordinate 9,314 of JAGVZH010000025.1, forward strand.
GTTGGGGTTATTACAAAACAGTTGAGTTTGGATATAAGAAGACATTGAATGATTTTTAAGATATTTTCTCTTTATTTAATTCCTTAACTTTATCATTTCCAATAGAAAAAACAAGTTTTAATGCTTTTAATTCAGTGGCAAGATTTACTCTTTGAAAATCCTTGCTTTTCTCCATTTTAGCTGAGATATTGTTTATCTTAGAATTTAGCTCATCCATAACGCTGTTTAAGCTCATTATATCACTCTCTTTTTCTATCAGGCTTCTAAAATAGTTAGCGTGTCCCATATAAAGTATGAAGATTATGTTATTAATAAATATTGTATATTCTCCAAAATATACTTTATAGTTACGCGTCTACGCGTATTATACGCGTGAGATACTTAAAAGCGACTATCTTTCTCTTGAGTATTAAAAAAGAGGTGATAAAAATGAGAATAGACCCATCTGACTTGTCGCTGGAAACAATAGAGACATTGTTTAGCGAACAGCTTTTGAAACTGCCCACGGAGGATGAAAATGAACTTCTATGATAAAGAGATAATAAGCCAGCTTTTAGAAGAAGATGAGCTAAGCATGGAAGAAGCGTGTTTTATGATAGGATATTTAGAAGAAACTGATTAAGCCAAACCACTATTTAATTTATTTTTTTATAATTTTTTATTCTTTAATCAACCAAAACCTTTAAATAATTCCTATTTTGAATTCTTGCTTAAGGTGTTTTTAAATGGGTGATAAAATCTACAAATGCCAAATCTGTGATACAACATATGACGAAAACGAAGCAGAAATGCTAAGTTATGAATGCTGTGAAGAAGACTTAGTTGATACAGAGGCTAATCCTGAGCAATCTGGAGATGGCACAATTTAAAATTTCATAATTCTGTCTTCTCTGTCTTTTCTTCCCAGTAATACTACTCTGCTTCTCTCTTCTTCATCCAAAATTTTTAATCCTGCTGTTTTTGCAAGTTTTTCAGAAAAGTCTTTTATTTCTTTATGCAGACACATTTGATTATGATCTAATCTTCTAGAGGCATATCCTATTGGCATTGCTGCTTTAACTTCTAAAAAATCAAAATCAACATCTTTTACCAAATTTCCATAGCCTTCTGGATTTAAAAAATTAAGATTTTTTGTCAAGGTTAGCCTGATAACGCTTCTGTTAAAATGCCTTAATAATTTCAAGCTCTCCATAATTTTTTGCCATGAATCATTTGTCAAAGGCTTGCATGATTTTATGTAAGTTTCTTCATCTGGAGCAGGCAGTGTAATATAAAGCTGTGTTGGCTGTTTTTTAATTAATTTTTTTATCATACTTGGATTAGTTCCATTAGTAACAACAAAAGTAGTCATTCCCCTGTCATTTATTTCCTCAACAAGATCATCCAATCTTGGATATAGGGTAACCTCTCCAGTTAGGCTAATTGCAAAATGCATAGGTTTCATTGCATTGTAAAATTTTTCTTCAGTAACTTTAGAGCTTCCCTTAAAACCTTGCAAATATTTTTTATGTGCATCCATACATCCTTCAACAATATCTTTTGGACTATCTGCTTTTCCTTTAAATCTTAAATCGCTATAAGCAATGTCTCTCCAGCACCATTCACATCTTAAATTGCAGAAGTCTAAAACAGAGCTCATTTGGATGCATCTTGAGCTTTCTATGCCATAAAATTTATTTTTATAGCACAAACCATCATCTCTTAAGGAATTTTTAGTCCAAAAGCAGACTTTAACAGCACTATGATTTCCAACTAATCTGTATCCCTGCTTTTCTAATGCTTTTCTTCTCACATCAATCTGGTTTTCTGTATTAAGCTTGACAATTTTAGAAGGTCTTGTATCAAATTTTATTAATACATTAGGCTTTTCTTCAACAATCATAGTTTCCATAAAAAATAAAAAGTTTATTAATATTTAAGGATTTCTAAGCAGCTTCTTTTTTTATTTCTATAATTGTATCTTCAATAAACTCTTGCAATCTTTTTAAAGGATCAACTAAATTACTTTCACAGTAATAGTTTGGTGTATCAACAATTAAACCTTGGATTATTTCTTGTATGCGCAGCTTATTAGTCTTTATAGTCGCAGATGCATCATACAAATCTAAGCCTATTTCCTCAGGCAATTGAATATTTCTGACTAAAGGCAATACTTGGTTGTCATATAGCTTGCGCTTTTCTCTAAATTTGTATGTTTGTCTATCATATTCTGGTCTGTTGTATATTATATCATGGGCTCTTCTGCTAAATGCCCAAATATTCTCGAGCAGAGTGCATAACTCAAAAGCCAACTCAATCTTATTTTCTTTATTTTGAACATCATCTTTATATTCTGAAACAAAGCCCAGATATCTTTCTTTGAAAATATCCCTTATTTTTTCTCTATTGAAATCAAGAAGGTAGCTACTTAACAATCTGCTGCTTCCGAAAAGAGGATCTTCCATTTTTGCACTGCCCATATCAAAGATGCCCATTCTTACATTTTCATCAGCACCTTGTCTTAAGGGGCGTCTCTTGAAATGGTGTAAATGTTGATCACCCTGGGAATAAACATCTGTTCCCTTCAAGAACATATTCTCTCTTAAAGGTTGAAATAGAGATTTAAAATTATTCCATTTTTTATTGGCCAAATTTTTAAGCCGTTTGTCTTCATTAAGAACCTCGTCCTTGCTTGCTTGTTGACCATCAATCAGGTTCCAGTAAACCAAAGCTTTAAATTGATTCTCTCTCTTACCAATTAAGAAATCAAATGAATTTTTCACTCTATCAATATTCATTTTCTTACCACCATCATATTCTAATTTACAGTCTCCTGATTTAATAATATCATGCTGCATAGCCCTATGAGAAAAATCTGCCATTGAATCTAGGATTTTTAATACAATTTCATTTTTCATTATTTCATACAATTTCCTAACTTCATCGTTAAAGTTCGTTTTTTCATTATCTGAGAGAAATTTATCATTTCTGAGACTCTCCATTCTACTTTCTATCGCTCTCCTACATGCAATTACATTCATATCTGCAGAAGGTCCATCCCAATAATCTAAAAGTAATAAATGCTCTATTTCTCCTTTCCTTCCATGAGTCACATCCTTGTATATTCCCCTGTACAATACTAGTGGGGATAATACTCCAATATCATTCTGAAATTTAAGATTTGCAAACCTATAAGCAGTCTCGTCTTCAACACTTTTATTTGGCACTGTAATATGGACGCTTCTTTTTCTTCTATCTTCGCTATATTTTTTAGCTAATAAATTCTCCAAAGATTTTTCAGAACTGTCTAATAAAGTTATTTTTCTTAAACCTGCAGTATCTAAGAATCCAGATTCTATTTTTTCAGTCTTAACAGAGTTTACTTGATAGGAATTGACCCCCAATTTTTCAAGTCTTTCGGCTATATTGGGCTGTTTATAAAACCCAGGATCTTCAGGATGATCAAAATGTTGATAACTTGTATCTGTCATTTCCCCCCACAAATCTACTCCAGATTAGGTTGTTTTATCCTATTTATAAAAGTTTCTGCGATGACTATTTATTAGTGATTACATCAGCTATAAGTCCTTCTGCCAATATTGTGAATCAAAAACGCTGTATCCCTTATTCTTTCTAGGGCGATAACAGCCCCTTTTTTGTGCCAATATTTTTGATACAATTTGTCGCAATTATCAGCTATATCTTTTTTTAGTATCGATAATGAATAAGCTTTTTCAACATTGTTGCTATGGTACGCATCCATAGTGTCTTTGTAACAATTTACTAAGCTTGTATAAAGCTCAATAATATCTTTAAAAATCTTTTTATCCTTGCTTGTTTCTTTTAGTGCAACAGACAATTTCCTCACTTCATCAGCAATAGACTCTAAAAGATAAGCAACGTTCCAATAATCCAATAATTTCAGATTGCTTAAATTATTTTCTCTATTAGCGCTAGTGTCCTGTAAATTTGATTTTATAAGTCTTAAAATCAAAAAAGTTAATCTATCTATATCTTGATCTCTTTGTAGAATGTCGTCGTAATTAGCGTCCTTTAGCCCCAAATCTTCCATCATATTTCTATTGAGAATATCAATTTTTCTTATAAGCTGTGGGATAAAAGTGGTTTGGGATAATAAAAAAATCCTTGCTATAATTTGTTTTGATGTTTGTTCCAAGACTTCTAAAGCAACCAATGTATGGACTACACTTCTAATATCTTTAGATTTTTTATCAATATCCTCGCCTTTCAGTCTTATCACATCGTAGCCATTAATGTAATTTGCAATAATCTCCCTTCTTATCCTAGAGATATCTTTCTCAGTAACATCAATATCTATCTTTTTAATTTGTTTTTTATTTGTTTTATTATCTGAAGAAATAACCAATCCTCTATTATTTTCTTCAAAAAATAAAGAATCTCCTTTTATTAAACCTTGTTTTTTAATCCAGTTTTGTGGCAAGGTAACTGCAAAACTATTTTTACCAAATTTAATCAGACTCCTTGTTGTCATAGTAATCCCCCCAATTTTGTCGCAAAATATGTTAAATATACTAGGTATATACCTAACATAAAATATATAGCTTAAGTATATATATAAAGTTTACTATTCAATTTTTATTAAAAGAGGGGGTGGAGGCTATGATGAAAATTTCAGTTAGAGAAAGAAGGAGAGAAGAAAATTTCATAGAAGACCCAATGGATTTAGAATCAGAAAGAGAAGAAAGATTACGCAATGACGAGCTAGATGACTGGGAAGCTGGATTTGAAGAAGGTTATTTTAGTGACGAAGATTTACTATAAAAACCACTAAGAAAATAAAGCCTGGAAATTTTGGTAGACAATGTTTTCAGTGTCTTTTAGAGAGATATCTTTTATTACACTGATTTCTTTTATTGTTTTTTTAACATAACTAGGCTCATTTCTGCCCACTTCAGGATTTCCATAAGGGGAGTCTGTTTCAGTCAAAATCTTAGAAATAGACACTTTGTTTACAAGAGTCTTGAAATGTTCTGATCTTATGATTGACACAGGTATAGAAAAGTAACACCCAATTTCTTCTGCCTGCTTAGCCAATTTCATATTTCCGCTAAAAAAATGCAGCAGAGCCTTTACTTTATAATTTTTTAATATATCAATAACATCTCTCTCAGCCTTTCTATTATGTATAATAATCGGTTTGTTCAATTCCTCGGCAAGCTTCAAGAACTTAATGAACACTTCTTTTTGTCTTTTTAAGATACCTTCATCCTTATCATGATAATAATCCAATCCGCATTCTCCTATAGCAATAATATTATCTTTATTTTCTCTTATAAAAGAAAAAATTTCTTCAAAATCCTTATCAGAAGTGCTCTTAACCTCATTAGGATGTATTCCCAAAGCAACCTTAATAACATCATATTTCTTACTAAGCTCTAAAACTTTTTTGTTATCCTCCTTAGTTAAACCATTCACTATAATTGCTTTCACGCCAACTTCTTCTGCTCTTTTTATTACATCATCCAAATCATTTTCAAAATCCTTATACTGCAAATGTGCATGGACATCAATTAACATATATTTTTGATAATAGAAGCATATTTATAGTTTTTCACTCAAGAATTTTAACCAAAGTTTTTAATGAATTTATTTTCGGGAAGTAATCTTTTTTGTCTTCTCGATCTAACAATAAAGCAGGCATTTTAAGGCTATTAGCCGGTTTAATATCATTTTCAAAATCATCGCCTACTAGGAGAACTTCTTTAGGATTTAATTTCATACGTTCAAGAACGTTGTAGAAAGCTGGATAATGCGGTTTTATGACTCTCATTTCATCAGAAAAACAGACTACATCAAAGAAATTTTGTAGTCCATATTGGTAAAAAGGTTCTTTGTAAGGAGAATGGACATTAGACAAAATCCCAAGTTTAAAGTGTCTCTTCACTAAAAAATCTAAAGTTTCGTAGACATCATCATAAAGATCGGATTTTAACGCATCAGTGCCATAATATCTCAACAAGCTTTTCTTTATATTTTCATATTCTTTACTCCTTACGTAGATTTCTAAACTGCCCATAAGAGTTTCAACAAACTTTAAAGTGCTGTAGAATTCTATTGTCATTAAACTTTCCCAAACATTACGGACTTTTTCTATATCAACACCAGTTATTCTAGAAGTTTTTATTTCTCTATCTTTTTCTACAGGCTCAATCAAAGTGAACCATAGATCAAATACTACTCCTCTTATGTTTCTACCACTTAAATAATCTTTTAACTTGTCCATTTTAAAAACTCTGACTATAAGAAGACTATACTATTTTTATACATTTCTATCTAAAAAAGCTTTATAAAATAAGCTCCTAATTGTATTAGTATTATCAATAAGCAGGCAAAATTTACCTGAGACCATATCTTAACAGCTTTCTTTTTATTCTTAAAAAATTTATTTGATGCGACATAGACCATTCTGCCTCCATCTGTTATGAATAATGGCAGCCAGTTAAACAGTCCAATTCCAAAGCTAATCATCCATATCCAGAAAAATAACCTTGCAAACCAAAAAACAATGCCTTCAAAAACAGAAAAATTTCCAGGTGCAATAATAACACCCAAATAGCCAAAATCTGCTTCCTTAGGGTGCTCTGCTGCAATGACTGTTGCCTCTCTTTTATCAGTTTTTATTAATAATTCCTCTCCTGGTTTTGTTCCCATCATAAACTCGGTAAAGCTTAAAACATTAAGGTTTTCCTCTCCATTAATGCTTAAAATTTTTTCTCCTTTTTCTATACTGCTTTGCTCTAAAGGAAATCCTTCTTCAAACTCCTGCACAACTATTGGGTTGTCCTTTAGCAAAGAATTAGCAAATGGATTTAAAGCAAAAGTTGAAATTGTAAAAATAACTGCAAATAAAAGAATATTAGCAAAAGATCCTGCTGATAGAATGCTTAACTGCGCTTTTGCAGTTGCCTTGCTCATTTTTTTCTCATCTGGCTCAACAAAAGCTCCTGGAATTGGTCCTAAGA
>JAGVZH010000026.1 GCA_018302745.1 Candidatus Woesearchaeota archaeon
TGTTCCTTCATTTACTAATTCGCATAACTGTCCTAATGACCTGCATCTGTATTCAGTACATAGTATATTGGGATTATCATCACATGCTTCACAATTATTTCCTCCAGTTGGAGCCTGCCATGGTGAACATGTAACTGTAACTGTAGTCTGCTCTTTTGCAGGATCTCCAAAGAATGCTGCATCAATTAAAACATATAATAAATAGCCTGTTAATGCTAAAGAAACTGCTTTCCCAAATGTAAATCCTGCTCCTTCTGCATAATTTCCATCATCCCTGAGAACTCCAACAGACTCGCCAAGATCCTCTTCAGATATATCATCTATTTTCAAATCATTTATAGTCTGTCCTTCCTTAAGATAATCTTCTGCATCTTTTTTTGACAGTTTATATAAGTCATTCTCCTTATTAATCCAGACATCACCTTTTTTAGTTTGTGCCAATTTTCCTTCTTGAGAAATGTCAATAGTTTTGCCTTCTGCATCTTTGGGCAGATCTTTTATTTCCCTTCCCCAGAAATCCTCATCACCCCAGAAGATTCCCTTGCCTATTAATTTTTCAGGGCCAAATAATAAATCATTGCTTCCACCACTAAAAATAGAACTCACTACTATTCCTCCAACCAAAGGAGCACCGAATTTAATCAGAGCATTCTTTCCTAATCTGTCAAAAAATCCTTCTGCCTCTTCCAGAGTTTCTTTTCCCAAAGAATTTTCAAATCCTGCTGAGCCTTGAACACCTAAGAAATTAATGTTCTCTCCGCAGTCACCCAAAGCTCTGCATTGCGCTGACTTCTGGCTTATCCATTTTGAAATTTCCTCTCCTGCTACTTTCTCTTTTTCTTCTCCTTTAAACACAAAACCTTTTGTCTCAGAAGCTTGAGCACAGACATCAGTTCCTCCACCTTCCCAGAATCTGAATCCTGGAGAAACAAAAGGAACGCACTTATCAATAAGCCATTGGCAGTCTAATAATTCTGATTGACAATCTTCTTGTTTTTCTATTGCATAGCATGAAGCCGGATTGTTAACTTTACATTTAGCTTCTGTAAATCTCCCTGAAGAAGTTAATTTTTCCCCCTGAATACAAAATTCTGATCTGAAATCTGCACATTCTTCGATAACTTCCTTTCCTAAAATACAGCTATGCCTGAAGTATCTTGAGCCGACTGTGTCTAATCCAGGTCCTTTGTTATCATCAAAAACACACCATGATTCCCCATTTTTTCTTGGTATTCCTGTTCCTGGTGTATTCGGATCTGTTATTGTTGTGGCACAATTTACAGACAAGCATGCAAAATTATTATCATCTTTCTGTCCGCAGACAGTTCCTCTGCTATAGTCACAATTTCCGCAGTTTGGGTCATTTGGAAATGCCTGACATTGAGGATCTTTTACAAACCCAGTATATGGCTGAGAATTATCAACAACATCTTCTGGATTTCCGCATGAGTCAAACCAGTAAACATCTTCTTTTCCAGGCAGACATCCTTGAGTATGCCTTGAAGTACATTCACAGCTTAATTTTTCATTGCTGCATAAAGTATCTTTTTTAAACTTAGAAGCATCCTTTCCTAACTCCAAGCATTCTGCCCTTGTTCCAAAATTACATGTATTCTGGTCAATTTCACAGCAGCCAGTTTCTTCTGCCAATGATTCTTCCAAGCAAGCCTGCTCTGTTTTGATGTCTTCCCTAAAATCTAATTTTAAATCTGGAAAAATAGAGGTCTCTTTTTTACATCTTGCTTGTGTTACAAAGGTATACTGGTCATTCAATACACAGCATCCTTTCTGGCACTGAGGAATATCACATGTTGCATCCTCAACCCATGTTAAATTCTGGCTAACTGCAAAAGCTTTTTGGGTATTTTCAAAGCATAATCCTTCATCTGTAGAAACACCGCATCCTAACTGGCAAAAACTAGTCTGCTCGCATGTTGTTGCAGCACTCAAAGAACCAAAAGCGCAGTTAACCTCATCTGTATACTGGCATAAATTGCCATTCTTTGTTACTTCACAGCAAACTTGCGCTGCTTCAGCATCTGAAGCAAGAACTGCTATTGTTAAAATTGAAAAAATTATTACTAAAATTATTAGTATTTTTGGTTTCATAGTAAATATTAAATTTTCGATTCACCTTCAATACCGAACTGGAATGTCAAGCTGCCATCTCTTGTCTGAAGTACATAAATTTCATCCGGAAAAGGAGTATGCCTCTCTACAATTATCTCTCCCCTGTTTCTTATCATATAATCAATATTGTCAAACTCTCCTGTTGAAATTTCTGAATTTATTATTTCTGAGGTTAAATCAATCAGCTTTCCCAAAGGCAGCCTTAAATTTGATGAGAACTCCTCAACTGTAGTCTCTACTCCTGATCTTGACAATGTAATTGGATAGTCCACATTGACCTGTATCCTGTTGTCATCAATCCTTGTGTTTACATTTATTTCTTTTGTATCTAATCTGAATCTGTTTCCTTGTTCAAATTGATTTAAATTTAAGCAAGTAAATATCTGAGTCTTAACATAATCAGAGATTTCAGCTTCAACATTAGCTCTTGTCAAAGGCTTTTGGATGCATGTTGTAACACCTGGCTCCTTGTAGCATAAAAATTCCACATTTGTTCCATTATACTGCCTAAAATTTCCTGGCTTAAAAGTTCCGCCCTGCAAAGCTAATGTTTTTATCCCTTCTGGAGCAACTTTAGAAATACATTCTTCAACATGGACTTCCAAAGGAGCAACTTGCGATGCTAAAACTTCTCTTGCTTCTTCAGGAGAGATTTGTTCTGCTATAAAACCGCCTCTTAAAAATAAGACAAGAAAAACAGCCACTAAAATAACTATTCCTATAATGATAAAAACAGTAGCTTGACCTCTTTTTTGCATAAGATAAATTTAAGAAATATACTATATAAAGGTTTTGATGATTTTTCTTATTTGTTGATTGATTAAATACCTATTTCATACTGCAATTATTTTAATGTTTGGCATAAAATTATTAAAAAAGTTTAAACTTTGTATTATTTTCCTAATCAATCATTTTGTACTCTTGGTGCTAGGATATACTGGATTGACAACTTATCCTTAACCAGATAATCCAATTTTAAAGGATAATCTTCCGCAAACTGGATTGTTACTTCTTCAGCTAATTTAGAAGCCTTAATCATCTTTTTCAGATATTCAATTGAGTATTTTGATTTTATTTTATTTTCTGTATTGATTAAAATTTTTGTTTTATCATCCTGCGGAAGATCTACCCTGGCATTGCTTGTTGTGCCCTCTGAGGATATTGTAAACTTCTTTTTGTCTGCTATTAAAGAGACTGATTCTCCTATGATTCCTGCATCTTCAACAGCTTCATCAAAATAAGCTGATGTCGTCGAGATTGTAAGGGGGAAATTTAGTTTAGGTATTTTTTGCTCCTGGTCTTCCAAATTCAATAAAGCAATATTAAATACTCTTGTAGAATCTCCTTTTAATGTCAGCCTTAACTTGCTGCTTTCACCATCCAGATCTATCTCAATTATATCTGCCGGCTTAACCCTTCTCAATACCTGCTTTAAGCTGTCTAAATTAACAGCAATTTGCGTTTCTTTATCAACATCATATTCTGCAAAGGCTGAAGACAATAATTTGTAAATAACCATAGATACATTTGCAGGGTCTGCTGCAATCATTTCTATTTTGTCTTTATCCACTAATAGATTAACATCAGTTACTAACTCAGATAAGATTGCAATACTATCTTTCAAATATTTTGGTTCTGCTAATACTAATTTCATTTTTCCCCCAATCACTTCTATTGTATCCAAGCTGGAAATAAAGGACCAATCCAAGTCCATAAATACGGAGCTGTTGCAATTAAAATCCCCACAACCAGGCTATGAGACCATTTTTCTGCTAATCCTGCTGATGCCAGTCTTGTTCCACCAATAGCAGATACTGTATGAATTTTTATAACCATAAACAATCCGACTATCACCCTTATAATATGGGGATTAGTTATTATTGGAATATTTGTTGCACCTAATCCTGTTACTGCCAAAAAATATTCTGTGTTCATTGTTATGAAAACAGCAATTAATGCCAATATCGTTGCATGAAGGCCATGACCAAACCAATGAGAGCCTCTGAAGTTCATGTCTGCATGGATTGCAAAAAGCTCGTACAAGCCAATCACTATGCCGAAAAGTATAACTGGTTTTATCAATAAAACATCTGCCATTATCTTTAATATCAATAACTAGTATAAAAGGTTTTTCCTAGTCATAGCTTCTCCACTGATGCTTGCATTTAACGCATCTAAAGAAAGTAGTTTCCGGCTCATCAGCAGCCCTAGTTTGAAGCAGCCAGTAATATGCCTCACCATGACTGCATTTAGGGCAGTCAACTTTGGTTTTCGGGTCTGTTTTTATATCTTTATCAATGATATTTATTTTATTTTTTTTATCTACTGCTATTTTTTCCTTAAGAACTATCTTTTCTTTGTCTTTTGTAGTATAGCCACAAGTACAGACCATTCTGATCTTGCCAGTAGATGTTTTCTTAGGCATCATAATGCCTTTGCACTTAGGACAAAATAAAGCCATTTTATCTCCTTATTATTGATGTAAATCCTATTTTTACCCACCCTAAATATGGAATCCTAAAGACTGCTCTTCCTAATAAATCTTTCCCATAAATCATTTTTTCAAAATCCTGGACAATTCCGACATTATCCCCTTTTGTTGTGTAGTATTTTCCTTTTTCATCCTCTGAAATTTTAATTATTCTGTGGATAATAGGATTTTCATGGTTTGCCTGATAGATTATTATATCTCCTATTTCTATTTTTTTTGGGTCTGCTTTAAAAAGTATCATAATATCCCCTTTATTAAAGCCGTTTTTAAAAGGAAATTGCTCAAAATCCTCTTTTTTTATATTATTTGATTCATAGAAAGATCTTTGTCCTTGATAAAAATCATCAAAGCCTAGTTTATTATGCTCCATGCTTCCAGATACTACTGCAACAACTGGCAATGAAGTTCCAAATAATAGACCTAAACCAGGGTAGATTACAAAATAAACTATTAAAAAAGCCAAAACAATATTTACTATCCATGACCAGACTGAATTATCTTCCCAGACAAAATGCCATACTTTTTTTAGGATTCTTTTAAACTTTGTTTTTTTAGAAATCATTTATTTTTATGTAGGCTGATAGTATTAAAAGGTTATGGTTTAATTCCGAAATAAAATTGATAAGGCTGGTTATCCAAAATTGAAAACTCATCTTGTATTGAATAGATTAAGTTTGGCTCATCTCTTAATACTGTAATACTTAAATCATTTATAGAAGTGATATATCCAATGTCAATATAAGAGGGATTTAAAGCTGTTCTCTCCACTATTTTTGAAGAAATTGTATAAATATATCCAATCCTTATATTGAAGTTATTTTCAAATTCATTTAATTGTATTTTAAAATCATCTCTTGCAACTGTTATCGGATAATTTGTGGTTATTATGATATTTTTTGGATTAAATTTAACTTTTGATATCATAATTCCTTTGTCTAAAGAGTATTCATTGTAAGAATTTCCGATGCATTCAGGAACATTTTCCTGAAGAAAGATTTCAAAATTTCTTTCCAATGTATTTAATTGAGGTATTTTTATTCCATTTTCATAATAATAAGTTATAAAATCCTCTCCTGTATTTCTTGGAAAGCCTCCTGTTAAGCCGAATAATTGAAGTCCTGTTACTGCTGTATCCTGAATGCAGGCTTCTATGAAATTTTCTATTGGCTCTACTTGTGATGGAATGACTTTTCTCTCTGTTTCTATTGTTCTTTTGGTTATTTTAGGTATTGAAAGCACTAATACAATTGCTATGAATATTATTATCCCAATTATTATAAAAATAGTTGCCTGCCCTTTTTTCATCAATTTACTGCTGTTTTATTTTATTATAAATAACCTTTCTTTGGCTGGTAAAGAGATTAATCTTGACAAAGGTGTTGTTTCTAAATTAATTAAGGATCTTGAAGAAAATAAGATTGTTGAGGTTAAGAGGTCTGGAAAACTAATCCTATTTAGGCTGAATAAAAAATATTCCCATATTTTAAAGAAAATATTTGAGGCTGAAAAAAGACATGGCTAAATCAAAATTAACTGCATTTGTACTGATTTTGTTAGTTTTAAACAGCATGGTTGTTATTGCTGCAGAACCAACAGGCAATGAAGAATTTACCCAAATAACTGCTGGAGGAAAGGTTTTTGATATTAAGGGAAAGGTCTCAGTAAATGGGGAGTTCATAACACTGGCGAACTCTGAAATTGATACTACAAATATTCCTGAAGGCTCTAAAATTGAGGAGATTAACGGCAGGATTATAATAAATGAAAAAGTAGTTATAGAAGGGGGAAAAGAAATAAGTTTTGGAAAAAATGGAGATGTCATTATTGATGGCAGCAGTTATAATGCGGACCAAAATGCTGTTTTTGATATAAAAGTTGATGATGCTGGACAAATTGAATCTTTGAAGTTTACACCAAGAGACACTCAAAATCTTAATTTTAGATATAAAGGCAAGGAAATAAATATCAAAACTTCTAAAAATGGACTTTTTGAATTAAATGAAAAAGGGATAATAGCAGACTCTAATGATTTTATCTATGGTGATAAAAAAATAATTGATCCAGAATTAAACCAAAAAGACCAGTTCTTTATTTTAGAAGTTGATGATACCGGAGAGGCAGCAAAATTAAAACTTTTAGGTAATGGAGTCTATAAAGATGAAAATAATTTGATATATACTTCTAAAGACAAATTTGCAGTAGCTTTTGACGGCTCAGAGCCTACATCTTTGGATAGAGAAGCAGGATATGGATTAAATTATATAAAATCATCAGAAGGGCAAATACAAGGCAAAGGCACGGTTATTATAAAAAATGCTGAAGGATTAATATTTGACAGTGTTGGCGGAGATTTTTCTTATGATTTAACAACGAATAAATTTAATGTTAATGAAGGTGTTGTTACATTAAACCAAATAACAGAAGATGGTAAATTATTTGAAATAGGAAGATTTGACAGCAGATCTGCAAAAGGCAGCGCATTTTTAAAAAATTTGGACTTTGAACAATACCAAAGCTTGCTCCAATCACTTAAAGAAAAAGGATTGGTTATTGGTTATAAAGGGGAGGCTTTAACTTTTAATGCGGATGGAACTGTTTCTTACTTTATAGCAGGCAGTAAGCGTGATTTATTAACAGATTCTGCGAGAATCAGAGTTGCAGGAAAGGAAAAATTTGAGGAACTGAGAGAAAGATTAAAAGAGAAGTTTGGTGAAGAGATAATAAGTGCTGAAATAGATGAAAAACTACTCCAAAAATTGGGAGAAATAAAAGGTCTTACAGAAGAAGATGTTCAGTTGCTTCTTGCAGGAAAATTACTTGAAAGAGATATTAGTGATGCTGAAAAGTTTGAACTTGCACGCTTTTATGATGAATTGGGAAAAAAAGATTTGGAAAGGGCATTTCAACTTGTTAAAGGAAAAGAGGCCATTAAATTATCAGAAGAAGGAAATCTTAAAAGGGATATTGCACTTGGATTATATCAAGAAGTGATTGATTCTAAATTATCCAGTGAAAAAGAAAAATTGGATTCATTTTTATATGGTACTGAAGTTATCTATGCCAAGACGCAGCAATCAAGCTTTAATTCAAAAGAAGAGTATGGAAAAGCTATTAGAAATTTAGAAAGAGCAAAAGAATTTACAGATGATCCAAAAAAACTTTATGAAATTGACAAGACTATTGCTAGCCTTTATCTTGAAAATGGAGAATATATCCTATCTTCAGAGAAATACTCTAAATTACTTACTAATCCAATAGGAAGAGAGGAATTAGCAGAATTAAATATTAATCTAGCTAAGGCACGTGGAGGTCTGGGTGATACGCCAAGTGCTATTAACATTCTTAATAACCTAATACCAAAAGAAGATGTAGAAACCTTAACAGATCATCAAAGGTTTGTTGCTGCTGAAGCTTATAGGGCATTAGCTGATATTTCAACTGATAATAATGAGATGTTAAATAATCATAAAAATGCTTTGGCAATAGCTCCTGAAGGTGTGAAAGATGGTTATAGGGTAGCTGGAGCAATTGCTGCTGCATCTGTAAGTTCCTTTGATGAAGTGATAGAATTTAGCAAGGATGTACAAGATGATGATCTAAGAAGCTCTTTGAGGGAAATAACTGCTGAAGCTTATTATGCTACTGAAGATTTTGAAAAGGCAAGCCAAGAATTTAATATTCTAGCAAGTAGTGATAATCCTGAAGAAAGAAATATTGGAATACAAGGTTCTATTAAATCTGCTTTATTTTCTGTTAAAGATGGTCTTACAGAAGAAAGATTAAAAAATTTAGTAGCACAAAATCCTGAACAAGCACAAGAAATTGCTAATCTTTTTTATGGAGATAATATAATCAAAGTTGATGGAGAAGATGTTAAAGTTAGTGATTTACCTCCTGAAAAGGCTGCTTCTTTAATAACAGAAGTTGCTGCTGGAATAAGAGAGCAAAAAGAAAGTGTAGTTTTACGTGAAGAACACCAAACAAAGGTCGATACACTAAACAGGAGACAAGAAGAGATAAATAAACAAATTCAAGAAAAAAACAAAGAGTATAACAAAGAATGGAGTAAGCTGTTATATGAGCAGGAAAGGGATAGAGATAAGATTGTAGATGGCTACATTCAAAAAATTAACAATGATGAAATAAAAATTGACGAAGATATTTTATTGAGAGCTAGAGACAAACATTTTTTAGGCTTGATTACACCGAAATCTGGAAAAGAAGCTACTGCTGAGATGGCTAGAAGATTAGCGCAAAAAGAAGTAGAATCTCATCCAAATTTACTAAAAATAGCAGAGGAAAGAAATGCCTTAAGAAATCAACTTCCTACAGAAGAAGACCTTATTAAACTTGATGATGAATTTAGAGGAAAATTATTATCAATTAGTAAAAGACTGAGGGATTTTGATAGGAGTAGCCTAGATGAAGATACCAGAAGATTTCTTGAACAAACTTCTTATGAGCAAGGTGATGGGATATGGATTGAAGCTAAGGCTAAAACTGAAGCTGCTGATTTCTTTGCATTAACAGAAGAGGAGCAAAGAAGAAGCAGGGAAGCAGCGTTTACTAAAGATGTCTTGGGGCTTGAGGGAAGGGGAAAAAGATTTTATGATGAATATGGCAGAAGAATTGAATATCATGAGAGTGGCTTAATAAGAACAGATTATGATACTGATTCTTATGAAAATTCTCAGAGAGTACAATTAGTACATGAAATCACGACAGGGCATAACCTTAGAGATCTTAATGACGAATTAGAGTCATTAGATTATGAATTAGTAAGGTATGGATTAGCAAGAGACTCTCCAAGAAGCAGGTACTTTAAAGCTGAGAGAGATAAAGTAGATGAGATAAGAGATGATCTTACTACACAACACACCAGATTAGCACTTTTGCATAAACAGACTTATGAAGAGTATCAGACTGCTTTATGGAATAAAAAGGATCTTACAAAAGTAACAGAAAAATTAGTAAGTTATCAAACTCAATTTGAAGATGTAGATAATAAATTAAAGGATATTGAAAAAGAAAGAGCTTATGTTTATAGAGAATTGGCAAGTTTAGGTAAGAGAGAATTAGGGGATAGGGGGCAACTTGATCATAAATATAATACACTTTTAAAAGATATAACTGGCAGATATGATGAATTAGCTGAGATACAGAAAAAATTTCCAGATAATATGCCTGAAAAATATTTGCCAGGACAATATAAGAGAGAATTTTGGAGTCCTGAAATGGGCCCTTTTGGTTTAGCAGGTATTAGAGGAGAGGCTGAAGCAGCAAGACTTGAAGCACAATACCAAAGGGATGTAGGAAAGCAATTGGATTACCTTGAAGCTGCGTCTATGATAATTCCTGGTGGATTTGCTGCAACAGGCGCTAGAAAGCTTACCACATTAGGTCTTACTTATGCTGGAAAAAAGCTTGTACAAGAGGGGGCAGAAGCAGGTGTAAAAAGAGCTATTGGAAGATATATGTTAAAAAGAAGCGTCCAGGGTGCTGCTGGACTTATAGCAGCATCTGGAGCATTTACAACTACAAGCGCTGTCCTTGAATCCCAGCAACAAATTGAAGAATATGGATATGTAGCTTACAATCCTTACACGCCTGAAAGATATGGAAATGATTTGGCAATGTTTGCAGTTTTAGGAGGAGCTGGCAAAGCTTACAGGGGACTTTCTGGAACAAGGGTGGGTTATGGATTGGGCTTAACAAAACCTCTAACAGCTGAAGGTCTTAAACTTACTGCTGCCGGAGAGATAGGAGCATTTGGAACAGAGGCATTTTCTTTAGCTGCTTTTGAAGGTTATGGTTCCCCTTTGTTTACTGGCGGAGAATTTGGCATCACTCAAGAAGGAGTTGAACATTCTTTTATCCTGCTTGGAGTTTTGAAAGCAGCACATTCAGCGACCAGACCCATAGATGCATTAATAGAAAGGGTTGGAGACTCTGCTATTGAAAAAGTACTTAAAACTCCTAAAGTTGGAGTGGAGTATCAGTCGCAACTAGATAAAATTGATGAACAATTAATTAGCGAAAGGACAAAACTTCTGAAAATCGCTGATCCAAAATTAATAGATGATCATTTAGAAGGAAAAAAAGTTACTTTATCAGAAATAAAAAATATTGAAGTAAGGGAAACAATAGAGAAGATAAATAGATTAGAAGGTCAAAAACTTGCAGTTAAATCAGGAGTTGATTATCTAAATATTGTTGAAAGACTAAAAGATGACCCATCTAATGCTGGTCTTAGAGAACAAGAGTTAGCATTACGTGAGCAACATCAAAGAAATTTAGAGAAAGCTGGAGAAATTAATCCAAAATCAAAGCTGGATTTTATAGATACTTTAATTGAAAGAAATGCGATAGAACAAGCAAAATTAGAAGCAGAAGCTGGATTTTTAAGATCAGATATAGAAAATTTAAGAAGTGGCATAAATGAAGGAAAAGGAGAAACATTAGAACTGTTAAAAGAGCATGATGCTAAAACTAACAGACTTGGAAAAACTCAAAATAAGATTATAGATTTAAGAGAAGAAAATTTAAATAAGAACATTGAAAGAGCAGAGGTAGAAGAACAAAGTAAAAATTTCTTTCAAAAATTATTTTCAAAACCAGATGCTGCTGAAGCTCAAAGATTAGAAGCTGAAAGAACACTTATAGATATCAACAGATTAGAAAATCAAGTGAGTGATCTACGAGGTACATCTAAAGTTGATGCTCAAGAAAGAGTATTAGAATTAAGGAAAAGACTTCTCGAAGAACATAGTGATCTAGCTAACGAACTCAGTAAAGATTATCTTCAAGCACAAAAAGAGACTATTCAAATTCAAAGAGAAATAAATGAAGCAGAATTAGAACCTTCAAGTATAGAAAAAACTGCAAAAGTTGCTGGACTAAAGGAAAGATCTAGATTGGCAGAAGGCAGATTGACAAAAGCTAGAGGAGATTTTGTTGAAAAGTGTCGTGGATTAGGAGAATGCGGAAATGAAATTCTTGATCGCAGTGGATTTCATAATGAAGCTGAACTTGGAAGAGCTAAAGAAATCATTGATATAAGAATAAAAAGTCTTGAAAAGGAATTAGCAGATATTCAAGAATCTAGAGAAGGAGATGTTGAAGAATTGATTCAGCAAAGGCAAGCAAGAACCGAGGTGATTAAAAAATTAAAAGAAAATCTTCAAAATAATCAACAAGTCATTGAAAGACTACAAGAAGTTGTAATTAAAATGCCTTTTAGACCAATTGAGGCTGAAAAATTAGAAAGCAAAACTCCTGAAGAGGCACTCGATATTATTATTCGCGAACCAAATAGAATATCTGAATTAGGAGAGGGTACTTCTGGAAAAGTATATCAAATTGGTGATTTGGCATTAAAAGTCTCAAAGTATGATCCAGCTAGACCTCATGATCTTGGCGCAGTTCAAAGTCAAGCTAAACTTGAACAGGAAAGTAGACTTTTAGATAGACTAGAAGGGGTAGAAGGTGTTGTTCAAAAGAGAGGAGAAATAATTGAAAGGGAAATTGTAAAAATTCAAGGTGAGTCAATTACTGTTGAAGCACTACCTTTAAAATTTGTTGAAGGCGTTCCTATATCTGACATTAGAACATTAACACAAAAACAACATGCTGAATTTGCAAAACAGCTTGAAACAGCAGTTAAGGAAATTCATAAAAGAGAAGTTATTCATGATGATCTTAAGCCTGAAAATGTTTTAGTAGATATCAAACAGGATGGAAGTGTTAAGGTTACTATTATTGATTTTGGCAAAGGATCTGTTTCTAAAGATACTGCTAAAGACCTGAGAGATTATAATAATTTAATATCTGATCTTGCATCAAAAGTTAGAATTAAAGCTTCTGATCTTTCTGGAGCAGGTGAATTCAAGAGCATTATGTCTTTAATATTGGGCAATAGAATCCAGAGCCAGGACTTAGGCGAAGGTGTGCCTTTAGTAGAAAAAAGTGTTGGAGAAATTCTGGAAAGAGGAAGAACTTCAGGGTTGTCTGAGGAAAGAATATTCGATGAAATTAACAAAGGTCTTGAAGACTTAGTGAAAAAAAGTCCGGATCTTGACACTGAATTAAAGATACAAGAAGTGCAAAGCGTTATGAATAATGAAAGGTTAAAGGTTGAACGCCTTCTTAGGGAACCGCCTGTTATTGCTCCAAAATTAGAAAATGCTGAGCTTGTTGAATTTTTGGCATATGGTGTTGAGGCCAATTCATTTTTATACAGAGATTTAACAACAAATGAATTATTTTTATTAAAAGCTGAAAAGCCAATAAAAGAAGGAGATGTATTTTTAACCCATCCAGGCATTAATGAAAGAATTGTAAAACCGGATTTTAAGACAGAATCAGATAATTTAAAAGACTTAACAGAATTGGCAGAAAGAACAGGCAAGAAGATAGGTCCAAATTTAGAGGATATTATTGAAGTTGAGATTGGAGAAAGGAAGTCTAATGCAATTAGGATGGAATACATAAAAGATGCAGTCCCTTTAAGAGATGTTAAACAGCTAACTAGAGAGCAATTTGTTGATATTCAAAAACAGATCAGAGAAAAGTTTGAATTTGCTGCAAATGAAAGGGGAATAGTGCATCCAGATCTCCATTTTGGCAACATACTCTATAATCAAAGAACTGGAGAAATAACTTTAATTGACTGGGGAGGAGGATTCAGATATGACTTATCAAATCCCAAAGAATTAGTAGATTTTGAAGCTAATAAAATGTATCAAACTAGTAAAATTGCTTTAGATCTATTTAATTTAGAAAGCTCCAAAGTCTTAATTGAAAAAAATGTTATTAGGCAATCTGGTTTTATTGAAGAGGTAAGAGAAGAGCAAACTCCTCCAATAATCTCAAAAGTTATAGGAGAACATCCGCAGACTAAAGTAAAACCTGAGAGCAATTTATACGAAGGAATTTCTCCAATTAATGTAGAAGAAGTTTTTCAGATTCCTCTTCCAAAATCTGGTTCTAGGCTTGGTCCTGATGTTGAAGTGTATGGTGCAAAAGCAGTTGTGTATAAAGACAAAAATAATAAGTATGTTACTGCTTTTTTAACCGAAACAGAAGCAACTCATCATAGGCATGCTGTTGCAAAGCTAGTTGAATTGGATGATCCAAGCTTAAAAGCTCAGGCAGAAGCTTTTTATCAGGGAGATTTATCTAAGAGTGCTTCAATACTGCAGAAGTCTATAGGCTTTGAAATGGAATTTGATCAGAAAACTGGAAAAATTATTAAAATCAAACAAGACTCTTGGGTAACAAAAAGGCAAGAAGAAAAAGGATTAAAATTCGATAGGCAGGAGATGGAAAATTATGTACTTAATTTTTTTGAGAATATTGATCAAAATCTGCTTGATCCTAAATACCATGATTTGAAATGGCTGGATGACCCTAGTCTCAGGGAGGAGATTATACCTTCATCTCTTATTAAGTAAAGCTGATAACTTTATTTTTTATTACTTTTTTCAGTATCTAAAATAGCAAAAGTTTGTGCCA
>JAGVZH010000027.1:0-8294 GCA_018302745.1 Candidatus Woesearchaeota archaeon
CTTCCAGATTATAAAGCCTTGCAAATACTCCATGAGAGAATTCATGAATCACAACAACTACAAAAACTGAAATTATAAAAAACCAAAATGGCAAAACTGGAAGTCCTGGAATCCTGACTCCTGGAAGCAAGGGAGCTAAAGCAGCAGGTGTGTCAGGTCTTAAAAAAAGCAATCCAGTATAATAAATTAAAAAGCCAAATAAAAATATCATCCCAAAAAAACCAGCAATTATTCCGATAGAACCTAAAAATTTTAAAAACCTTGGAGAAACTTTTGCAATTTTATCCATTGCTTTTAAGCCAAGCTTTGTTCTGTAAATAAAAAGAATCTTGCCTTTGACCTCAACATTCTTCCTGTTTAGATAAAAAAATACAGCGACAAAGGCATAAAATAAAATTCCTAATATTAGGTCATAATTTACCACTTTATTTCTTGCTCTTTATTGGTCTGAATGCCTTCCCTTGGCATCTCCTGCATGAAATTCTCTTGCCTAAAATCTTTAGTGGTTGTGCTCTAATCTTAGTCTTGCAATTCCTGCAAACATAAACATTCCTGAATAATCTTGCTGATGCTTCTGGAAACTTTGCCATCTTTAAACCTTAACTTGCTTCATCATTTTATCACCCATCATTATCCAATATACTACCTGAACACCTTCTTTAATATCCGCTTTTAATTCATCTGGAATTTTTAAATCAAATGTTTCAAAGCTTTCCATGTCCATAATATTTGCTGTATCACCGCTTATGGATAATACTTGTGCTGCTTTTTTTTCAATTATAGGCACGTCAACATTATCATGCGCTGGTATTATCTTTATTATCTTTGACCCATCTAAAACGCCTACAGCTTCTACTCTGCACTTTGCATGCCCATGTTTTCCAGTTCTTGATGTCTGGGTACTTTTTATGATACATACTTTATCATCAAAAATAACATATCTGCCTGGCTTTAAACTGCCTATAGATGCCACCGTCTTTTCTGCCATTAAAACAAGTCTTAGAAGTATGTTTATAAATTTTATCTTTTTAATCATAAAGAGATTATTTGAAACTATGGAAATATTTTTATACTAATCTATTTTTTGCATATAGTGAAAGCAATAATTGTCCATGGATGGGACTTTAATCCAAATATGCATTGGTATCCTTGGTTGAAGAAAGAGTTAGAAAAGAAAGGATTTGATGTCATAGTTCCAAAAATGCCCAATACTTCCGAACCCCAAATAGAAGATTGGGTTTCGCACCTAAAGAAAGTGGTAGGCAAATTAGATGAAGAAACTTGTTTTGTTGGACACAGTATTGGTTGTCAAACAATAATGAGATTCTTAGAAAAAGAGGATTATAACGGTAAAATTGGCAAAGTAATATTTGTCGCTGGTTGGTTTAAATTAGACAACTTAGAGGATGAAGAAGTTGAAGCGATAGCAGGTCCTTGGATAAATACTCCAATCGACTTGGATAAAGTAAAACAAAAAATAAGCAAACTTACTGTCTTTTTATCAGATAATGATCCATTTGGATTTCTAGATTATAATGCAAAAATGTTTATAGATAAGCTGGACTCCAAAGTTATTATAGAAAAAAATAAAGGTCATTTCACAGAAGAGGATAATGTCAAAAGTTTGCCAGAAGTTTTAAAAGAAATTATCTAGATTTATCTTTTTTTCCTTTTATTGCCAGAAGATGATTTTTTTGCTTGATTATTCTCAATTTCAGTTAATTTTGCACTAATCTGCTCTAATTTAGAGTTGAATTCTGTTAATTTTACATTCAAATCAGCATTTTTTATAGTGCTATCAGAAGCCTTTACATTAATGTCATTTAATCTGGTTTCAAAAGAATTTAATTGAGAAGTTAAATTAGCGATTGCTGTCCATAATTGCGCAGCCCTAGGAACTTTAGCTGATTTGTAAGCATTTTTTTGCATGGATACATCTTTTAGCTGTTTTAGCAAACTTTCTTTTAAGTTAGAATCTAATTTAGTTTTCCAATCCATAATAACACCCTCAAGATAGAAATAATAAGTCTCTATTTAAAAAGATTTCTATTCTAGAGTGATTACAAAAAAAGTAGGCATAAAAAGATTTATTAATTCGATTGTGAAACCCATTACATGTTAAAAGAAGGAGATTTTATAGAAATAGAGTATACTGCCAGACTAAAAGACAGAGATATAATATTTGATTTAACAGATGAAAAGTTGGCAAAGGAAAAAGGAATTTATAATCCTAATGTTAAATACGGTCCTGTAATCCTCTGTTTAGGGCAAAACCATATCCTTCCCGGGCTTGACAAAAATCTCATTGGTAAAGAGTTAGGAAACTATGTTATAAATCTCTTGCCAGAAGATGGCTTTGGAAAAAAAGACCCTAAATTAATCAGGATACTCCCTACTTCTGTTTTTAGAAAACAAAAAATTAACCCTATGCCTGGCTTGCAATTAAATATTGATGGCAGGGTTGGATTAGTAAGATCTGTAACAGGAGGCAGAACCTCTATTGACTTTAATCATCCTATGGCAGGAAAAGAGCTAACTTATGACATAAAAATAAACAAGGTTGTTAAAGAGTCCAAAGAAAAGCTTGATGCTTTATTAAAAATACTTCTTTTGCTAAAAGAGCCAAAAACTAAAGTGGATAAAGGCATAGGAGAAATTTCTCTAAAAGAAAAGCTTCCTGAAACCATAGAAGCAATATTAAAAGAAAAAATAAAATCATTGATATCCGAAATAAAAGAAGTAAAAATTATAATAGAGAACAAATAAGCTTAAATACTACTTAGGACATTATTCATTAAAGTTTCTAAAATGGAAGATCAATTCATACAAGAGGTTAAAAAAGAGGAGCCTATGATTCTGGCATCTGGTTCTAGCTTAAAATCTGCTAAGGAATTAGATAAAGAGCTCGAAGAGATGATTGCCAGGCAAAAGGCAAAAATAAAAGTTATGGGCACTGGTGGAGCAGGAAACAACACCATTAATCGAATGACAGAGGTTGGCATTGGAGGTGTTGAAACAATCGCATTAAATACAGATGCTCAAGACCTTCTTTATACTAATAGTGATATTAAAATTTTATTGGGGAAAGAACTTACTAAAGGCTTGGGAGCAGGAGCAATACCAAAAGTTGGTGAAGATGCTGCTAAAGAAAGTGAGCATGAGATAAAACAAAGGATACAAGGCTCTGATATGATATTCATTACTTGTGGATTAGGGGGGGGAACTGGTTCTGGTTCTGCTCCAGTAATTGCAGATATTGCAAAGAAGATGGGCTGTTTGACAGTTGGCATAGTAACAGTTCCGTTCACAATGGAAGGAAATTCAAGATATGATAATGCTGTAGTTTCTCTGGAGAAATTGGAAAACATTGTTGATACTTTAATTGTTATCCCAAATGATAAATTATTGGAATTGGCACCTGATCTGCCTCTGCATACAGCATTTAAAGTTGCAGACGAAATTTTAACAAATGCTGTTAAAGGCATAGCTGAATTAGTTACAAAGACAGGCCTGGTTAACTTGGACTTTGCTGATATCAAAACTATTATGAGCAATGGAGGAGTTGCTATGATAGGTGTTGGTGAATCAGACACTGAATCAAGAGCCCAGGAAG
This sequence comes from Candidatus Woesearchaeota archaeon, assembly GCA_018302745.1. Classification (GTDB taxonomy): domain Archaea; phylum Nanobdellota; class Nanobdellia; order SCGC-AAA011-G17; family JAGVZH01; genus JAGVZH01. The sequence goes on from JAGVZH010000027.1 coordinate 3,614, forward strand.
CGGTTGAAAAGGCATTAAATAATCCTTTGTTAGATGTTGATATTTCAGGAGCTTCAGGAGCCTTAGTTAATATCTCTGGAGGTCCTGACATGACTTTAGATGAGGCTAAAAAAGTAGTTGAGACAGTTTCTGAAAAATTAGAAGAAGACTCTAGGATTATATGGGGAGCCCAGATTTATGAAGACCTAGAAAGGACGATAAGAGTAATGTTAATAGTAACAGGAGTTAAGTCTCCGCAGATATTCGGACCTCAAAGAGGTTTAAAGGATAAAAGAAAATCAGAAATGGAAAACGAGTTTGGCATAGATTTCATTGATTAAAAACCCATAAGCTTTAAATACCTAATTCTTTTAAAAAAGTTTAAAATGGATACTTTCCAACCACAAATAGAGGAAAAACCTTCTTTATGGCAAAGATTTAAAAGATTCCTAATACAATGCAAAAGGGTCTTTAAAGTAACAAGAAAGCCAAGCAAAGAAGAATTTTTAGTAATATCAAAAGTAACAGGAATAGGAATATTAATAATAGGCTTATTAGGATTCATAATAAAATTTGCATGGGAATTAATAAGATGACTAGCATATACACATTAAAAACAACAGCCAACAGAGAAGACCAGGTTATGGACTTTATAACCTCCCATATCAAAAAAAGAAATCTTGAGGTTTATGCAGTAATAAGACCTCATGGCTTAAGAGGGTATATTTTTTTGGAAGCAGCCTCAAAAGCAGATGCTGAAGAATCATTTCAAGGCGTTCCTTATGCCAAACAATTACTTCCAAATCCAGTAAAGTACGAGGAAATTGAGCATATGATAGAGCAGGTAAAAGTCCAGGTTAATATTCAAAAAAATGACATTGTAGAAATTATATCAGGGCCATTTAAGAGAGAAAAAGCAAAGGTTAACAGGATAGACCAGACGAAAGATGAAATCATTGTTGAATTACTAGAGTCTGCTGTTCCTATTCCAATTACTGTTAAGCTTGATTCTGTAAAAGTTATAAGAAGGGAGTCTGAAGAAGAAGAACAAAAAGAAAATGAGTAAAGAAACTATTGAATTAATGGTAGAAGGCGGAAAGGCAGCTGCTGGCGCCCAATTAGGCCAGTCCTTAGGTCCGTTAAAGATAAATGTCAGTGAAGTGGTTCAAAAAATAAATCAAAAAACTGCCTCTTTCAAAGGAATGAAAGTTCCTGTTAAAGTTACTGTTGATACAGAATCAAAAGAAGTTGATGTAAGTGTAGGCACACCTCCGACGTCTGAGCTTATAAAAAAAGAATTAAGCTTGGAAAAAGGATCTAGTAAGCCAAATTTGGAAAAGGCTGCAAATATTGCTATCGAACAAGTAATCAAGATTGCTTTAATGAAGAAAGATTCTATGACAGTCAATTCACTGAAGGCTGCTGTAAAAAATGTTATCGGAAGCTGCGCCTCCCTGGGGATTTTAATAGAAGGAAAGTTTCCAAAAGATGTTAACCAGGAAGTTGATCAGGGTATTTATGATTCTTTAATTAATTCTGAAAAAACTGAAATTGATGCAGATAAAAAAGCCCTGCTTCAGCAGCAATTAGAAGAAGTTCAAGCACAGTTGAAGGCTGAACAAGAAAAATTAAAGGCTTTGGAAGAAGCTGAAAAAGTTGTTGTTGAAAAGCCAGTTGTTGAAGAAAAGGCTGAAGAAAAGGCTGAAGAAGGAAAAGAAGAGAAGAAAGAAGGGGCTAAAGAGGAAAAGAAAGCTCCTGCTAAAGAAGAGAAGAAAGAGCAGAAAAAGTAGATTGATAAAGTCTATAAAAAGAATTTTCCTTATTTTTATCCACTATTTTGAATTATAGTCTCTTAATGCAAGACTATATTTCTCTAGCACTATTTTCTTCGACATGACCTTCCCATATTACTTTTTTTCCCAAAAAGGAATATTACCTTTTTTTATTTCTGTTTCTATAATCAAATCTTTTATACTTGTAGTCGCAAGTTCTCCTAACAAATGAAATAATCCTCTTACAGATTTTGTTACTTCAGTTTCTTCTCTTAGAATAACTCTTTCGTCAAAATCATATCTAGAATCTGTAGAGTCTGAAATTTGAAGATTAACATTATGATAGATATATTCTTCTTTTATAATATCTCCTCCAATGTCAGCTGAAGTTAGAGTAATATATCTCCAATTATCATCAGTATGAATATACTCTCTGATTCTACTCATTTGTTCTTCGTGCAGTTTATTGATAATAAATTTTCTTATTTCTTCCATTTTGATTCACTCTCCTATTAGTTATAAAATAGTAATAAAAAAGACTATATTTAAATATTAGCGCCCCCTTAAGGTGGTGCAATATAGAAAAATTTAAAAACTTTAAACCCAAGATTATATTATGGATATAAAGATACTCGAAGAAATAGGTTTAACAAAATCAGAAATAAAAGTATATATTGCTTTAATAGAGCTGGGACCAAGTTCAAAAGGACCTATAGTTAAGAAAGCCAAAATAACTTCATCAAAAATATACGAAGTTTTGGATAAATTAACCGAAAAAGGTTTAGTAAGTTCTGTTTTAAAGAACAATGTCAAGCATTTCATAGCTTCATCTCCAACAAGAATTAAAGACTATATGAAAGAAAAGAAAAGTAGGCTGGAAAACCAAGAAAAAAACTTAGAAAAGATTCTTCCAGAATTAACGGCTAAACAAAAATTATATTCTGAAGAATTAAAAGCTCAGGTATTTCAAGGATGGAGAGGATTAGAAACTGTTTTTGAAGATCTTCTAAAAGATGCTAAAAGGGGGGATATTGACTTGATAATAGGTGCTAGTGGTGGATTTAATCCTCAAAGAACTAGAAAATTTTTTGATAAATATACTATTAAAGCTAAGGAGAAAGGTGTTATTGTAAAAGTTATTTTTCAAGAATCTGCAAGAGAATATTTTAGAAAATCAAAGGCTTATAAAAGGTATATTATAAAAAAATATTTAGAGCAAACAACTCCTGCTGAAATTAATATAGCTAAAGATAAAGTTGTTATTATAGTTTTATCTCAAGAGCCGTTAGCTATTTTAATAAAAAATGATGAAATAGCAAGATCATTTAAAGAATATTTTAACATTATGTGGAAAATAGCTAAAAAGTGAAAAATATTCAAAGAGAAATAATAAAAGAATTAAAGATTAGATCAAAACAATTGGGAAAAATCTCTGGAGAATATTTAAAAATTGCTTTTTATTGTGAAGAGAGTAAACACAAAAAATCTAAAAATACAGAAGCAATACAATTTAATCTAAACAAATCTGATGAATTACTAAAAGATGGGTTAAATTTTATGGAATCATTAAAAGATCTTCTAAAAATGTTTGATATAGAAACAACAAAAATATGGCTATGTGGTGAGAATATAAGAAAAAAAGATGGAAAGGTCACAAGATTAATTAGATTCAGAGTAAAAGCAAATAGCGTCAATAGATTTATAAATGAAATTGGATGGATGAAATAAAGGCTAGCCACGTATGGGACTAAAACACTTAATTGTATTTTAGCATAATGCTGTCGGCTAGTTTGGTTTAGGCTTCGAGGTTTGGGACCTTGCGACCCAGGATATCTTAATGAGAATTGAGATGTGGGAATTCAAATCCTGGCAGCCCCATTATATTCAAAACCTTTATAAATCCCATTTAAGAGAATAGAATAATAAATTCTAAATAAAATGGGAAGAACTAAAAAAGTTGGATCTACAGGAAGATTTGGCGCTAGGTACGGAAAGACAACAAGGAAAAAAGTTTTGGAAATAGAGCAAAAACAAAAGAAGATTTATAAATGCCCAAATTGCCATTATACAAAAGTAAAGCGGGTATCCAGTGGCATATGGCATTGTGATAAGTGCAACATTAAATTAGCTGCTAAAGCTTATGAAGTATAAAAATGGTTACATACAAATGTTTTGAATGCGACAAAGTAGTAAAACAGGACTACATAAAGAAGAAAATCAGATGTCCGTATTGCGGTTCTAAAATATTATTCAAACCAAGGACAGTTGTTTCAAAAGTCAAGGCAAGATGAAGAAGGAAGAAATGGAAAAAAAGATAACAGAACTGCAGCTATTAGAGCAAGGTATGCAGAATTTTGCTTTGCAAAAACAGACTTTTCAAGCACAGCTTATTGAAGTGGAGAATGCTCTGGAAGAGTTAAAGTCCACTAAAGGACAGACTTACAAAATAGTCGGAAATATTATGATCGCATCGGATAAGGAAGAATTAAACAAGGACCTAAAATCAAAAAAAGAATTATTGGATGTAAGATTAAAGAACATAGAAAAGCAAGAAAATAATATTAAGGATAAGTCAAAAAAGCTTCAGGAAGAAGTTATGGCAAATTTAAAAAAGAGGTAAAAATGAGTGATGAATTTAGTGACAATAGGCTTATGGAAGTTTTGGAGGCATTGCAAGTTATAGAAAATGACATAGCAGTGCCTAGAAATATAAGGGAAGGAATAAAAAATTCTATGCAGGTTTTAAAGGAAAATAACATAGAAATAGCTGTAAAAATAAACCGCTCCCTTCAAGAGCTGGAAGAATTGTCGGATAATCCAAATATTCCAGTTTACACAAGAACGCAATTATGGAACATAGTTAGTTTGCTGGAAAGTGTTCAATAGTTTAGAGAATAGAAATGTTTATATATTATTTCCATACTATGCTA
>JAGVZH010000027.1:8303-13125 GCA_018302745.1 Candidatus Woesearchaeota archaeon
GTTTATATATTATTTCCATACTATGCTAATTACAGAGTGGAGGCAAAAAATAGATGAAAGAGCATTTAGCAAGACTAAAAGAAAAGATTTTTAGTTCTAATAGAGAGGATGATCATCTTTCTGCTCAAGAAGATTATATAGAAATAGATACAGGAAGTCAGGAAACAAAAAGAAAGAAAGTAATGATAAGGCCTTTTGTCATAGAAAATTTTGATGATATAAAGCCAGCTTTAGATTCTTTAAGGGAAGGGTATACTATAGCTTTAGTAAATATAAAGCCGATTAAGGATAAGGACATTATCGAGCTTAAAAGGGCTGTTAATAAGTTAAAAAAGACATGTGATGCAATCGAAGGGGATATAGCTGGATTTGGAGAGGACTGGATTGTTGTTGCCCCTAATTTTGCGCAGATATACAGAAACAAGCAAACAGAAGAAGTAAAGGAATAAAAAAGTTTAAATACCTTTTTCTTTAAATAAGATAATTATGGAAAAGTTAACAAAGCAGCCTTGCCCTTTTTGCAGCAAAAAAACTTTGGCTTTAGTAGAAGACCAAAAAGATATTCCTTACTTTGGAAAAGTATATTTATTTTCTATGAATTGCTCTTCATGTAAATATAATAAAGCTGATGTAGAAAGTGCAGAGCAAAAACCTGCAGCAAAATACACAATGGACATAGAAAGTGCAAAAGACATGGGGGTAAGGATAGTTAAATCTTCAACAGCCACAGTAAAAATGCCGCAATTGAGGCTTTCAGTTACTCCAGGACCTGCTTCAATAGGATATATCTCAAACATTGAGGGGGTAATAACAAGATTTGAGGATGTTATAAAGCAGGAAAAAGAAGATTCTGAAGATTTAGAGGCAAAAAAGAAATGTAAAAACTTGTTAAAAAAATTATGGAAAATAAAGTTAGGGGATGTTAAAACCAAGATAGTAATTGAAGATCCTTATGGAAATTCTGCTATTGTCTCCAATAAAGCGAAAGTTGAAAAACTTCAAGTTAAAAAATGAAAGTTTTTTTTATACCTGCAAAGTCTAAGACAAACATTAATGAAGCTGTAAAAAATCTTGACTTCGGCAGATTAAACGGAAGAATCGGCCTAGTTACAACAGTCCAATATTTAGACCAGGTAAAGAATCTTGACTTACCAAGATCAAAATTTGTTGGTCAAATAATAGGATGCAACAGCTCTCAGCCGGAAAAATACGCCTCCGAAATTGATTGTTTTCTTTACATTGGTTCCGGTGATTTTCATCCTCTGGAAGTTCTATTAAAAATTGGAAAGCCTACCTTCATATTTAATCCTGAAACTAACCAGTTCTCACAGTTAGATCCAAAAATACTGGAAGATTCAGAAAAGAGATTAAAGGGAAAACTATCTAAATTTTACCATTCAGAAAATATAGGAATTTTAGTTACAAAGAAGCCATTGCAGAAGGATTTGTTAAATGCATTAAAATTAAAAGAGAAAAAAGACAAAAAGTATTATATATTCTTTTTTGATAATTTAAATGAAATGGATTTAGAGAATTTTCCGCAGATTGATTTCTGGGTTAATACAGCCTGCCCAAGAATTGAGAGCAAAAAAGTTATAAACATAGCAGAGGTTATGAAGTAATGGAAAATGAAAAATTTATAAAAGAATTTACAAGCTTTCTTCAGGAAAAAGGATTTATCTGGGGTCCTGAACCAGAAATATATGGAGGATTAGCAGGATTTCATTCTTATGGGCCTTTGGGAAAATTATTAAAAAATAAAGTAGAAGAAAATATAAGGAGAGTTTTTCAAAAGAATAATCTGTGGGAATTAGAAGCGCCAATAATAATGCCTCAAATAGTCTGGGAAGCCTCCGGACATATGGACTTTGCCGATAATTTTCTGGAATGTGGAAATTGCGGTTCTGTCAACAAAATATCTAAAGAAGATGAAAATAAAAAAAATAAATGCCATTCTTGCAAAGTAGAGTTAAAAGGGAAGCTAAAAAAGCACAATTTGATGATGCAGACTAAAGTCGGCGATTCTATAGCTTATTTAAGGCCAGAAACAGCAACAGCAACATACCTTCCTTTTAAAAGATATCATAATTTTTTCAGAAAAAAATTTCCATTAGGTGTTTTTCAGATAGGAAAAGCTTTTAGGAATGAAATATCTCCAAGGCAATCTGTTATTAGAGGGAGGGAATTTACGCAGGCGGAAGGTCAGATTTTTGTTGATCCAAAAGAAAAAGACAACTGGCAGGAATTTGAAAACATTAAAAAGGCAGAGGTAAATGCTATACCTGCAAGAACTCAAGCAGAGACCAAAATTTCTTTTGATGAGTTAGTAAAGAAGAAACATATAAAGACAAAAGCTTATGCATGGTGCTTATGGCTGGCTCACAAACAATTTGTTTCAGCAGGAATTCCAGAAAAGAATATCAGAGTCAGGCAGCATTTGGATGAAGAAAAAGCATTCTATGCAGATGATGCATGGGATATTGAAGTTATGACAAACAGCTTTGGCTGGATTGAAGTTTGCGGTGTTCATGACAGAACAGATTATGACCTAAAGCAGCATGAAAAATTCTCAAAGCAGAAAATGGAATGCTCCAGGGATGATGGCTCTAAATTTATTCCACATATTTTAGAGATTGCATTTGGAACAGACAGGCCAACCTTTGTTTTATTAGACACTTTTTATGAAAAAAAATCTAAGGAAGAGGGAAAAACCATGTTTAAGGTTCCTTATCATATGTCACCAGTTGAAGTTTCAGTATTTCCTTTATTAAGAAAAGATAAACTGCCTGAAAAGGCTAAAGAAGTTAAAGATTTATTAGAAAGAGAATTTATTGCCGAATATGATGAATCAGGCTCTATTGGCAGAAGATATCTAAGAAGCAGTGAGCAGGGAACTCCTTATGCAGTTACTATTGACTACCAGACATTGGAAGAAAATACTATTACAATAAGAGACAGGGATTCTGAAAAACAAGTAAGGATAAGAATAAAAGACTTAAGTGAAATGTTAAAAAAACTTCTTAATTATGAAATAGAATTTAAAAACTTAAGATAGGTATTTGACAAGATTTTTAAACTAGTTCTCTTAAACTAAATTTATGGGCGCGTAGATCAGTCTGGTAGATCGCGTCTCTGGCAGGGATGAGGCCTCGGGTTCAAATCCCGACGCGTCCATAAATATTATAAAAGAAAAGAATAAGGAAATTATATGGAAAAATGCATATTCTGCAATATAGCAAAAAAAGAAATTCCTTCTCATCAGGTTTATGAAGATGGAAAATTTCTTGCTTTTTTAGACATAAATCCAAGAAATCCAGGCCATACTTTAGTAATCCCAAAAAAGCATTACAGGTGGGTTTGGGATGTTGAAGATATAGGAGATTACTATAATGTCATTAAAAAAGTAGCAAACGCCTTAAAAAAAGCTTTTAACATTGAATTAGTAGTTTCTTTAGTTCTAGGGGAGGAAGTTCCTCATGCTCATGTCTGGCTAGTTCCAAGGTTTAAAGATGATGGTCACGGATCTTCTATTGACTTAAGCAATATTAAAAAAATACCGGAAGATGAAATGAAGGAAATAGCTGAAAAAATCAGAAGATTTTTATAACCTTTTTTATTTTTAAAAATGTAAAGATTTAAATATTAGAATATCCTAATGTGATAGTATGAAAGGACTATATAAAATTCATGCTGAAATGTGTAAAGTATTTTCAAATTCAACAAGGTTGGAAATATTGAATTTATTGAGGGATAAGGAATTATCAGTAACGGAATTAATAGAAAAAACAAATTTAAGCCAAGCCAATATTTCCCAGCATTTGTCAATTATGAAATCCAAGGGAATTGTTACGTCAAATAGGAAAGGCAAAAATATTTATTACAAACTCGTAAATCCGAAAATCATCAAAGCATTTGATATAATAAGAGAGATTCTGGCTGAAAGATTAAAGAAAGATGGTAAAATAGTCAGAGGAGTTTAGCATAAAAAATGACTGCAAGAAGTATTCCATCAGCATCATTGAAGCAGTTTCTGAAAAAAGAGATTGAAAATTCTAAGAGAATCCTTGATATCGGTTGCGGTGACGGAACAATTGCCATTTATCTGATATCATGCCTAAATTGCTATATCAATGGAATAGATTTGGACAAAGGCAAAATACATAGAGCTAATGAAAAATTTAGGAAAAAACCAAAAAAAGGATTAGCATTATGCCGTCTTTGTGATTCCAGGAAGATAAACAAGTTATTCAGAAAGCATACATTTGATGCTGTTCTCATTACCCATACTATACATCACTTAATAGACATAAATGATGTATTACTAAAAGCGCGATATACATTGAAACCAAGTGGTAAAATATTCATTGGAGAGTATCGGAGAGACTATGGAGAAAAAATTGACAACTGTCCTAGATTTTCCAACAAAAAAATTAAATCAATGCTCAGGACAGCAGGCTTTAGAAATATAAAAAAACATTTAATCCACAAAAATTTTGTGATGATTGCTGCTGTAAATGGGAGATAAGAAAAAAATGAGGTGAAAAATATGAGAAAAATATTCTTTGCAATAATGGTTGTTCTATTGCTAAATATTGGTATAGCTTCTGCACATGAACATAATTTTGATGAAACAAACCAACTAATAAATTTAGGAATTAGTTGCGATAAACTTACAGATGAACAGCTTGAATCTATTGGAGATTATTATATGGAGCAAATGCACCCAGGCGAAGCCCATGAAATGATGGATCAGATGATGGGTGGAGAAGGTTCTGAAAGTTTAAGACAAGTGCATATCAACATGGCGAAACGACTTTATTGT
>JAGVZH010000028.1 GCA_018302745.1 Candidatus Woesearchaeota archaeon
TATAAATAAAAAATTGACAGAGGATAAAAATGGGATTTTATGGAGTAAAAATAAATTTCCATTTATATGGCAGACTGAAATATGCCTAATGTACACAAAAAATGGCAAAGGAAGAAGAATACACTATATTATTTTATTTCCAAATAAAGATGTTGTTCAGCAGGTTAGAGATGCTTTATTAAAAAAAGGCAGGTTAGATTATGATGGAAGGCCGATATTTGGTATTGACAGCATAGAATTATTGGAGATGATGCGCTCTATCTCAGCAGATATAGAGATTATACCTGCCCATGCATGGACAAGTTGGATGAGTATTTTTGGCAGTAAATCAGGTTTCAATTCAGTAGAGGAATGTTTTGAAGAAAAATCCAAGCATATCCATGCAATTGAAACAGGCCTAAGCAGTAATCCTTCAATGAACCGCAGAGTTTCTAAATTAGATAAATACAATCTAGTTTCTTTTTCTGATGCACACTCTTATCACATTCATCGAATTGGGAGAGAAGCTACGATTTTTGATTTAAAAGAATTAACTTATAAGAATATCCTAAACGCCATAAGGACTGGGAAGGGATTATCAGGAACTATAGAAATAGATCCTAAAATTGGAAAATATCATGAAGACGGCCATAGAAGCTGCGATTTACATGTTAATTTTAAAGAAAGTAAAAAATTAAATAAAATTTGCCCAAAATGCAGGAAAGAATTGACTATAGGAGTTGAATATAGGGTTGAAGAATTAGCAGACAGGGAAAAGCCGATTAATGTTCCAGAATTTAAAACTTTAATTCCATTAACAGAATTAATTTCCTCCATTTATGGAATAAAACAGCTGCAGTCAAAGAAAATATTGGAGATTTACAACAAACTTATATCTAATTTTAAAAATGAGTATAATATTTTAATTAAAACAAAAGAAGATGACCTAAGGAAAATTGTTCATGAAAAATTATCTAATTTAATTATTAAAAACAGAGAAGGAAAACTAAATATCACACCCGGCTATGATGGTATATATGGTAAGATAATCCTAGAGGAAAAAGACAGAATAAAAGAGCAAAAAACACTGACTAATTATTGAGTTTATACTCTCTCCTGTATTTTCCATATTTATCTAAAGGGCTGAATCTGGCTGGTTTTGTTGAATTGGTTTTTAATCTGCAGTTATCACAAACTTCTTTTAAAGTATAAGAAAAGCACTTACTGCATCTAAGAATTCTGTTTTTCATAATTTTATGACTTCTCCCTCGCATTCATACTCCTTCAATAAGCTTGAATAATTCTGCATTAATTCATCCAAAACTTTATTGGCTTTTTTATAATCTTTAGACTTGATTTTTAGCCTGTAATTTGGCGCCCCTAAGTATGAAATGTTAAAGTCATATTCATTTTTTTTTCCTATATCCTTCAGGCTGTTCAGGACTTTCTTTATCCTGTCTACGCCGTCAGAAGAATAATTTTTTATGATTAATTTAGCTGATATGTATATTTCAGGAGGCTTAATGCTTTCTTTTACTACACTCATTAATGTTTTTGCTACTTCTTCATTTATACCAAGTTCCTTGCTTATATCCAGATTTTCATTGACAATATCCTGAAAGCATGCTATTAATGATCCATAATTAGAAATGATATTTTTTCCAGCTTCAGCATACATCCCAGCAAGATCTTTTTTTAATTTTTTCCCTGCAATCTCCAGGATTTTTTCTGCTCTCTCCTCCTGTTTTATATCATCTAATTTTCTATTTTTAGCAGAAATTGAAACCCTTCTCAAAGACAGATCAATCTGCCCCCTTTCCCTATTGACCCTTAAAATCTTGCATACAATCTGCTTTCCAATTCTTACAAAATCCCTGATATTCCTGATTCTTCCAGGAGAAACTTCAGAAATATGGATTAATCCCTCCCTATTTTTATACTCATCCAAAGAAGCAAAAACAGAATTTGGCAGGATTTTTTTTACAGTGCAAAGAACCAATTCGCTGTCATTAGGCAGCCCTTCCTTCTTATAAAACATTACTCTAAAACCTCCAGAACCTGGGCGTTAATTTTAGCTTTTCCGCCTGTAGGCTCTGCTAGAGTCTCATCACATACCAAGCATTTTACTATTGAAGAAATTTTATTGAATATAACCTGCTCATTCTTGCATTTTTCGCATCTCAATTTTATAAATTTGCTTTTAAGCTCTGTTAATTTTTTTTCCATCATACCAGCTCCATCTTCTTTGTTCTTCCCATATTCTTAATTTGGCTGCTTTGGCAAGTGTTGCATGTTAATTTAAGATCAGCTTTTTTGCTTAGTTTAGCTCCAGTTCTTTTCCATGAGCTTACAGCGCCCCTGGAGATTCTTCCTTTGTTTCCAGAACCCCTGTCTAATCCCCTCAATCTCATTCTCCTTCTTGAGCCTCTTGATAAGGGATGAGTTTTATTTCTTCCTCCAGATTTAGCTATTGAAACCTTATGCTCTTTATGGGATTTGCACTTCCTGCAGTAAGTTTTCATTGTTTTTTTGAATTTCATCTTGCTTCTATTTTTTCTGCCCTTTCTTTAGTTATTAAAACGTTTGCTATACCTTTAGGAAGATTTGCCACATCATGGGCATCAAAAGGCCCGTAAATAGTTAAATCCTCTCCGACAAATTTTGGGACAGCGTGTAAAAACCTTATTAAAGATTTACTATCCTGATTTTCGCTTTTTATACTTTTCCCTTCTACTTTTGGCTGCTTATTTTCAAGCAGATTCTGTAAAATATCTTTTCTGAATTTTGTAAGATCATCTAACAATGTGCTATATAATCTCTTTTCCTCAGGGAGCATTGCTATAATATCATCCTCTGTCGGGGCTGTTCTCGAGGAGAATAAAGCAAGCATTATTATCTTACTCTCTCTTTTTTCATACAGCTCTTTAAGGATTTTCTTCGTATTTTCAAGTGTCTTTTCTGTTTTCTTGAATTCTGAAGAAAAAATGCTGTCTTTTTCTTTTTGAGACTCATAAATTTTTGATTTGTCATTCAGGTAATTTAAAGTATTATCAAAAAAATTATCATCCAGCTTTTGCAGCTCTTTCTTGAACTTTTCTCTTCTTAATATTTCATATAAAGTATCATAAGTTATAACAACCTTGGACATTTTTCAGAACCTCTTTTTTTAATTATTGTGTTGTTTTTATATACTTTACTGTTGTTTATTATATCTTATGTACATTATAAAAAACAAGGCTGAGGATTTTATTGTAGATGAAGTTATAGAACTAAATCTCGACGGAGGAAAGTATATCTACTTCAAGCTTAAAAAGGAGAACCTTAATACATCTGAAGCTGTAGAGTTAATAGCAAAAAGGCTTAATCTGCCCTTAAAAAATTTTGGATTTGCAGGAAACAAAGATAAAAAAGCTGTTACAACCCAGTATTGCAGTGTTTTTGGAGCAAATGCAAAGAGATTAGAAGGCATAAACTTAAAAAATATTGGAGTAGAGGTAATTGGCAGTGGAAAAAAACCGATAAGTCTTGGTGATTTAAAAGGGAATAAGTTTAAAATTCATGTAAAGGCTGATAAAATTAAAGAATCTGATTTTTTTATAAATTATTTTGGAGAGCAGAGGTTTGGGGTTAACTGCAATAACCACCTAATTGGAAAGGATTTGTTAAAAAAAGACTTTAAGCATGCCTGTAAAATGCTTAATTTGCCTGAAATAAATCCAATAAATAATTTAAAGCAGTTTGGAATTAAAAAACTAAGATTTTTTCTTCATAGCTATCAAAGTTATCTTTGGAATTCATTAGTTTATGAAAAATTAAAGAATGAAGGTGGGTTTGAAGCTGATTATTGCCTGGGAAAATATAAATTTTTAAATAAAAAAATTGAAAATTCTGAAATAAACTTGCCAAATTTTGATGTAAATGATTATGATGGGATTTTGAAGGAAGAAAATCTGCTAAAAAATAATTTTTTAATTAAAGAGCTACCTGAATTAGTCTCAGAAACAGTTTATAGAGATTTAATTGCAGAAGCTGAAGATTTAGAGGTTAAAAAGCAAAAAGAAGGCTATTTGCTGTCTTTTTTTCTTAAAAAAGGCTCGTATGCCACAGTTTTTTTAAAGAAGTTATTTTCTTAAAATTATCTTTCTGGCTCTATGACTATCTTATTGCCGACCTTACTTATAGCTATTTCTATATTTTCATTTAGCTTAAGTTGCTTTTCCAAATCACTGGGTATTCTAAATATTAATCCCCCTCCGCTCTTTGAAAGGTGTCTATAAAGCTTTAATGGTTCTGGCCAGACACCCAATTTTCTAGCTGCAGCTATTACCTTATCAGTTTCTGAAGGGCTTGGAAATTCTTCCTTACAATGAGTACACCTCAGACCATTAACTACAAAGATATAGCCTTCTATATCTAAGATTATATCTCCTATTTTCTCTAAATTTCCTTTATTGCAGTCTTTACAAAGTCTCATCTTCCTTCAGCTCCTGTTATAATAAATATCTCTTTGTAGTCATCATCTTTTATGAATATTAATTTCCTGCTTTTGCTTTTCACTCTAACATAAGCCTCATACTTATACTTGCCAACTTTATCAACCTTATAAGCATTTTTTATTGCAGTCTTTAAATCTTCCCTGTCATAATTCCATTTTCTCATCCAGCCCAAAATGAAGTGCTTTGATGGTATAACTTCATAGTCTCCTATATTCATACTTTTTTCACTACTTTTTATAATGTTTTTGTTATATATAAAGCTTGCGATAATTTGTTAAGATAAAATTAGAAAAAGATATTTTTCTTTTTTTCTTAAAAAAGGCTCGTATGCCACAGTTTTTTTAAAGAAGCTATTTTCTTAATATCACAAACAAATTAGCAATATTCCCACAAAAATTTAAAAGAATCAATTATTATTAATCTTTTCTAATAGCCATCTTCCTACTGAAATAACCTTTATTTTCTTTCCTTCTTGTTTAAACTCCTCTTCTTGATTAAAAGTTATAATAAAACCTGCTTTTAGTTTGAATTTGTTTAAAGCTTCCAGAAGCCCTTTTATTTCTCTATCCCTATTTTCTTTGTTAAAATCATAGCAAACCTGAATGGCCTGAGTAATTTTAGCTCCATCCTTAACTATAAAGTCACATTCGCCTTTTTCTGAAAAATAAAATACATCTTTTTTTCTTCTTTTTAATTCGATAAAAACAACATTTTCAAGGTTCTTTCCAGTGTTTGGGGAGAAGTTAAATCCTGTTATTTGGTTAAAAACACTATCAATAAGGTATATTTTTTTAGGAGCATTCAAAGACTTTCTTAAAGAAAAGTCAAATTTAGGCAATTCAAAGAATAAATAGGAATTAGCCAAATATGAAATATATTCCTTAACAGTTATTGAGTTTCCTAAATGAAGAGTTGTTTTTATTGAGTTATATGTGAATGTTGATGATATGTTAGTTGCTAATATGCTTATTAATTCCTTTATTATTTTTTGTTTTTTAATTCCATATCTTGATATTACATCTTTGTAAAGGATATTCTCAAAAACATCTCTTATATACTCTTTATCTTTTGTTTTTAGATATTCTGGAAATCCGCCCAGCTCAAGATATTCATTGAATGCTTTTTTTATCTCTACTCTTTTTTGTGCTTTATAACTCCAGTCTTTTTCAAAATAAATATTTTTGAATTTAAGATACTCTGAGAATGAAAATGGGAATATCTCAAACGGCTTGTATCTGCCTGTGAGCCTAGTTCCAAATTCCCTGCTCAATAGAGAAGCATTGCTTCCAGTAATGACTATCTTCTTTCCTTCATCTTGAAGTCTTCTAACAAAAGTTTCAAATTTGTCTATATTCTGAATTTCATCAAAAAAGTATATTTTAGGATTATTGTAAAGTTCAATTAGAATTTCATTTAAGACCTCAAAATCTTGGGCTTTAAAATCCAAAAATCTTTCATCTTCAAAGTTAACATAGCAATAGTTATCTTTTTCTTTCATTATTTGCCTCAATATTGTTGATTTTCCGCATCTTCTTATTCCAGTTAGAATTATTACTCTATTATCTTTGAACCAATTTAATATTTCATCTAAAATATCTCTTCTTATGGTTCCATCTAATCTTTCCATTTCTTCTTTTTGCTTTAAAACAATTCTTCGTAAATCCTGAGTATTTATCATGCTAATTACCAGTGAGCACTTATTTATAAATGTTTGCATTGATAATGAGTAACTTCTTAGAATGATAGGATTTTGAAGAAAGAAAATCTGCTAAAAAATAATTTTTTAATTAAAGAATTGCCTGAATTAGTCTCAGAAACAGTTTATAGAGATCTAATTGCAGAAGCTGAAAATTTAGAAGTTAAAAAGCAAAAAGAAGGCTATTTGCTGTCTTTTTTTCTTAAAAAAGGCTCGTATGCCACAGTTTTTTTAAAGAAGCTATTTTCTTAATATCACTATTTTATAGTTTAATAATTCACAACAATTCTCATAAAATCATGATTAATTAGTACGCTCCAGATGGGTTAAGATAGAGCGTTTACTTCGGAGATTTATTTAATTTTTCTTTTATTGCAAACATTTGTTTTTCTAATATAGGTATGTCTTTTTTTAGAATGCCCCAGACTACATCTAGATCAATACCAAAATAATGATGTGTAATCTTATCCCTTGTACGAATAATCTCGCTCCATTTAACTTCAGGATACCTGTTTTTAAAGTCATTTTGCAGATTTTTGGCTGCCTCACCAATGACTTCAATTCTTCTTATTATTGCATCCTGGATTTTTGCATCTTTTGTTAATTGTGCCTTTTTAAGATTCTCTGCATATAATTTTATCTTTTCTATGCTTTCCAATATGTGTTCAATAAAGATTAAAGGTTCTTTATTCATAGAATTCTTACCTCTTCATTCAGTATTCTTTTTTTTAGCAATGGATGAATTGAATTGTATGTAATCAAATCAACTTTCTTACTTAATTCCTTTTCCAGCTCCAATTCAATGCCCGCGAAACTAAAACCAATATTTTTTGGCGGCTGAATTATTATATCTATATCACTTCCTTTTTTGCTTTCCCCCCTGGAGTAACTTCCAAAAATTCCGGCTTTTTTTACATTGTTATTTTTTAAAATCCTTATTATCTCTGGTTTTATTTTTTCTAAATTCCTTTCCCTTTTAGATTTATTTATTAAACCAAGTTCCTTATCCCCTGTCTTTTCCTTTAAAGATAATTCTTTTAAAGAGAGATTAACTCCTAAATATTTTCTTCTTTTAGATACTTTTTTGCCTTCTCTAATAGAGAGAACCCTGTAATAGTATTTCTTCTTTTTTCTTTCTTTAATTTCAGTATAAGCCATAGGCTATATACGTCTACATAGTTTATAAATCTTTTTATGTAGACATATCTTTATAATTTTATTAAAAAATATTGTGTAATTTAGAAGAATTATTCTCAAATTAATAAGATTCAACTTTCAAATCTTCTATTCTGTTAAAATGCTTGACATTTCTTGTCAAAATGGTCTGATTATGTAAAAGTGCTATGGCTCCTATTAAGCTGTCTACTGCTCCTATGTCTATACCATTCCTTCTTAATTTTGTATATATTGTTCCTGCTTTTTTTGCACTAGCAACATCAAGCGTCAAAAAACCTATAGAAGATAAGAATTTCACTATCTTATCTTTTTTTTCTTCGCTCTCCAAATCTTCTATGCCCTGCCAAATTTCAAAAACACTTAAAGTAGTGGACATTAAGTTAGTTGAAGTCTTCTTTAAGCCTGCAATTTTTTTAATAGATTCCTGATCATTTCTCATTAAATCTATTATAAAACTAGTGTCTAATATCATCCTGTTATCTCTTTTCTTATCTTTTCTAAATGCTTGTTATAGCCTTTTCTTAAATCTTTAATATTTTCTTCTAATTTTTCTGCTTCTTTTTCAGTAAGGATGCCAGCTATGCTCATTATATCAACTTTATTTGTAATTCTGTTTATTACATCGCTAAAGCTTTCCTTTTCTTTTTTCTTTGAGGCTAATCTCTCATAAGCTTCTTCTGTTATTGAGATTGTTTTAGTTGCCATAAATACACATACATACACTTATATTTAAACATATCGGTAAGTATTTAAGCTTAAAAATAAGTATTTTTATATGTAAAAATATAAGTATTTTAGAGTTGATAGCTTGAGGAAAAAAGGCAAAATTGATATTGTAGTTCTAATATTTTACTTAATCTGCGCTGTTTTAGTGACTCTGATTTTTTTAATTAGTCCAAATGGAATTT
>JAGVZH010000029.1 GCA_018302745.1 Candidatus Woesearchaeota archaeon
GACGCCACATCAAATTCTAACTCAATGTAACTCGCAGGACCGCCCCTATGGCAGATTTCATCTCCTATTGCGCACCATAGTCTTGCATCTGTGCATATCTCGTCGATGCTTAGTTCAGGCGGATTGGTTTGTGTCATTTTATTTATCCTTCAGCTCTGCTCTTTTCCTCGCCTTCAAAATTGCGTTCTCGCAGAGCTTGTGTAGTTCACTCGCGTCTCTTTCAAATGCCTCGGGATTACGTAAACACGATAAGGCCAATGGATCATGTAGAAACGCATGAGTATAGAATTGATGGTGGGCATCAAGATAAGATTGATATTCATCTTGTGTCATTTGACGGATTGCAAGCGGTCTATTACACGCCCAGCCATAGTTTCTTACCATCGAAACATATTTATCAACGATTGGTTTCCGGTCCGGATTGTTTTGTTCGAGCATCATTTGAATCACTAATGAGTTGTAATCGTCAATTCTATATTAACTTATGTTGTCTATATAATAGACAAAACCTTTAAATATTAGAAAGAACTGAGTAAAAGCATGGACAAAGAAACACTGGTTTCACTTGGACTTTCACGAAGAGAATCAGAAGTATATTACGTATTGTTGCAGGTAGACGAAGCGCTGGCATCTGAAATCTCAGAAAAAACAAAAGAATCTAGGACAAACACGTACGATACTATTAATTCGCTCATTAAGAAAGGGCTGGTGAGCTACGTCATAAAGAACAATCGCAAATATTTCATGGCAACGCATCCAAAAAAGCTGCTAGACTGGATCGAGCTCAAAAAAGAACGGGTTGAGAAAGAAAAACATACCGTTGAAAAACTCATTCCTGATTTACTAAAATTACGGCTTCCAAAGGAGAAAAAGATTGTGGTTGAAGTTTATGAGGGAAAAGAAGGGTTAAGAACAATGCTCAAAGAAACGGTTGAATCGTCACGAGAAACGAAAAAGGAATTTCTGATCTTTGGTGCCATTGCACGACAACTTCGCGAACTTGACCCAATCTATCACAAAAGATACTATGAAGAGAGAAAAAAGTACAAGATAAGAACACGCTATATTTTCATCGAGGGAGAAATGCATCCGATTGCACCCTATTCAGAATATCGATATCTGCCGAAACACTACAAAAGCTTTGTTGCCACCTGTATTCATGGTGATGAAATCTCATTCTGGTTGCTCGCCGAACCAGAAATTGTCATTCTTATAAAAAGCAAAGAACTTGCAGAAACATATAGAAACAATTTTGAAATTCTGTGGAGTATAGCAAAACCCTCCTGAAAATTACCCGAATGGTTTTGAGAACCCCATTTTTCAAGATTCGGATTCTACTTTGTCAAGAACTTTCTTTTTGTGTAAGGCGCAATGAGCTGACACGCTTCTTTAAAGTCTGCGTTTGCAATTGCCTCCAGTATGTTTGGATATGTAAGAAGATCACGAGCAACGAAAAGTGGCTGGTCTTCCTCCTCTCCAAATCCAATCTCATGAATATATCTCTCCACTTCACTTATACCTCCACAATCATAAATATAAATCATCGTGCCAAAATATGCTACAAGCTCATTTAGTGATACTTCTTTGAGAGATTTTTTTCCATTTTGTAGATAACTTCTGCTCCTTCTGTTGTAGTGCAAGAAGTGCGCACTTTCATGAAATATGCTATCTTCGACAGAACTAATCAATGATCTATTAATAATAATATTATGTGGGGGAGCAAATCCTGCGGATGATAAGATGGGTAGGACTTCAATCATGCAATAACCAGGATGCTTGGTTAATCCAAAACGCCCATACATGCTATCTACAAATTTACGATGGGCTTGATCCATAACAGTGTAATATTCCTTACACTTAAAAACTTTCCTCTTAAACCTTCGCCTTGTGATAGGGTGTTTAAGCATTAATCCAATGGTAAAAATTCTCTGAAAATGCGTTAACAATATTTTTTTATGAACTCTTCCGGTGTTAAAACTTCCAAATTGGTTTTTTTGTAATCGTCTATGTTTCTCGTAACGAATGTTTTTATGTCTGCAAAATCAAGCGAAGCGGCAATGAGTGCATCAGCGAACTTGACGCCGAGTTCTTCTATCAATCTTGCTGCGTCTATTGCAGAATCATTGCTTATTATAATGGTTTTTGCATTGATCAAGTGTAAGAATGAGTCAACCTTCTGCTTTTCTTCTGTTGAATTGTCCCTAAAAGGTTTTCTGAACAGTTCTGTGAGAGTGATAACTGAAATCGCCAAGTCGATTTTTTTGTGTTGCGCGGATCTAAAAAATTCCAATGAGCCCTTTTTGTGCAGTAGAGGGTCATCTTTTCTTAATACATTGAGGATAACATTGGTATCAACACCTATCATTGTTCAACGTTTTCCTCTTTTTTCAAATTCCTTGCGCCACATCTTTTGTAGTTCAGTGCTTGGAACCTTTTCTTCGAAACTACCGAGTGCGCCTACAAAATCCTCAAGCTTGCCTTTTTCCACCTTATGTAGTCTAAATCCAAAATCCGCTCTTTCTATAGCAATGCTGTCGCCAAGACGTATCTTGAACTGTTGGCGCACCTCTTCAGGCAAGGTTATTTGAAAATTTCTTGTGACTTTAGTTAGCGTCGTCATAATGAATACTAGGGTTGCCTAGTATTTAAATCTTTCGACAAAAATACTATTTTACTATTAATTCAAAGCATAAAAAATTCCACATCGTAAAGTATTTAAACCAGTTAAGTGATAATCACCGTCTTGGGGGACACTAAAAAAGCAGTTTATAACTGTGGATCAATTTTTTCAAAACTTGCTAATTAGAAATAAGTCTCGATATATAAAATACTTAATAGGGGGTGGGAAAAATGAAAATGGAATCTAAAATAAAAAAAGAAGATAATGAAGAAGAAAATGAAGATGAAGAGTAAATTAAGCTTCTTTAATTAATTTTTTTAATTCTTTCTTTATTTTTTTAAAACAAAAGTTTTATATATTATTAGTATTACTCTAAAGTGATTAAAAATGACAAATGATAATAAAATTTCTAAAAGATTCAAAATAGGAGCAGGTCTTATATTAGGAATGACTGGTTTGAGCATAGCATCTATGATATATGTGGCAAACTCTAATGGCAATAAAAAACCTTATAATAATCAGTCAATGACACCAGTTTATGTGGCAGAAGAAAATAATGTAAGATATGAAGATGTTCCCGAGGTTAAACCAGAATTAGAAGAAACTTTAGAGGAAATAATTGAGCCTAAAATAGAAGAAGAATTAACAGCTAAAGCTGAAAATACATTCCAATCCCCTATGGTTGAGCTTGAAATAAAAGTAGAGCCTAAAATAGAAGAAACATTTGGTCTTGATTATGTAATACTATTAAGAGATAAGGTTCACAGTTTGAAAATCTTAACAGAAAGAGATTTTTACAAAGCAAAGCTAAATGAAAATAATCTAGCAGAGTTATACTTAGACAGGAATGACAAAAAACCTTCTCAAACTTTCTATGTAAGAGACTTGTCTGAAAGAGTAAGAAAGTTAAAGGAAGAAATGAAATCTTCAGAGGATAAAAAGTAAATTTCTCTTTTTTCTTTTGTCACTATTACCGAATAACTACATCTACAAAAGGTTTAAATAGGGTATTATCACCACTTTAAAGTAATTTTAAAAAGGTGATTCTAAAAAACAAGGAAGGTTAAAAAATGAGAAAATTATTATACGCATCCGCATTAACACTTGCTGCTTGTGCAAGTCCTTTAACATATGAAGACATAAGACAAGAACATAGAGACCCATTAAATACTGTTTCTGAAGATTATAGATCATTCACATCACTTGAAGAAAAATTAGGAACAGAATCAGCTCCAACAGAACCTCAATTTTTATATGATTCAGATGAAGTAAAAGGATCTTTAATAGGACAAGATGTTGACACTTTAGACAGAGTAATTCAGGCATATTCTTTCATGCATCAGCTTGATGAGAAAAATCTAAAGCCTCAGATGCTGGCAAATTATTTGGCAGAAGCTACAAATGATGACTTAAGCAAGACTTTTGTTGGATATGATATTAGCATAGCAAACAGCGGGTTTAATTATCTAAACAGCATTAATGCAAAATTACAAGATGGACAATTAGAAGATAAAGTTAAAACATTAGAGCAAAGTGTTGAAAGACTCCCAGAAAATGAAAAAAGTACTCTTGTAGAAATATTAAATAATTTCAAAACAGAATCAGCAGAATTAAGGGATTTCTCACGTTTCCTTACAATGGTAGGAAGGGCGACTGGTAAATATGAACATAATGTTCTTACTAATTATGCATCTCTTGCTAAAGTTCTAGGAAATGGAGACTTATATGCACATGGTGAGGAACTGGCAAAGCAAAGGAATGTTCAGCTAAACTTTGAAGACTGCAGAACACAATACGATCTTATTAGAAAGACTCATCAAGCAAGAAATTTAGCTTTTGAAGATTATACAAATTCAAAATTAAGCATGGAAGATTTGGAAGCACTTAATTGGTATACTATAATGCAGGAAAGCAAAAACCACAGGTCTGCTGTAGAAAAAGGCGGATTAGAATGGGATGATGCTATTCCTATCTGGAACTTATTCAAGACTATGACTAAAAGAGTAAGCCAGTTTGGCGGTCACGAAGGATTTGGTCTTAAGAATGAAGAAGATGCAAAACAAGCTTACCAATTAGTTGTTGCACATGATTTTGGCATTACATATCCTGTTAATATGTATGCAAATGAAAATAGAGCAAATGCAGCCATTACAGTTTTGATTAATGGAGGATATTTCTTGATTGGTAAAGCAGCATCCGGAGGATTTAGCGGAGGAAGCTCAAGTTCAGGAAGTGGAAGCGGAGCAACAGGAGGAGTGCCAGCAGTAATTCCAACACCAGCAGGACCAGTAGGAGAGGGAGTTGGAGGATTAGGGGGTAACTAAAAATGAAAAAAATACTATTATCAATATTATTAATATTTTTATTTTCTATTACAGCAGTTTCAGCTGCCAGAACAGTAGATTATGTAATAAGAGAAGGGTTAGTCGATGAAAATAGTGTATTAACAACAACCACAACACCAGTAACAAACTTCAATGTTTTAGGATTTACTTGTTTGGACTCAACATGCAGTAATTTAGGAGCTCAGATATTCAGCGTAAATTCTGGAGTTTCAGATTCAATACAATTAACTTATCCAACAACTTTGCAATCACAATTTGGATATGCAGTATATTTCTATAAAGACGGCTACATAACTTGGGAGCAAAATCCAAATTGGTTTGGAACAGATGCAACAGACCCTCAAGGACCATTCACAAAATATTTAGGAAAGAAAACAAGCTGTGCAGCACCAATAGACAGCTTTGAAACAGTAAATGTTATACAGCCAAACATACCTATTATAATTACATTAGATGCATCATTGGATGCAACAACTTATGCAGCTATACAGTCTTCAGGACCATTAGATGCTATTCCAGCTGCATTAGCAGACCATTATTCTGTTGACACAAATGTCACTTTAGTAATAGAAGATGACCAGGGAAATGTTGTCTTTACTCAAGTCCAGCAAATTACAATTCCATTCTCAGGATCACAAAGAGTAGAGTTTACATGGGTTCCAGCTGAAATAGGAGAGTATCTGGCAACAGCTACAACAGATGTAACAGATGGAAAATGCCTAACTTCACAGCAGCAGTATGTTGAAAAGCAGATTCATGTAATGGATGAAGTCCCTCAGAATGTTTGTTACACTTTATTGAATAATGTAGCTTTAAATGACAAATTCCCAACAGCAGGAGAAACAATAACAATAACAGGGGAAAAAATAAGCAACCATGCTGATGAATTTTCAATTTTAACACCAGTAGACACTTTAATAAATTATTATGCAGTTCATAGGACATCAGGAGCATTAATTGCATCAGGCTCAATGTTAGTTCAGGCTAATGCAAATAACTTTGATCCTCAGCCTTTTTCCTTTAATGTGGCAATTCCAAGCACATCAACAGGATTCAATGACATAATAGTCACTGCTGGAGCATCAGATGTAATGTGTAATGGGTTAAACAGCTTGGAAGAGACATCTTCATTATCTTTATTCGCTAATTTAAAGCCGAACACAGCACCAAAATTATCCAACATTCCAGACATAACTGTATTGGAAGGAAGCCCGGCATTAGATAATGTAATTGATTTACATTCATTTACAGCAGATACAGATACATTATTGACAGATTTGAGATATTCAATTGTAACTCAGTCAAATCCATCATTGATAACATGTTCAATAGATTCTAACAGGTATGTTGATTGTACAGCACCAATTGGCTCTGGATATGCGCAAGTGACTGTCCAGGTATCTGATTTGATGTTCAATGACCAGGATACTTTTGTAATATTTGTAGATCCTACTGGAATAAACAACGCACCAGCAATAATAACAACTCCTGGAACAATAGCTGTAGAGGATGTAACATTCAGGTATGATGCAGATGCTCATGACCCTGAAGATGACATTCTAACATTCTCATTAGTTGAAGGTCCAGTTGATATGACAATAAATTCTGCAACAGGAGAGATTGAATGGACGCCTGATGAAGATGATATTGGAGATGATGTGTCTGTTGCAATACAAGTTTCAGACGGCTCATTAACAGGATTGCAGTTCTTCATAATCAGAGTATTTGAGTTTCCACATGAGTTCAGCTTGAGCACTCTGCACTTAAACAACAAAGAAGTAGATGCAGGAGACTCTTTTGATATATTCAGCAGAGTCTTCAACAAAGCCCATCATAGGGAAGAAAATCTAAGATTCCAGATAATCATACCAGAATTGGGAATTAAATCTCCTATTTCAAGATTTAATTTGGGAGTTCAAGATACAAAATGGGTAGGCTTCACAATGAACATTCCAAGATCAACAGAACGTGGAGAATATTTAGTGGAGTTGTTATTAAGCAACGATGAATTCACAGACAGAAAACTGGCAAGCATAGAGGTTAATTAGTAGTCACTATCATTAAATAACAACAAAATAGAAACCTTTATAAATAAAAAATAACCACTAAAGAATAACATCATATTAACCGCATCAATGGAGGCGCGCGAAAAAATGAAAATGAACATGAAAAACATTGTAACTTCACTTATGATGCTTGTTGTAGCATTAGTTACTGTAGTTTCTGCAGTTGCTGTTACACCAAATGCTATTGATGTAGAAATTAATGGTATACCATCTACAAGTGGAGATGTCTATGTTGAGACTGGATCAGTTTTGAATATCGAAGTTGATGTCAGAGGAGACGCAGACGGTAGTGTAGTAAATGAAAAGGAAGTAAGAATAATGGCTAGAATCGATGGAACTGATGACGATTTGGAAGCTAAGTCAGACTCTTTCTTGGTACAAGAAGGCGTTGTAAGGACATTTAGCTTGTCAATTGACATACCAGAAGATATCGATGCTGAAGATGATTACAAGTTGAAGGTCTTTTTGCTTGACCAAGACGGTTCAGATGTAATCTCTCAATACGACTTAAGAGTTGAGCCGCCAAAAGACAAACTAATAATCAAAGAAGTCATCTTAAGGGATGAAAACTTTGTGTCAGCAGGCGGTTACTTGTTTGCTACTGTAAGAGTAGAAAACCAAGGTAAGTTTGAAGAGAGAGATGTCAGAATAGAAGTAAGCATGCCAGAACTTGGTGTTAAAGGAGTAAGCTACATAGACAGATTAGAGAAGAATGATGTTCTTGAGAATACCAAAAGACACTAAGGAAGGAAGCTACGAACTAGTCACAACTGTTACATATGATAACGGAAGAAGAACATCTGTAAGCAAACAAATGGTACATGTTGATGGAGCATCAGGCTCTGCTGAAGATTTATTGAATCTAAGGGCAGACTCAACTTTAAAAGCAGTTGAGCAGGGCAAAGGCGCTGCATACACAGTAATGTTTGCAAACACTGGTTCAAAATCACAGACTTATACAGCACAAGTTGTTGGTACTGAATCATGGGCTTCCTCAGCAAGAGTAGACCCTGCATCAGTTACAGTAGCTGCTGGTGAGACTGGAGAATTTGTAGCTTTTGTACAGGCTTCAGATAATGCTGAAGTTGGAAGAAAAGCATTCGCAGTAAGAATAATGTCTGGAGATGAAGCAGTTGGTGAAATCAAATTGGCTGCAGATGTTACAAAAAGCGGATATGACAGTGTACAGACAGCTTTATTGGTAGGATTCATTGCCTTAATAGTAATCTTAGTTGTTTTGGGATTAATCATAGCATTCCAAAGAGTAAGAAAAGGCGATGATGGCACAGAAGAACCTCAAACTTATTACTAAGTTTGTTTTTTCTCTTTTTTTATTTTTATTAAATTTATTCTATAATTCCATTAAGATTAATAACTTAAAGTAAAATTTATAAACTCTGCAAACTTATTAAACAAGACAATGGAACAGGAAATGATTGAAATACCAAAAAAAGAGTATATCAAATTAAAAAAACTAGAGAAACTAGATTTTGACTTGATTAGGCAGTTTACTTCTAGTTTAGAAGATTTGAAACAAGGCAGATTCAAGAAACTTGCTTAGCTATTCTTTCAGCTTCTATGACTCTTTGGGATTTTCATATTAAGAAATTATCTATCTTTTTATATTAATATACCAATTTTTTTATGCAAAAATGTGTTTATTTTATTAATTTTAATGCATTTTTTAAACTATCCTTTACATCCTCTTTTGTTATATTAGGTCTCAAACCTCTTTTAACAATCTCATCCATCATTTCCCCCACACTTATACCAGCTATTTCTGAAGCTTCACTAGTTGAAATTTTCTCTTTACTGAATAAATCCAGAGCAGCTTCTAACTTAACCTCTGCCATACCCCTTTCAATTGCTTCTCTTATTACTGCAGATTTATCTACTTTTTCTAATTTTGCTATCTTCTGTGCGTCTTCCATGTATTCTTTTTCTAACCTTATTGATACATTTTTCATCATTTTAATTCCTCCTTGCTATTTTTGATTAAATCCTTATTATACCATCCGAAATCTTCTAATCTTTCTATAGACCATAATGCTTTTTGTTTTGTTATTTGTTTCTTTTTGTATAGGGAGATTATAACATTTAATGAGTTTGCGAAATCTAAATTTAAAGTTTTAGCTATATTTATACATTTTTTATCGTCTGTTAATATTAAACTTTTTGTTTTGTATGCTAGCGAGATAACTTCTAACTCCCCACCTTTTATATTAAAAAATTTTTCTATTCTATTTTTTATCTGTTTATTAGGCATCTTTATTTTTATTTTGGATTCCTGTATTAATTTTTCTACTATTAAGCTATCCAACCTTCCTTTTTCCCTACCTTTCACAACTTCTTCATATACTTTTTTTGGTATAAATATAACATTTTTTTTAACTAATACCTCTAATAAACCTACTTTACTTAATAATATTAGTGCAGTAGCATCAGAGATTATTGTCATACAATATTGATAAATGTATTACATTTATAAATGTTCCTCTTTTAGTAATAATTAACTTTTTTTTATGCAAAACTGCTTATAACTCTAATTAGTACTATTTTAGTGATAATGCTCATTTTTGGATAAAAGGGTTTAATTTCATTACCATCGGATAAATAAAACAATTATATTCTCCAGAAACAAAATCAATTTAAACAGCCTAATTCTTTTGTTACTAACAAAAAGGGGGTAACTTAAAAATGAAGTGGAAGTTCGCAGTGACATATATTGTTATGTCTCTTTTCTTAATAAACATAGTTTTAGCATTTGATATATCATCAGCATCATCCTCTGTTTCTTTATGCCCATCAACAACAGAATTAGTCACAACAACAGTAGCAGGATCAGGAACTTACAGTGTTAATATTGCAGGCTCAGCATCACAATGGACAACATCTGTTCCAACAGGTTTCTCAACAGCAAGTCAAAAAACTGTTTATACTTATATAACTCCTCCATCAAACACACTACCAGGAACTTATTCATTAGACATAAATGTTAATGATGGAAAATCAACAAAAAAATCATCAATTTCAGTAAACGTTTTGGACTGCTATAAGGTAGATATTCAGGAAGTAAATTCACAGACAACATGCCCTGGAAATATTGTAAAATACGACTTTAACATTAAAAATACAGGCAAATTTCAGGAAGCTTATTTATTATCTACAGCAGGATCAGCTTCTCCATGGGTTGTTTTGTCCCAGGATAAGGTTGATTTAGCATCAAACCAGCAAAAAACTGTTTTTGCTTATGCTACTGTTCCTCAGGAAGCAAGAGGAACTCATCAGTTTACATTAACTTCAAAAAGCACTTTAGGAACTGTAAGCTCATCAACAGCAGAAGTAGTTGTTCAGGGATGCTTTGATTATAATATAGGGGTAGACAAGGAATTTCACAGCATATGTGACCATTCAACTTTATTGGTTCCTATTACAGTAACAAATACAGGAACAACAGACAATACATACAATTTTGAATTAAGCGGTCCTACATGGGCTGTATTGGAAAAAACTTCTTTAACATTAAAGCCAGGTCAGAAAGGCTTCGTGAATTTAATAGCTTCTCCAGATTATGATGTTGCTGGAGACTATGATATTTCAGTAACTGTTGTTGATAAGGAAGGAAAGCAGGGATTCATACAGCCTCTGAAGATAAATGCAAGAGACTGCCATGAGCTTTCTGTTTCAATAGAAAAAGATGAGGATAATGTTTGTGCAGCTTTAGCAAAAACATTTAATGTGGATGTTTTGAATAATGGTGAGCAGAAAGATAAGTTTAATGTTAAATTATTTGGTCCTTCTTGGACATCTTTAGACAAGGCATCTTTGGAATTAACTCCTGGTCAAAAAGAGACATTAAAGTTAACTGTCAATCCTCCGATAAATGAAAAAGAAAGCTTTGATTTAAATGTTTTAGTGGAAAGTGAGGATAAAGGCTATTCTGATGAGGGCAAATTAAATATAAAAGTTTTAACTCAGCAGCAATGCTATAATCCAGACTTAAGATTAGAGGAAAATTTTGTTTCAGTTCCGCAGGAATCCCCTACAACAGTTCCTTTGACAATAGAAAACAATGGAACACAAAGATCTGAGTTCATTCTTGGATTGTCTGGAACAGCAGCAACATTTACACAATTAAATCCTTCAACAATAACTTTAGAGCCAAATACAGCAGATACTATTTATCTGTATTTAGCTCCTACAAAAAACATTGGCTTGGGAAATTACAAAGCTAAAATAACAGTCAAGTTAGATGAGACTAATATTTTAGATACAGAAACATTAAACATAGAAATTACAGAGCCTCAGTTAGGACAGCCAGAAGAGCCTCCTGAAGAGTCTGTTAAGGAAGAAAGTTTTTGGAGTAAATTGTTAAAATTCTTGTTCGGAATTCCAGAAGTAACATCTGAAGAAAACAAGGAAATTGAAGAGATAGTAACAGAAGATGATGTAGAAAGTTTGCAAGAGGAAGAAGAGGAAGTAGAGGATATAAAAATTGAAGAAGAGCCTTCAGAGCCTGTTTTAGAAGAGAAGACAGAAGAAACTCCTGCTGAAAAAACTGCAGAAAAATCCGAAACTAAAGAAGGAGATTTCTTTTCATCAGTTTTTGATGAAGAAGAGGAAGAAAAATCTGTAGAAAAAAAGGCAGTTGAAGATAAAGAATCAATTTTAAACAAGTTGTTAGGAAAAAAAGAAAGGCCTGTAGCAGAATCAACAGCATCTTTGGGAAAAGCTAATCTTGATAGTCTAGTGAAGTACAGGAATCATATCCTGATTGCAGTAATAGCAATCTTGGTAGTTGTCTTAGGGATAAAATACAGAAAAGAATTATTGGATTTCTTCACAGAAGAAGAGGAAGAGTTTGAAGAAGAGGATGAAAAGCCTAAAAAATCCAAGAAGAAAAAATAATTATTTTTTTATCTTATCTGCAGCCTTATAGATTTGTTTAAAGTATTTCTCCTCTATAAAAATATACTTTTTCAGCTCTTTCATCATTTTTTCAACATCTATTAAAACCCATTTGTCTCCATGATTAAACTGCCATATAACTTCATCAATAAAATACTGCCAGTCAAAATCCTTATCTTTTCTAATTATAGTTAATATATCCTCAAAATCCTTATCCCTTTCTGTTACACCTTTTAACAAAACAAGATGCTCTTTTCTCAAAACATTTACTGAGAGTTTATGCCTGCCTCTAAATTCATGGACGGCAAATATATCTTCCTTCATTTTAGGGCTGATTACAGTGTGAAATATTTTTTTTACAAAAAGGTCAAATCTGCTGTCACCAATTTTATACATAACTGGCTTGTGTTCGTCTCTTAATTTTTCAGGAGTATAAATTTTTACAGGGCTAAACTCTTCATATCCAAAGTTTTCTAATACTTTTATAAATTCAGACCTGTCTTCTAAGGTATTGAACAATAGATCAATGTCTTTTGTGTCATCTTTATAGCCATAAAACATCATCGCTGTTCCACCAAATGCATAGCATTCTACATCTTTTTTTAAGTTATCACTTATACTCTTAAATAAATCATCCTGGTCTTTGTATGTTATCATCATATCTCCTTTAAGTCATATTTATTAAAAGATATATTCCTTTTCCTGTATCTTTCCGGCATCTTTTTTACTTTAAAAAACAGTCTTGAAACATCATATAATGCCCCTACTTTCTGCCAGCAGTTATTTTCTTTTGCTAATTTGTAAATTTTTTTCCAGTCTTTAATGTGATTGAACAGCCTCATGCTTGCTAATATTAACCTGAAGCTTTGTGTTTGTAAAGCATCTATTAAAGCTTCTTCAGGACCATAAACACCATGAACTTGGTGGTCATACCATTCCCTTATTTTCATATTTGGGGAATACTTGTTTATTATGTCAAACATCCCTTCTTGTCTCTTTCTCTGCTTTCTTGCTGTTATCCTGTATATCCTCTTTTTTTTCCCTCCTCCTGCAAACAATG